>JAJZXX010000193.1 GCA_021806205.1 Bacillota bacterium | reverse complement strand
TCTCTGTAGGCCGGAGCATGTCCAGCGCGCGCTACGTGTCCGCATCCGATAATCCCGACACCTATCGACGGTACCCCCATCACGCACTCATCCTTTCTTCGTATCACCATGTTGTTCCTACACAGGATCACCAACTCAAACGCCACTTGTATGGAGACCGTGTAGGCGACGGTAGGGGACGAAGCTGTTTCTCGGCTCTAACTGGGAACTAGGCCGACCACACACATCATCTAGCGAGATGCATCTTAAGATGGGCCAGGTAACAGGGCGACATCTTGACCCCGAGCAGTCAATTCACCCTCATTCCTCCATTTGAAGGGGAACGACGGGGCGATTTTAGCAACCTGGCTCCACATAAACAGGTGAATCCAACTCATCTAAGGATGCATGTCTAGCGAAACTCGCAAACGTCGCAGAGCGAACTCTCAAATCCTATCCTCCTTCTTTCGCCGAGCATCAGGCACCTCTCATCATCATTCCACCAAGGGAGAGCCTGAAGTTCGTAAGCCAGTCGACGTCGGCCGAGGTTAGCCCGGGTCAGCAGAAACTAACGCTTCAATACACTGTAGGATACTCGGTGTGGGATTCTTGGGCGCTGCCTCATATTCGATTGACGCCCATCCACGAAATCCATTGCCTTTTAGCGCCTTCATAACAGCAATGAGGTTCAGGCGTCCGAGGCCTAAGATCGTCTCTTCGCGGGCCCCCTCGTTGGTATAGCCAAAATCCTTGAAGTGAATCCCATAGATTCTCGACCCCACCGATTCGATCACGTGGACTAAGTCTTCGCCCACATCAATCATCCATCCTGTGTCTAGACACAGACCGACGCGATCAGAAGTATGATTCAAAACCTGTTGGAGTTGATCCCAAGATCCGTAGAGGTCGTCGTCCCTTCCGTGATTGTGAATGGCGATACGCACTCCGTATTGTTCCGACAACCGTTCTAGAATCGGGAGTGCTGAGGCATCTGGCCTCGCGCCTAGCGTGGAGATTCCGGCACGTTGGGCGAATGTAAATAACGGTTCGATCTCGCTCGGATGGGCGATCCGTTCAAGCGGCAAAATTCCATACGAACTGAGTCGCACATTAGCATCGCGGTATTGGCTAACAACGTTAGTTGCACCGTCACCGGTCACGTCCATCAGATGGCGGCGAGAAAGTTCAACGCACCCCATCCCGAGTTTTTTCACCTCCGCAATGACCATTTCATTGGAAAACTCTCGGTAACAATACGATTGAACTCCCAACTCAACGCGTCCTAAAATTGTAATCATCGGCTCTCCTCTCAAATTCCGGGCTCTAACGCGTCATGCGTTAGGCCGAGCTTCTAGGATACTAGTAGCACAATCCCTATCGCTAGGTATCACTGGGCCTGCTTGGCTGGTCTGCTCGGTTTTTACCGGGACCAGCGTTTGGGTACACGGCACCCCGATACCAAATCGATCATGATAGAGGGTATTCACGAATTTTGGGCTCTTACGCACTTTCTGTTATACGGCCAGGGTCCACCATTCTAGCTTGGTCCATCTTGTCCCAACGACGTTGCAAGGTGGGGTTGATCGGAACGTAAGATCTCTTCATTTTCTGGAGAACCATGGGGTCGAGAGTGCAATCCACCAAATACCATCCAATACCCAACGCCAAGGCCCGAGCCAGGGCCATAACAGAAAGTGCGTAAGAGCCGAATTTTGGATCAATCGATGGCCTCCCCCTCATTACAATGGGCTGTTGCAATTTGCGGTCACCAAGGGAAACGGGAGAGGGGAAACGAGTGCATCTCAACCCATTTCCTCCTCCACCTGCATTAGCGTTAACTGCAGACCACACGCCTTATTTACTTAGGGCCCGTTGTTGCGCAATAACGTCCGTCAATTGGGTCTGCGCTTCCTGCAGGGCCGCCTTGGGAGTTTCCTGCCCGGTCAATACCGGAGCTAGGACGTTATCCAGGCGACCTCGCACCAATGGGCCTGTCCGCAGTGTTTCCACTTACTCGAAACATAGATCCTCATTCATAACTAACGTCAAATGAAGTCCGCCCGTGATTAGTACTCCTGGTACAATATTGATAGTACTGCCAGAAGAATGAGGTTGTCAATATTATTTTATACATTCGTGCGTACACTGTAGTCGGATTCGCGGCCAAAGAACCTTTTCTGCATATTTCCAATAAGATGTGGCCTGTACGGTTGCTCAGATTGTCAGTCTACCGGCACCTCGCCAAGGCATCAGGCCACGCATTGCAATCTCAATCATGCATCCCGGGTCAGGTAATAGGGCACAGCCTCCACCGGACTTATGAAAAGTAATCAACCGGCTACCCCATTCACTCCAATAATCCCCATGAATTTTGCTGCTGTTTTCCAAAAAACATGTCACCTAGTGACATCCTGAAGCGCGGAGACGATTGGAGTTGCTTACAACGGACTCTGACGATGTCGTTGTATACCACGGGTGTCAGCGCAGTCAGTGGTAGCTATCGAGACGCCAGACGGTGTATGAAACAACACAATGTTCCCGTGTATACCATCTGCTACGTGGCGTAAGGATGGGGCTTGCTGGTCAGACAGGCCAAGACTAACCGCTCAGCGATCCGCGTGCCCATGTGCCATCGGTTGAATCGGTAGGTAAACTCCTCTAAATAGAGCTGGCGCCGGGCGCGACCGCGCCCGTGATAGGTACCATCGATAAACGCCTTCGCATTGCTAATGACGGTATTGATCCAGTGAAACACTTCGGCCGCTTGGGGGTCCGTGCTGAGGGTGACCTTGGGCTCCGCTTTATGCTCTTGGGCAGCACTCGCGTACACCGGTGCCCCGTCCGTCCGCCAGACGCCTTGATCTTCCACACGTCGTTCGAGCACCGCCTTCACGGTCTCGTCCTGGAGGTCCGGCACCGCCTCTAAGAACGCGTACTGCGGATGCCCTTTCTCCGTGAGGCTGACCCCGACCATCACCGGATCTTGGTCGGTCCCGCGGCCCCGCTTGCCGGGGCCGTGACTGATGCCCCCAAAATAGGCATCATCGAGTTCCAACAAGCCCCCCAATTGATAGCGACTGTTGCGTTCCGTCATGGCCTGCTGAATTTTGTGGTGCAGCAACCACGCCGTGACATAGGGCAACCCCAATTCCCGGCTCAAAGCGAAGGCAGACTTGCCGCCTTTATCCACCGCGATGAGAAAAATAGCCATAAACCATACCCGCAAGGCGACCTTGGTCCGGTGGAAGATCGTTCCCGCGGTCACCGAGGCTTGGTGACCACACGCCGCACATTCATACACCGGCGCGGTCCGCCCCGACCGCTGCACCGTCCAATACTTGGTGCCTTGGCATTTGGGGCATACAAATCCGTTCGGCCATCGTTGATCAAACAGATATTGCCGACAGGCTTCGTCATCCGGAAATTTGTCGTGCCATTCGAGCAATGTCATCCACGGTTCCCTCCACTGCCAGCTTTAATTACCCTAAATATACCGTACTTTTGGAATTCTGAAAACCCCCCTGACTTATCTGGGGATGCATGTATCCAGATAAAAGCGAAAAGGCTAACGTGCATAGGACGCTGACACCCTCGACCCATCCGGTGAGCCAGAACACCTTCGCAATCCCGATCCAGGCTTCGGTAAAATTGCTCCAAAGGGGGTGCCAAGGGAAACTAAAAGGAGCTGCCGCCAATGCCGTTTCAGACTTCAACGCATTGAAGATCATGAAGATAATCGGAAATAACGCAAGAAACGTAACAAGAGACAAAATTAGATAGATACCCCATTGAGCGTGCGAACGTTTACTCGCGGCAGCTTCTCCTTTGTCAACTGTTCGTACTGGTGTCTGTCTTAAAGTATTTCATGTTGATAATTGTTAGACCTAAAATAACGACGAATAGCATAAAGGCGACGCTCATGCTATAGCCGTACTTGTCGTACTCAACGGCCCATTGATACATGTACGGGACGGGAGTCATGGTTGCGTTGAAGGGTCCGCCGTTGGTCATTAGGAGCGGCACCACTAAAACCTGAGCCACGCCTACCGTCGTCAGTACGAGTAGCAACTTGATTTGCGGTAGTAAAAGGGGAATGTCAATACGCCAGAGTCTCTGAGCCCATGTACACCCATCAATTTGCCTGGCGTCAAACACATCGGTTGGGGTCCCTTGCAATCCCGCCAAATAAATTAATAAATGAAATGCACCGATCCAAGGGAATCCGATGACAATCAACGCTAATAAGGCCCAGTGAGGATTCGCTAGCCACGCTTGATTCATTGCTTGCGTGTCCCCCAATAGACTTAGGACGCGACCGATGATTCCATCCGGTTCATAGAAGAAATACCACAACAAAATCATCACCACCGTCGGCAAAACCATCGGAATAATCAATAGCGTCCGGAAAACATATTGTGCTCTCACGCTTTTGAGGCGAAAAATTAACTCTGCCACGATAAAGGCTGGAATAAGGGCCAACGGGATTCCGATGACGGCCCACAGCAATATGCGCCATGCGGCACCGAGCAAGTTGGGATCAGACAAGGCTTGAATGAAGTTGGCAATACCCACCCAGGTTGCCGCATTCACGCCATTCCATGATGTAAACGCGCCAACTAACGCACGAATTGCGGGGTAATAGCTAAATAAGCCAATAGCAACGAACGTCGGCAAAATAAATAAATAGGCCATGCGTTCCGTTGATCGTTTCTGCGGTATAGCGGACAAGACCCTTGTCAAAACACGGCTATACACAATAATACAATAATATTCTGCGTGCTCAGTTGCGTAAAGCGTTATTTGAGAACTGCGAATACCAACTTAAATAACCGCAAACACCGAATTCGGTGATGGATTGGCGTGGAATCGGATGCGTCAAGCTAATCAAGGGGATTCAAAGATTTTCGAAAAACTTCAGATGACTGCTTGCCATTAATTTATATCCCCGGTACAATCGAAGTGTTCTATGGTGGGCGACTGCCTAAGAAGCGGGAGCGCTAGGTCAAGCGGCTTTATTGGTGCGATGCGACAGACGCAAAGCCTGGTCTCCGGGCATGGCGACCCCTTCCGTGGTGTTGTCGGCAATGATCGCGGAACATAGATGTTCGTTCTTCCCAACGCAAGGCGGAAGACGGTTTCGACAGAGGGTTTCTGGAGGTTCGCAGGGAAAACGATATTGAGGGGAATGGGAGCCATGACCGAAAGAACCCAGCCGGTCGCATTAGTTACTGGCGCCGGTCGAGGCATTGGACGAGCTATTGCCGCACGCTTGGCCCAAAATGGATATCGGATCGCTCTGCACTATTGGGCTGCCCCGGATGAAGCGGCCGCTTGGGTGGAGGCTCAGCGGAACCAAGATCAGAGCGCGACCTTGTTCACTGGGGATTTAACCCTCGAAGAGACCCCAACCGAATTGGTAACCGCCGTGTTGGCGGCCTATGGTCGTTTGGACGTGGTGGTAAATAATGCCGGACGGACGATCTCGGCACCATTTCTGGAGATGTCCCGCGATCAGGTAGAGACCTTGTATCGGCTACATTTTCTAGCGCCATATCGAATCAGCCAAGAGGCAGCGCGGTGGATGGTACATCATCAGATGCCGGGTTGTTTGATTCAGATTGCATCCGTCCACCATAACCGGGTCACAGATCAAGATAGTGGCTATGGAGCGATGCGCGCGGCAAGCGTCCGGGCCGTCCAGAGTATGGCTTACGAACTCGCGCCCTATGGTATCCGCGCGAATACGGTGGCGCCGGGACGGATTTTAACGCCATTTTTGGCGCAAGGTGCCGATCCCCAGCGATTGCAGGAAATTGATGCGGCGATGCCGCTTAGGCGGTCTGGCACTCCAGAAGACGTGGCCGATGCGGTGGCCTGGCTGGTGTCTCCCCAAGCCAGTTATGTGACGGGAGTAACCCTCACGATCGACGGAGGGTTCAATTTATCCATGCCGTCCCCCATGATCGGAGGAAAGCCGACCTTCATTTGAGGACATACATGATCGGTTAAGTCAGGTGCAGGTGGTAGGGTTCGGTCTCGGAAATCACAGGAACGATTGCCAACGAGATGGGCCGCAGTCATCGAAAATATCCTCAGGGTGATCGTTTCCCTCCGTCCCCCGATTCCAACCTGACTTATCTGGGGACGTGTGTTTGAGGATGACCGTCGGCATCGTACACACGCCAGGTCGTATGCCTGGTCTCACAATCGAAAGGTGGGCAAGGATGACTCCCATTACGATTCGGTCGGTTCGCTCGATCGTGACAGCACCGGAAGGTCGCCCCTTGGTCGTGGTCCGCGTGGATACGTCCGAGCCGGATTTGTATGGCCTCGGGTGCGGCACCTTTACCCAGCGCGCCTTGACGGTCGCACACGCCGTCGATACCTATCTGGGGCCATGGGCGCAGGGGCGGCGGGTCGATGATATTGAAGACTTATGGCACAGTGCCATGGCCAGTACGTCCTGGCGGAATGGCCCCGTCCTCAACGCCGCGTTGTCGGGCGTCGATATGGCTTTGTGGGATATTAAAGGGAAACTGGCCGGAATGCCCTGTTATAGCTTATGGGGTGGTAAAAGTCGAGAAGCGGCGGCCGTCTATCGGCACGCTGATGGCGAGAGCTTAGACGAATTAGTCGACAATGTGGCCCGGTTCGTCGACGAGGGCTATCGCTTTATTCGCTGTCAATGGGGCGGATACGGCGGCATGGCGCTTGGCGCCTCGGAAACCACTGCCGGGCGATTCCCCAACCCGCTGGTGCGTTCTCCCGACGGATCGCGTCCGGGAGAGTACTTTGATCCTTACACGTATCGGCGGCGGGTACCCCGGATGCTGGAACGGGTCCGGGCCGAGTTTGGCACCAGCATTGAATTGCTGCACGATGTGCATGAACGTCTTTCCCCCATTGATGCGTTGCGGTTAGCCAAAGACGTCGAGCCCTTTGATTTGTTCTTCTTGGAGGACTTGCTCCCCCCCGAGCAGATCGAGTGGCTCCGCTTGGTTCGCGAACAAACCACGGTGCCGATCGCGATTAGTGAATTGTTTACGCATCCGCTCGAATGGCTGCCGCTGATTACGCAGCGGTGGATTGATTTCATTCGGATTCATATCAGCCAGATCGGGGGGGTCACGCCGGCGCTCAAGGTGGCTCGTCTGTGTGAATGGCACGGCGTGCGAACAGCCTGGCAAGACCCGAAGGATGTGTCGCCGATCGGACATATGGCGAACTTGCATCTCGAAGTCCACGCGCATAACTTTGGCATTCATGAATGGGGCGGGTGGGGCGAGAACGCGCCGGAGGTTTTTCATGGGCTGCCGGACGTACGCGACGGATATATGTATCCCAATGGGTCGCCTGGATGGGGCATGGAAATCGACGAAGATGCAGCGGCGCATTTCCCAGCGACCGCCCAGACCTTAGCCATCTCCGACATTCGCCTGCCCGATGGGACCTCAGTGTGGCCATGAAGTGCCGGCACGCTGATCAGACGTGGCGGGGCTTCGCCCTGATCGGCCGACGGACCGAGGTGCTCGGGCGATCGCGAGGAGGTGGGAACGCACCACGAAAGGGGAATCCTCATGGCACTTCTCGGTCTCGACTTGGGTACGTCGACGGTCAAGGCAGGCTTATTGACGGACGCGGGGGAATGGATCACGCATAGCGTCCCCGTGGGGGCCGACCCGAAAGCTGGGGAGTTGGACCCTAGGGTCTGGTGGACCGCGACCATTCTGGCGTTGCGACACCTCAAGTCGGTGCATACGCTGACGGATGTGACCGCCGTCGCGGCGATTGGCAATACGCCTACTCTGGTGCTCGTCGACCGTCAGGGCCAGCCCGTGTATCCCGCGTTATTGTGGTCGGATACCCGAGCCGTAGCGGAGGCAGAGGCGTTGCGCCGAGAACACTCATTAGACGACTGGACGCGGATTTATGGTGGATTTATCCCCATTTCCGCCGCGTATCCGAGCGCAAAATTACGGTGGTTGGTCCGATACCACCCAGAGGTCGTGGCGCAGACGGCCGTCATCCTGCAACCGAAAGACTACCTCAATTATCGCTTGACCGGCCGATTTGCCGGGGATTCGTGGACCTCGAAAGGGATCGTCCACTTAACGCAACCGGACGATACCAGCCCCTTAACAGCGATCGGGCTCCCGGAGGAACTAGCTCCTCGCTGTTATGATCCAGTGACCGTAATGGGCACGGTGACGGATAGCGCAGCGGCTGAGACCGGCATTCCTGCCGGAGTTCCTGTGGTGGTGGGCTGGAGTGACTCATTAGGCGCCGTGCTGTCCTTGGGCCTGGGCGAAGCGGACGGGTTTATTCTCAGTGGTACCTCGGAAAGTATTGGCGCGATGGTCCAAACTTCGCCCCCCCTCACAACTCAAGTGTTTGTCGCTTCCGTATGGAATAGCGGATATCGGATTGTCTATGGTCCGGTATCGAGCGGGCTGTCAACAGTCCACTGGGCTGAGGCCCTGTTGGGCATCGCGCCATCCGACCGAGTCGGCGTCGACATTTCCCCAACGGACGTCTTCTTCGTGCCGTACCTCTTGGGTCAGCGTAGTCCCCTTTGGCATGATCGCGTGCGTGGAGCGTGGGTCGGCCTCGATGACCAGGTGACGCGCGAACATCTGATCCGGGCCGTCTGGGAGGGCGTCGTGGCCGCCGAACGGGACGTGCTGGAGGCGGTCATGGCCGCCACGGCGGTTCCGGTGCAGCGCCTGGTCGTAACCGGCGGGGGGGCCCATCATGCCGGATTAAATTTCCACCGCGCGGCTCTGTTGCAAACGCCACTCTATCGCGCGACGGCGGATCCCGTTTGGGGTGCCGTGTTATTGGCTTACTGGGGATCTGAGGGTCAGTTTCCTCAGAATCCGGGGGCGATTCAGCAGTGGGAAAGGCTCGCTTCAGCGAGCCGTCACGAACATCGGTATGTGGGATTCCAACGCGCCAAAACGGCCTGTTTGGGTTTGGCCACGCCCTAGCATCCGAGAACACCACGGAGGAACCATCATGGACGAAGTCTATCAGGTGTTAGCGCGACAGCGTATCGTACCTGTCATTCGGACGGCCTCAGAAGTATCGGCACAGCATATCGCCGAGACCGCCTGCGAGGCGGGATTTCGAATCATTGAGTTGACCACAACGATCCCCAATGTGTTTGGCCTCGTCGAGGCGCTGGCGAATCGCTATCCACGCGTCATGGTAGGCATCGGGACGTTGCAGCAGGAGGACCATGTGCGGCAGGCGGTCGATGCGGGAGCGCGGCTATTGATCACCTATAAGGTGTCTGAAGTCGTCGCCCGCATTGGTCAGCAGGCGCAGGTGCCGTACATTTTGGGAGCGGCGACGCCCACCGAAGTGGACCGCTGTCTGGAGTTAGGCAGTCCGATTGTGAAGTGGTTTCCGGCAGCGGTTTTAGGATGGGAGGCCTTGCGCCACATGCGTGGCCCACTACCCATGGCACGTTTCTTCCCCACCGGAGGCATCACCCCGGAGAGCGTGCCGCAATGGCTCGAGGCGGGAGCCGTGGCCGTAGGCATCGGCGGTTCGCTCGTCGGCTACCAACTGGGCGACGAAGGATCGAGAACGATGCTGCAGGTGCGGCTCCGCAGCGTCATGACTCAATTTGGGGGCGTGCCAGGATGAGACGACCAGACACTCGATCAAAGCGTCTTCCGTATACTGTTTATGTAGGAAGTTATCAGTCCAGGTTCGCAGCGGGGATTCACCGCCTTCAATTTGACGCTGAGACGGTGACCTTTCGTTATCTCCAAGGACTGTCGGGGATAGAAAACCCGTCATTCTTGGCCTGGGACGAGTGGAATCATCACCTCTACGCGGTGCAAGAAACAATTGCCGATCCCAAGGTATTCCACATTGCCCGGTCACCGGAGGGAAGGCTTCAATGGAGAGCGTCTTTCGGCCAACCTACCAGTACAGGCTTGCCATGCGCGTTAACTGTGGTGGCCCAGTCTGAGGCCCGGTGGATGTTGGTCGCCAATTATGCGGGGGGAACGGTGGACGGTTTTCGGCTCAGCGCGACCGGCATCACGGGTCCGAGGCACTTCACCGTCCAGCATCACGGTCACGGTGCTCACCCTACTCGACAGCGCGAGGCCCATCCCCACTCGGTCGTGGTGGATCCGTCGGGCCGATTCGTGGCCGTCTGCGACCTAGGCATGGATGCGATTGTAATATACCGTTTACGTGAAGATCGGGACTCCGTGCTGGATCGCATCGGCATCGTTCCCTGCATCGCCCAGAGCGGGCCGCGATGGCTCGCCTTTCACCCATCGTTGCCGTGTTGGTACGTAGTGAATGAACGCAATGCCACGATTAGTGTATATGCATGGGAGGACAATTTTCAAGCCGTCCACTGCATTCAAGAAATTTCCAGTCTACCCGTCCATTACGCAGGGCCTAACGCGCCAGCTCACCTAGTGTTTCGGCAGCATCGGCTCTACGTGTCCAATCGAGGTCATAACAGCCTCGCAGTCTTTAGCGTGAGCCAGGACGATGGCCGGTTGGAAGCGATTACCGTGGTTCCCCTCCAAGCGAGGATCCCGAGACACTTCGTGATGACCGATGACCATGGGTGGATGCTGGTGACTGGTCAGGAATCGAATCACATTGAAGCGCTGCGTGTGGACGAGGGTGGATTACCACAGACGACCGGCGTGCGTTACAGTATTCATCGCCCCACCTGTATTGTGCTTAGGAACCGTGGAAAAATAAACTGCACAAGTCGTAACCAGGGACGACCGACCGGAAGCAACACATCTGGGATGTAGTAAGCTTTTTCGACAATTATGGATATCCTATGCGGTGCAGCGTGACATCACCTGCCAAAGAGGTAGCCGTCGGCTAACCTCTCAGGGATCGAGGCAAAAACGGTGGGAATATGGGATTTTGGACTCTGACAGAGGGACGCGGTCGCCCTACGCGCGCTCTGCCGCTGGCGGATGCGGTTTGATGACGTCGTTCCACTGGCCTTGAAACGCAGCGCGTTCGATGTTCACCGCAGCCAGAGCCGCGTCTGACACCTTGGTGCCCGTTTCGTCGATCCGCGGATCGAGGATGGCCTTAACCTTGAGGCCGGTGGCGGTCGTCGTGTGTGCGATGAAATTCACGACGGTGCTGAAGCGAAGGAGCGGTTGGGCGCGCCAGTTGTGGCTAATGGCACTAAAAAGCTTAGGTTCAATGGGATTCCACTGGCGTGTGCCTGGGGGGTAATGACTCCCATGAATCTCTAAGCCAGTCGCATCGGCCAAGGTCTGGAGTGGCACCTGGTAGAGTCGGCTGACCGCCGAGTTGCTCCCGCCGCGGTCGCTGGCAATATACCGGCGCGTCGCGTCCGGGTACCGCGGCTGACCGAGTTCGTTCCACCAGTCTAGTACCCGACGACGTAAGTCCTTAATCACCCAACACATTTTGCTCAACAATTCTGATAGTATTGGGCAGATCGGTGGTGCCTCGGGGCGATTCGTGATGCATTTAAGCGCAATGGATATGGAAGGGATGGCTCCTCCGAGGTTGGCCCGCACCGCGTACGATGTCGTAGGACGTAGATCACCAAGCCCTAGCGCAGGATAGCCAGGATCCAGCATTGTCCATATTTGAATCCATCGGCCCATGGGCCTGGATCTCGGGTGGTCCCGCGGTTGGCGCGGTGGGTGGTGCCGCTGCTAAAGCAGCGAACGTCTCCAACCGACGCTTAGGTGCCGAAGTTTACTT
The DNA here is from genome assembly GCA_021806205.1 of Bacillota bacterium. Lineage (GTDB taxonomy): Bacteria > Bacillota > Sulfobacillia > Sulfobacillales > Sulfobacillaceae > Sulfobacillus_B. Next base: position 5,681 of record JAJZXX010000193.1, on the reverse strand, counting down.
TTAAGAGCCGACCGTCATAGTTCCATCGAAACGATTTTGCCAAGTACTGATTATCGTAGGCAATGAACCGCTGCAGGCGGGTTTCTAAGTCCGCCACCGACGTAAAGCTGGCGCGTTTATTGAGCAGACGCCGCATGGGAAGGCTGAACCAACATTCAATATCGTTGAGCCAAGAACAGTGCTTTGGCGTGCACAAAAAGCGGATGGCATGCTCCGGATCTTCCAAGAACGCCTTCCGCGTGGCTTGGCTCAGTAAAATACCCGACTTGCCTTTTTCGCCTAAGACCTCGTCGGGCATCACCAGCCTCGCCTGTTTGATCACATAGCGGACCAAGCCCTCCGATTGATGCGTGTTAAGATTCTCGAGAATAAAGAGAGGCTTGGCCGTCGGGGCCAGCTTCACCACCTCGCGAATATGCCTCACAAAATCGACTTCCGTGCGGGTGGGTAGAATTAAAGGGGCCTCAATTTCGCCGGTCACCACGTTCCGCGAGGCAATCAGGCCCGTCGTGCCATGGCGCACAGACTCATGCTCGATCGCTTCGATGGTGCCCGGACGCATCCGATGTGGCGCATGGGCGTGTTCACGCGCTTGGATGCCCGTCATTTCATCCGTCGAATGGACCAGGACCGCGGCAGCGGCCAACTCCAGCGCGCCGGCATACACGCTACAGAGCCGTTCGCATGGAAGATTTGACACAAATCTGAGCAGGAGGCAATTCCAAAAGCGACGTTCGCGTCTGACGTTGCAGGAACCGCCCCAGCCATTCGGGCTGTCGTAAGACTTCAGGAATATAGATAGGGACGAAATCGGAAAGCGGACGAGTGTAACACCGTGCCGTCCAGGCACCTACCCATTCTAGCGACCCCACGGGAATAATGCTGGCAGGATCGTCGTCGGCAAGAGAGGGCAACGTATCGGCATAGGTCACACGATAGCGGGGTGCACCACAATGTCGTCAGGTTAGGGGTCTGGCAAAACGTAGTTCATGAGTGCGACAGATACCCACGAAGCCTGCGTCTCGTAATGCGAGGTTGGGCCTTGTATGCCAGCGTGACTTGAATGCGGATATCATAGTCTTCACTGGGGTTCTGTAATTCTTGCGGAATGCGCACGTCATAAAGATGGACTGATTGACTGCCAATACGGGGTTCGCCCGTCGTAATGAAGGTAATACGGTGCTCGGTGTTGGAAATAGCACGGTCAGCGTTCGGAATCCAGTACCCGAGGACCCGCAAGGCGTTTCGTGGAGCCCATCCATTCGTCCACTCCGGCCATTCTGCCGACTGAATCAGCAAGGCACGATACAGTTGCGACGATTCATTTGGCATCGAAGCTTCGATTTGCGCCAAGACGTGGGACACCTTCGGAGCAGCAAAAGACGTTCCGACGCCGTAACCCGCTACGGGATGGCCATACATCGTTGACGTCACCATAGGCAAGGACATTTCCCTGCGGCCCGCGAGCGCTTCGGGACGGCCCGGTAGCATTCCCCAATCTCCCGCATATTCGACCACTTCGGGTTTGATGGTGTCCCATATGCCCGGTCCACTTCTCGTGTACGATGCGGGCATTGAACGCGGGGCAATAGACTCCCAGCCCCCCTCGTTACCGCCCAGTGCGAGTGCTCCCACGGTAATCGCCTGTAAGCCCTGCGCCGGATTCGCAATGCGATGCGAAGGACGAAAGAGCAAGTCCGGGTAACCAAATGACTTGTAGTCAGACGTTATCAAAGATCCTCCAGCATTCCCGGCCGCTACCACGAACAGCGCGTCGTGGCTCCACGCGAGGCCGTCTATCGTGGCAGCCCAGATGCTCATACGCTGCACTCGACTTACACCCGTTGTAGTTATGGAGTGATTGAAGATACGTGTTCCTCCATGTGGATTTGCATACCGACGCACTATATCTGTGATGGTTTTGGGCATGGAGATATTGGTCGGGACATGGTTATGGGCGTCCAGAACTCGGACATTTTGAATCCAGCTAGCGGGACGACTTGTTCCCGAATAGGGAATATTGTCGTGATATAACACCAGTCCGGCAACCTTTGTGCCATGACCGCCTTGGGCCACATAATCGGCCGTATCAGTTGGCGATCCCACATAACTATACGAAGTCGCGGTGTCGACGGCAGGACGAATTAAGGGATGCCCTTCCTCAACTCCGCTGTCGATAATGCAAACTTTTGGAGCGTCGGGACCAGGAGGCTGAACGGATCCCAAGTCACTTAAGCCATCATCGGACAACCCATCTGGATCCCAACAGACGTCGTCCGGTTCGCTCACATCAAACAAAAATGAGAAATTATGTACCAGGTCCGACAAGCCCTTGCCGGAGACACTCACCCGAGCGAAAAAGCTGTCCGGTATGACATCAGGCGCGTGCCAGAGTTGGAGGACCTCACCTCCATAGGATTCATCAAGGCCGCTTCTCGCTGTATGTGTAGCTCGTCCCATTGGTAAAATACCTTCTGACGCCTCACCTCCCACATGGCGACATGCCGCTGATAGTGTTTCTCATCCTCATTAGGCTCTTGTCTTGGCATAGGAGGAAGTTCCAATGTCCCCACGCACGCAATACCGAGGTCCACTATAACTCTGGGCATTCCCATGATTTCTGGCCATTTTTCCTGCAAAAAGGGAGACAGGATATGATCCATTTTCCACGGTTTCCCATCACCAATGGACCATAACCCCCCCACACTCGTTTGCTTACCTCCCAGAAAGCGTTCAATCTTGGAGCGTAGCGTTAATAGATCTACGTCGGCCGAAGCCCCAAGGATGAACCCATCCTCGAATTCGGCCACGACTTCAATATCAAATCGTCTAAGAGTTTCGACCGGAACCGTGTCAGGATCAATTTGCAGGAATAAAGTTAAGCTCTGTGTCCCCTCCGAGGTAGCTTGGAGGTCTTGGATGTCTTGGCTGAGCTGCTCCGCGTGTTGTTTGCGATCTTGCAGGTTACGTTTGGTACGGGGATTCACGTCTCGTGAAAACCTTGGACGTTTTTTGGATGCGTCGCCCTTATACGACAATTCAAGATGCGGAAATTGAGTCACCTTATTTGTCCCTCCGAACCTTCTCCGTTTCATTCAGGAGTTCATTCTCTGTCAACAGCTCTCCTCCATCGAGGATGAGCCTCTTAGCAGCCCGTTGCGAACACGTTACAATTTGAGCAGCGGACAGCCCACTAAATCTCTTGGTAATTACCTCCCAATTTTCGAATTTATGGGGGAATAGCGCCGAGGCTCTGATCAATAATCCCTTGAATCTCCGAAATTCCCGGGCGAGGCACTTCGATTACAGCGTCAAACCGCCGCATCCAAGTCAGAATCAAGATTGGTTGCAGCCACGAGAAGTCCTGGAGCCTTGTACTCATCTAATAGCTGTAGGAAAGTATTAACTATTCTCTTGACCTCACCCACTTCCTGAACAGCCAAGCGAGTTCTCGCCAGCGAGTCTGCCTCGTCGATAAAGAACAAACAAGGTGTTTGGTGAATCGTATCGAAAATGGAGCGCAGGTTCACCGCCGTCTCTCCCAGGTACGAAGACACGATGGCGTCAAACCGCACCTTGATAAGCGGCAATCCGGTGTTCCAGGACAACCTCTCAGCCCCCATGCTCTTTCCACAACCAGGTGGACCGTACAATAAAATTTTCCTCGACGGTGTCAGTCCATGTAGAGCCAACCGCTCTCTAGCGGCATATTCTCGCTCGATGCGCGTAAACTCCTCGTCCACAGGGTCAGGAAGCACCATATGGTACCTTAGTTCCTCAAATGGAATGGTAGTAGCCAATGGGATTTGTGTTCTGGTGCTCTTGGGCAGTCTCGACAATGGAAGTACGGAACTCTTTGGAGACTCCTTTCTTTTATCCAAAATCTCCGCCAGTTCCTTTGAAAGCTGTGTGTGCCCCTTCTTTGACTCTTCTTCGACGACGGCCCACGCGATTTTCTGAATCGATACCACATCTCCGGCTGAAATGGTCTTAAACAATCTCCTTAGTAAACTACCGTTCACGTTATCCCCACCTCCTCTCTCGTCGGCCCAGCACCTTGATTTACTTCCTAGAATACCTAATTCTAACGGTCTATTGCACGGTGTGGGCCTAATTTCGTTAAAAATCATGGCGGTTGGATTCGTCACCATTGCAGGCGTTCATCGGATAATCATGACCCTACGTGGTTTCTTCCCCATGTTGCTGACCACATTGCTTGGCTCGGAGTCGTTTTCCATACTTCCTAGGAGCAGCACGGGGTTTTGTATGTGGGAGTTTTGGTCCTTGAATGAATTTAACTATCGTGGAAAGGATTAGCAGATTTCGGCAAGGCTGGCTAGGAGTTGTGTTGGATATAGCACGCAGATAATTGGCCAAGTGAATACCAATAATCTATGTATCATGGTCTTCCGTAGTCACATCGCCGACGGCACCAGGGAAGTTGGGGATCGCTTCCATTAAACACAGCCGACGGCTTTTTACATATTCACAAAACCGAAGTACTCGCACTGTAATAGAGGTCCTTGCGTCAAATGAAAAGAATCTCTTTATCTTCGTCACAAAACATACGTTCCCAGATGAGTCACATAGGATCTTACCATTGAAGGGCATAAAGTAGAGCTAATGACTACACCTCTCCAAACGGTCGGTCACTTTTCGGAGATTCGCGAGAAGTTTGGCACGTTCCCTGCTACCTGACTAATGGATGTGCCGAAATCCTGACGATAGAATATGAGTGTCAATTTCAAGTTTTCAGCCGCACGGGTTGCGGTCACCGGGATGCATTAAAGTGCATGTGCTCTGGGCAAAGCGTGCGAGCCCCAGCAGTAACCTTAACCCACGCGGGGGCTAGTGGGAATGATGCCGCCGACCCTGCCTCACCCGGAGGAGGTGAGGCGTGGGGTCGGCCATCCATCGGGAAGCATCCAGTCTCCTACTGACAACGCCTCCAAAATCCGTGGGGCTACGAGACCAATGTCTAAACCAACAACGATTTGAACACGAAATACCGCTCCTTAAAAAAGTCCAGGTATTCCCGATCTCGAACTCTTTGGCGAATGAGTTCCAACCAGAAAGGAGCCAGCGGACCTTGCGGCATCCAGGGCATCAAACTTGGTCCCTTGAGTTCAACCGCGTTGCCCAACTTGGCCCGTGAGCCCATCCACCGCTGATAGAACGACACAGGTTCCCAACCCACGCTGATATGGGCCAAGTCTTGGTCGGACGAGTCAGCCACAATAATCAGATACGCGACCCGACAGTCGCAATCGGGGTCAGTGCAATAGGAGTCAATGACTGAGTAGACCCCGTCGGGAATCCGTGGATGATGTGATATACGTAACGTCCGTACCAGAGCGGTGGGATCCAATTCCCCGAAAGGAATGATGGGGCCGAGTTCCCGAGCACGGGACTCATCCTCACGGTCCGAATCGGATTCGGTGGTGCGAACCGTCGCCGACTTCCGCGGCGGTTTGTTGCGCTGTTTTGCCACCCACACTGACCCCCATTTCCCGCTTTCATCCTAATTCGATCTCCTTTTCCGCACATTTCAAAGTCGATTTCTTCCCCCAGGGTGTCGAGTCGAGGTTAGGTGAGAATCATGAGTCAGGTATCGGCTTCGGTTTCAGAATACAACACAGGAAAGCTGGGCTGTCAAGAGGGTCTGCCAACAAAATTTTGGG
>JAJZXX010000140.1 GCA_021806205.1 Bacillota bacterium | reverse complement strand
CTTGCATCGTCTACTAAGTCTGTATGAGTCGACACGTCTACGCTGGCAATGAACCGCTGTATACCGAACGGTACGTACAGTGGTGTGAGAGGGCGCGGGTTAGTCACCCGCCCCTACTCGATTGGTTGGAGCGGTCGCTTACGCCTGTTGCTCCAGCCAGCGCTCAGCATCCATGGCTGCCCGACAGCCCGTTCCGGCGGCCGTGATTGCCTGGCGATAGCGCGGGTCAGCGACATCCCCGCAGGCAAACACCCCTTGGATGTTGGTGGCCGTTGTGTTGGCGGGTACTTGGACGTAGCCCACCTTATCGAGATTCACCTGGCCGTTGAGAAACGCGGTGTTGGGACGATGGCCGATTGAGACAAACAATCCTTCCGTGCTTAGTACTTCGGTTTTGTCAGTGTCATTGTGACGTACCTCAAGCCCCTGGACCTTCTGCCCGTCGCCTTTAACCGCAATGGGAGTGGCGTTGAGGATCCACTTGATTTTAGGGTTGGAACGGGCGCGGTCTTGCATCACTTTGGAAGCTCTTAGGGTATCTCGCCGATGGACAATGGTCACCTCGTTGGCGTAGCGCGTTAAGAAAGTGGCCTCCTCCATAGCAGAATCACCGCCTCCCACGACAATAATGCGCTTGCCTGAGAAGAAAAACCCATCACAGGTGGCACAGGTGGAGACACCGTGGCCAATCAGCTCCGACTCCCCCGGGATTTCCAGAAGCCTGGCGGTGGCACCAGTTGCCAGAATAACCGCTCGGCTGTGATAAGTGGTGCCGTCATCGGCTGTTACGGCAAACGGGCTACCACTGAAGTCTACGGCAGCCGCCTTGCCAAAGATAAACTTGGCGCCAAAGCGTTGGGCCTGCTTTTTCATGCTTTCCATCAACTCGGGTCCCATAACGCCGTCCGGGAACCCTGGGAAATTTTCGACTTCCGTGGTCAACGTCAGTTGACCGCCGGGTTCGTCTCCTTCTAAAACCACCGGATTAAGATTGGCGCGAGCCGCATATATGGCTGCCGTATAGCCAGCTGGGCCAGTTCCCAAAATCATCACCTGTTGTTCTGTCATCACCTGCTCCTTTCGCGCCGTCACCACCGCTCTTCTAGCGCCAGGGCCGGCGCTACAATGGGGCGTCTTCGTTAGTATAACGTTTTTTGTGAGAAGTCTTCAGATGCTAAAAGCCTCCGATTGGGGCCTTCGTGTCGAAGCAAAGGGAGTTGGACGCGCGCGGGATTTGGCTGAACGATGTGATGGGAGAAGCGATTCCGACTACAGTACGGGAGATGGAAGACTCTGGACTCATATGCCAGGATAAACCAAGACATCTAGAAATCGTGCATGATGGATGCCCACGTACCGAACCGTACGAAAACCGGACTCAGTTGGGCCCGGTGGGCTCTCTGTCTGGCGGCCGATATTGGCCGCCATTGGGATCCCCAATTGGCCTTCGTCTATTACCGGGCGATGACCCAAAAGGGGAAATGTCATCAACAAGCGGTGATGGAAGTCGCCATTCATCTGCTCTGGCGGCTGGCACGGATTGTGCGGACCGGTCAACCGTATGAATTCCGCGGTCCTAACGGTCACCCGATGCCGTTGGCCCGTGATCGCCAACGACTCATTGCGGAGCAGTACACGGTGCCGGATTCGGTCCGGAATCGGACACGGAGCCGCCGTCCCGCCTAACACCGGCCCAGATGTTGGGTGCGAACGTGACGCGGGGGACCGAACTCTGCTCCTTTGGCCATCCCGGGTATCCTCATGCCTTGCCTTATCCCGACGTCTGTTCTTATTGTGTCTGTCAAGAAAATGCTTGACAACAAAATAGAACATTACCCGGCGCTGGCCTCGCAAGGGGCCAACCTACTCTATCAGATGGGGGTTGGTCCCGAGCGCATTGCGGTCTAGGACGATTAGGACCGCAATCGCGTGTGCAGCTTCGGCCTGAGCCATGACGCATTTGGGCAGAGGTCGTTGTTCAGTGCACGGCGGCACCCCGCATGTTTTAAGGCGTTTAGGCGGCCAAGGCCTCAAGCAGACGCCGGTCCTAGGGCCGCGGGGCAGATTGGCAGGGTTCTCTGATATAGTTGTCGTAGGAGCATTAGATTGGTCGACTACCCCGATGGGGCCAGATAGCCGTACTGGCTGGGCGCCTGTTGCAACAATAGGTCATGGTATCGAAAAGACAAACTCCACGAATGCGGGTGGCATAGAGAAATGAAAAGTTTGGTACTCGATCGATTGAACGTCTTGTATGGAAGCTATCACGCACTGCGGGAGGTAAGCTTGGCGCTTTCCGAGGGCCAGTACGTTCTGTTGATGGGAGAAAACGGGGCGGGCAAATCAACCCTGCTTCGGTGCGCCGCAGGATGGCAGCGACCGTCCAGCGGGGTGGTCTCATTGTTCGGACATGCATTGGAAAAGAACGAGCGCCAGGCTCGGCAATGGATTAAGCTGGTTCCCGACACGCCCCAATTTTATGAGGAATTCACGGCGTGGGAACATGTTGGCTGGGTGGCCGAAGCACATCGGATTGGCGAATGGCAGTCGACGGCGGAAGACTTGATGACTGCATTTGGGATCTGGTCAAACAAAACCGCCTTTCCGGCGAGCTTTTCCCGCGGCATGCAATATAAACTCGGGTTGGCCATGTCGTTGATTTGCGAGCCTAAGCTGCTGCTTTTAGACGAGCCGTTCGGCCCGCTTGACCCTTATTCCCAGGAATGTCTGGCCCAGTATCTTCGCAGCTTGGCTGACTCGGGCATCACTATCTTGATCAGTACACATGTGTTGCCCGACTCGGAGCCGCCCGACCGCGTGATTCTGGTTGACCAAGGAGAAGTCATCGAAGATTTGTCTTGGAATCACGTGCGAGATCGGTATTCAGGGGTGGCCCAAAGCACGATTCCGGTTCGTGTGCTCCAGGATGCGTTAGCAGTTAGGCGTCGGTTGTCATGGTTCTTGTTCATCGGTTGATATTTTTCCATAACAGGGATTACTTAGGCGTCATGAAATTTTAACCTACGACTTCTGAGCGATCGGCATTGACATGGGGCCGGATAACATAGTTCCACTGTGAATTTTGATCGTCGGGTCGTTCAATGTTCAACGCAGCCAAGGCTTCTT
>JAJZXX010000086.1 GCA_021806205.1 Bacillota bacterium | reverse complement strand
GGACGCGCATCGCTAGAAGCGGTCTTGCCGACCTACTTTCACCGTGCACGCTGGTTTGGCGGCAAGGCTCGCCGCATTAAACTCATTCGTCTTGTCGACGTCATACCGTTTGAAGGGGAGGGAGAGTCGCTTTACCTCATTGTTACTCAGGTGACGTTTGGCGATGGCGGGCTTCATTGGTACGTGATCGGGGCGGGAATGTTGAAGGACGGCACGATGCTGTCCGAATCCATACTGCAAAAGGGAATGGCCATCGCTCATTGCCAAGATACGGCGGGGAATTCCCTGGGGGTGCTCTATGACGCCTTAGGCCATGCCGAAATGGCTCGTCGCCTAGGGGATTACATTGTCACGGCCAGGCGGTCGGGGATTGGGCGGTTACGGGTCCAGGCCGTGCCGTCCGAACGGTCCGCCGTACCCAAAGGGGCACCCGCACGCATGCTGGCGGCGGACCAAAGTAATACATCGGCACGATTAGGAGACCAATGGATGCTCAAAATGTTTCGGCGTTTAGAGCCCGGAATCCATCCGGATTGGGAAATTGGACGCTACCTGACCGAAGCCCATTGGCCTTACGCCCCAAAGGCGGTGGGTGTCATCGAGTACCACCCAAAAACAGGGGACCCCATGCTCCTCACCTTTCTGCAGCAGTTTGTGGAGAATCAAGGCGATGCCTGGCAGTACGTGCAGCGTCATCTGGCGGAGATGAAAAGTTATGGGGAAGAGGGCGTGGGGGATGTCGAACTCTCAAAGCTAACCGAGGTCCTGTCGAACCCCGGAGGATTTTGGTCACAAATGGTCCGCCTGGGCTCGCGCCTGGGTGAGCTTCATGGCATGTTGTCCCAAGGATCGCCAGAATCCCAAGCATTTCGTGCGGAACCGTTTAGTGACCTCGACCGCCGCTCTGTGTACCAAACCATGCGGATGCAGGCCTTGCGATCCCTCAAACTGTTGCGGCGAACCATCGGCACTCTATCGCGGGTCGACCGAGTGCGCGGAGAAGAAGCATTGGAACAAGAGACTCTGATTTTAGAGGAGCTCCATGCCATTCTTGAGGGGCGCCAGTGGGGGCAACGCATCCGCTGTCACGGCGATTTGCATTTGGGGCAAGTGTTGGTTGTAGACGACGATTTCGTGTTTATCGACTTCGAAGGCGAGCCTACCCGTACTATGACGGAACGACGGGGTAAACGCTCGCCCCTCCGCGACGTGGCCGGACTAATACGGTCCCTGCAGTATGCGGTGTCGTCGTTTGCTCGGAGTGATCTGCAAGAGGGATTGCAGCAGCCATGGCTCTGGTGGTGGTATCAAGAGGCTGTTCAAGCCCTTTGGTATGCCTATCAGCGCCAAGTAGAGCCGATTCGAATACTGCCAGGCGACGAAATGGATTGTCGGCGACTACTTCGAGCGCATATGCTGGATAAGGCGCTTTATGAACTGTTTTATGAATTAAACCAGCGACCCGATTGGGCGGGCATTCCATTAGAAGGCATTGTGTCTCTCATGAAGGCACCGGACTCGCTGGCAGGATCGTTTGATGCGGTGTGGATACCCCCAGGGAGGCGATAGTATTTATCGGCAGACGTTAGGACAAGAATTTGGACAAGGGCGTGACTTGCGGGTCTTTGAATACTTGGGAGCGCATCCCGGCCAGGGGGAATGTGGGGACGGAACACGGTTTGCGGTATGGGCCCCCAACGCATCCCGGGTATCGGTAATCGGGGACTTTAATGAGTGGCAGACGGGAATCCATCACCTGGACTCCGATCCGGGAGGCAGTGGCGTATGGCAATCGGTCATACCAGGAGTGGGACCCGGGCAACGCTATCGGTTTGATATCGAGTCGCGGTGGAATGGCTATCGGGTGCAAAAGGCGGACCCGGTCGGATTCTTTCACGAGTCGGCGCCGGGTACGGCCTCCATTGTGTGGGATTTAGACTACGCCTGGGGTGACCAAGAATGGATGCACCGGCGCCATCAACGCGTAGCGCTGGATGCGCCTATGAGTATTTACGAAGTGCATTTGGGGTCGTGGCGGCGCGGGGACCTCAATAGGTTCCTCACCTATCGAGAATTGGCCCCGTGGCTTATCCAACATGTGACGCGATTAGGATTTACCCATGTGGAATTTCTACCGGTCATGGAACATCCTTTTTATGGGTCGTGGGGCTATCAGGTCACGGGATATTTTGCGCCCACCAGCCGCTATGGCACCCCCCAAGAGTTCATGGCCTTAATCGACCAACTACATCAAGCGGGTATTGGGGTAATCCTGGACTGGGTTCCCTCGCATTTTCCGACGGATGCCAATGGTCTCGGATTTTTCGATGGCACGCACCTCTATGAACATGCAGATCCCCGGAAAGGGGTCCACCCAGATTGGAACACCTTTATCTTCAACTACGGTCGTCACGAAGTCCAAAGCTTTCTGACCAGTAACGCCTATTTCTGGCTCACCCAATATCACGCGGACGGTCTCAGGGTTGATGCGGTGGCCTCTATGCTGTACTTGGATTATTCACGGCAGTCAGGCCAATGGGTGGCCAACCACCAAGGTGGTCGCGAAAACTTGGAAGCTATTCACTGGATGCAAGAGTTGAACCGGTGCGTGTACGGAGGCGTAAAAGGAATTACGATGATGGCGGAGGAATCGACGGCATGGCCGGGGGTATCGCGTCCCGTCCACGCACAGGGTCTAGGCTTTGGCTATAAGTGGGACATGGGGTGGATGCATGACACGCTCGACTATGTGGGGCGGAACCCCCTCTATCGCCGGTATCATCATCGGGATCTGACGTTTCGTCCCATCTATGCCTCCTCGGAAAACTTTGTGTTACCGCTGTCTCACGACGAAGTGGTCCACGGCAAGGGATCTCTCTGGGAGAAGACGGTGGGGACCCCATCGGAAAAGGCTGCGACATTGCGCCTTCTTCTCGGCTACCAGATGGCCACGCCTGGGAAAAAACTCTTGTTTATGGGGCAGGAATTTGGCCAGGAACGGGAGTGGAACCACGATCAGTCACTCGATTGGCACCTCTTAGATCAGCCGCTCCACCAAGGAATTTTGGACTGGGTGGCGGATTGCAATCACCTGTATCGACAAACCCCGGCACTCTTTGAAAGCGACTGCCGACCCGAAGGGTTTCGTTGGGTCAAGCCCCATGATGAATTATGGTCGATCTTGGCCTTCCTGCGGTTGGGTCACGCCGATTCACCGGTTTTAGCGGTGTTCAATTGGACACCTATTCCCCGGCAAGGCTATCAGTTGGGGGTACCACAGGGGGGGACATGGGAAGAACGCCTCAATAGCGATGCGACTGTGTATCAGGGGGGAGGACTGGGGAATCTCGGCGCCGTTACCGCGTTGGACGAGCCATACGACGGATTTCCCTATTCGATCCAGCTTACCCTGCCATCCCTATCGATGATATTGCTCCAACCTGCCAAAGAAAATCGAGGATGAGATACATGCGCTACCCTTATGCCGACCTTTATTCCCCCAATTTGTGGTTCTGATTACCGAGACCAGACCGTTCCGATAGAGGACACAGCTATGGAAAGAGGTCCGAAAATAATTGACGCACCGCTGCGGGATTAACGTCATTTACGCTCGTCGCCCCCGGGCAGGGTGGCCCACAGTTCTAAAAACTGTTGAAGCGATTGGACCCTCAGAGTAATGTCCTCTTTCCAGAACACCAGGCGTTGATGCCCCAATGGTGTGAGGCGATATACGCGGACAGGAGTTTCGGTATTCTCCACCACCCACTGTGACGTCACTGCCCCATCCGATTCCAATTGTCTTAAGAGTCGATAGACCTGGCCGTCGTCGATCGTCCAGCGACTCGGCAGGATTGCTTTTAAGCGGGTGATGACTGCCCCGCCGTAAAGCGGTGACTGAAAAGCACGAAGGCATCCAAATGTTTGCCGGTTTGATACCCTTTCGCACTCGCCATCCATCGTTCCTCCGCATCGTGTACTGACGTTCTATTGAGAAACACCTTTTTTTGGCGCATCGGGAGCCGTTAATGTCGTGAGACCCGCGACTCCGATGACTAACGCGGCGGCGAAAGCTCCTCGAAATCCCCAGAAAAACCACAAGGGATAGTGGGGGCTAGTGTGACTGGGATTAGCACTTAACCCATGTATTATCCAAGTGAGGGATAATAGGATGGAAGCCAGTGACACCCCGACAGCCCGTCCCAAATTTCTTTGGGTGGCCAAAAGACTTGAAGCGAGACCTGTGTCGCTGGGGCCGACTGAACTCAATACGGCGGAATTGTTGGGGGTGGAGTATAGCCCGGCACCTGCCCCGACCGCCACTAAAATGAGCCAAATCACCCAAAGCGGCGTATGGCGTCCAATCACCACGAAGAGCGCATCGGCTAACATTAATAGCCCGAATCCGATGCGTCCTGGGGCAAGTACGCCGGAATGATCCACCCATCGGCCTCCGAGAGGCGAGACAATAACCATGCTAAGCGCCTGGGGAACAAGGCTCAGGCCGATCAGACTGACACCGAGCCCGAGTTCGTAGCGGAGGTAAAAGGGCAATAAAAAGGAGGGAAACATCATTAAGGCCCAATAGGACATTCCCGAAAGAAGATTGTTGGAGAAGGATCGTATCCGAAACAAACGCATGGGAATCAGAGGATGCGGACGTGGTATTTCAAAGCGAATAAAGCCAAAGACAGCGGGCACTTCCAAGAGTAATAGGGCCACCCCCCACACCCGATGCCAATTGGCCAGTCCGAATTGCAGCAACGAGGTGAGCAGCATAAACCAGATGGCTCCTACCCAGTCGAGGGACTTCAGCGAGGGCTGGGCATCCGGGGGGAATTTTGGGAGGTACCGCCAGGAACCCCAAAGACCCCAGATTCCGATCGGCAAGTTGATCCAAAAAATGCTCCGCCATCCAAGCCAGGCGGTGAGTATTCCTCCGAGAGGGGGTCCTGCCAATGTGCCGGCGGCCACGACCGATCCGATGAGCCCCAGTGCTTGGCCGCGCTTGTCCACGGGGAAGACTAGCGCGATGATGGCCATCACATTGGCCATGATGGTCGCGCCCCCCACCGCTTGAAAGCCGCGTGCCAGCACCAACATCAGAAAAGTCGGTGCCATGGCGCTAAATAGGGATCCGGCGACGAATGTGGCGATGCCGGCTAAAAAAATAGCACGCCGCCCTAAGGCATCAGCCAGGCGGCCCGTGACCGGCAAAAGTGCGGTGATGACCAAAAGGTAGGCGGTGATCACCCATTGCAAGGTCTCGATCGAGAGCGAAAATTGGTGTTGCATGACCGGCAACGCAACATTGACCACACTGGAGTCCAGATTGACCATGAAGGTGCCCGTAGTGGCTGCGGCAAAGCTCAGCCACAATGCACGCCCTGAAAGGACTTGGGCACGCGTGGGGGGATGATCACTGATTGGTTGGGTTTGGGGCAGGCGGCGCATCATGAAATCCTCCTCGAGCTATAGGCCTGCGGTCCCCAAAGCCGATTGTCGCTAGACAGTTGCTATGTCAGCGATGGCTGCCAAAGGCGTGCATGCGTTCGAGCACCGCATCAATGGTGGCCGTGGGCAAACCCTGCGCTCCGCCGAGGGCTTTGGCTTGAACGACTTACTCCGCGACTTCGTCCAACGTCGCCAGCAAGCGCGCCGTCTCGACAGGGTCCTTGTGGAATACCAGTGCACCGTGATTCGCCATCAAGAGGGCCGGCAATCCGGGGTGATTCTGGACCACGTCAAGAATGGGCTCGGTTACGCCAAATCGCAGGAGTGGCTCATAGACTAAAGGGATTGACTGGTTGGCTACTGCGAACACCGTAAGATGTGGCGCATCGGTGTGAATGACGGCACCGACGCTGGCGCGGGCTCGATAGACCCAGATGTGCATTTGGATCACCTCTTGCATGGTGGGATCCATGGACCCGTTGTTAGCCAGATGCCCGTCCAAATCCAATACTGCCTAGTCGTCCGGGGATAACGATCCGATTGAGCCGCCGCGCGTCATCACAATATGCTGATCGTCCAAACGGGCCGAGAGACTGGCGTGTTCTCCACGAGATAGCAGACCCGAGTGCACGAGCACCCTCGCGGCATCGATTATTTGTTGGCGTACGGTTTGTTGCTGCATCGTGACTTGGCCTCCTCGTCGATGGATGCTGATAGTGTTTCCGGTGGAGCTACAGCAACTCATCACAAGATAATCTCAGTATACTGCAAGTGTCAGTACATTGCTGGGCCCCTGCTACGTTCAGCGAGCAGGGCACCTGGTCTTTGAACAACTCTTATCTGGAAAAACAGGTGGGGGAGCGAATTGGAAGAGAGTTGCGGCGCCCATCGCGGGTTGTCTGACAAAGATTTGGGCGGTCGAGGGTTCTCGTGAATTCAACGACCGCATGGATGGTCAATAAAAGGACGATACCTTACGAAATGCCGGTCGTATTCAGAACTAATGAACATAGCCAACGGATGCGGCACGTGGCAGCCGACGTAGAAATCCGTAGGTGATGACTCCACTTTATTCGTGGAGACCCGGGCATATCGGAGATCCCCACAGGGGGGGGATACAACGTGTGTCCCGCGCAGATTCTGCACATTCTGGTTCATCAGTGTGTGTAAGCCCGCCACCAGCTAGCGGCGATGATCCGTCAGCGTGCGCACGGGAATCAACCGTCCCTCGCGTTACCATTTCCGGAGCCCTTCGATACTCATCCCGAGCATCTTCGCGGCTTTGCCAATACTGACAAACTGTTCGTCCATGGTTCTATCACCTAAATGGCAGCTTTTTGGCAAGCAGTTGCACTCTCTACGAGTTGATATACTCGCTCAATCTTTTCTCCGCGTCCAGGTGACACTTCAACTAGTCGGTCCCCCCAAATACAATTTAAATGGCTCTTGCCACGAAGTAATGCGGTATCCGGCCAGGCGCAGGGCGGTCTAAGACTCATTCGAGGCAACCGGTAACGGGTCCTCGGTCTGATCCTCATCCAAATAGAGTTGTTCGGTGTCGGTGTCATAGTGAAACAGGTCGGCAAAACGTCCCCAGTTAATTGCGGTGGTCAACTGGCGTTCGGCCTCGTCTACCGAAAAATGTTCTTCGAGAATGTCGGTAAAGAATTCCTTATTCATGGCATGGTTGGCTTTCGTGCGCAATACCCGGGTAATCATGCGCAACATCGGGACATCCTTTAGTTGTTGGCGAACAATGGATTTGCGGTCGTTGACATCTTGTTCAACAAATGAATGGCCCAGTTCCGTCAAGATTAAGTCACCCTCGCGCACTTCGGCGAGTTGAAACAACTCAGCGGTTTCCGTGACCGGCAAGAGATCGTCGACTTCTAAAAACAATTCGGCTCCCAACCGGTAAAGGTCATCCTGGCCACCTCGGTCGGCGACCAGCTCTAAAAGCCCAGACAACATAGAAATGTGCCCATAAGGAATGGGTTTTAACTGTCGGCCGCCTTCATCGGAAGTAGCTTTGAAGGGCTCGTCGTTGACGGGCGTGGTGTCCTTTTGCTCATCCCATCCGGTGACAATCTTGTACACTTGGTCGACCATTTGCACGAATTCGGCCGATTTGCGATTACGGGGGAACGGCAGCAGGTTGGGCAAGTCGGCCACGATGCGCGCAGGATTTTTGGAGAGAATGACAATGCGATCGGCCATATAGACGGCTTCTTCAATCCCGTGTGTCACCATGAGAATGGCGCGGGTGGGGATGCGCGACTCCAGCCATAAGTCGAGTAGTTCCGATCGGAGATTCTCCGCCGTCAAGAAGTCTAGTGCGGAAAACGGCTCATCCATGCATAACAATTCCGGATCGACCGCCAGAGCCCGGGCAAAGCCTACGCGTTGGCGCATGCCGCCGGACAGCTCCTTAGGGAAGGCATCTTCATAGCCATTGAGACCAATCAGGTCGATAAGTTCGATCGCACGTTTTTGACGGATGTCTGGCGCTACCCCTTGGGCAACTAACCCCAACTCCACATTTTGCTGGACGCTAAGCCATGGATATAACGCAAAGCTTTGAAACACCATGGCGGCATGAGGATTAGGGCCAACTACGGGTTGGCCGCGATATAGCACGGTGCCATAAGAGGGATGGGAGAGTCCAGTAATGATGCGCAAAAGGGTGGACTTGCCCGAGCCGCTAGGGCCCAAAAGTGCGATAAACTCCCCCGGGTGGATTTCAAAATGAATATCATCCAAGACGCGAATGTCGTAGTGATCGGGCTGCGTGTACATCTTGGTAACGCCTAACAAGCGTACTAACCCCGCTGATTGTTCTTTTCGCTGCGATGAACCGGGTGGCATCGTGATCTCCCTCCCCCAGGAATCCGGCTAAGATACAGAATAGCGGTCGGCCGCCTTGTTGTACAATCGGCGCCAGACCAGTCGATTGATGGCCACCACCGTGACAGCCAATGTGCCGGTGGCCAATAATAAGACGGAAAAACCATGGTTTTGTGAGGAACGCGCGATAATCGCGCCGACGCCAAAGGCGGTGTACACATGGCTATGAAAACTCACGTATTCGGCGACGATGCTGGCGTTCCACGCCCCGCCCGCTGCCGTAATAATGCCCGTGATGAGAAATGGCGCAATGGCTGGCAGTATCAAAACCGTCCAGGTTTTTGATCGGGTCAGCCGGAACATGCGCGTGGCTTCCCGAAGATCCTCGGGAATGGCGGAAGCACCTGCAATGACATTAAACAAGATGTACCATTGCGTCCCTAATACCATCAACACCACGGACGCGACGTTTAGTCCCCCGCGAAGATGGATAAGCAGAGCAACCAAGCCGGGAAAGAGTGCCGTCGCAGGAACCGACGCTGCAATCTGCGAAACCGGTGTGAGCCGGGCGGCCCACTTCCGGTTGAGACCAATGAAGACGCCCACGGGAACTGTCCAGACGACCGAAATCAACAAAGCGGCGACCACCCGTCCCAGTGTGGCCATTGTCGCCAATGCGACTATCTCCACTTCGCCAGAGGTCAATTGGCTAATGAGCCGATAAGCTCCTTGGAGTGCCGTCACAATCACGACGACGACAAATGCTACGATGAGCCAGCGTATCAATCCAACGGTGCTAGCTACAGTGGCATGGGTGCGAATCCGAGGGAGCGTTGCCGAAAATAATCGATCGCTCCATTCGGTCAGCGGGGTCCAGACGATGCGGCCCAGCCAGTCCAAAATTAGGGAGCGGCGTAAAATGCGTAACACTGTCGAACGCGGACGGTCTGCTCCTTCTACCATCTCCATTTTAAATTTATCCGCCCAAGCCAAGAGCGGCCGCCAAATAAGCTGGTCCATGAGCACGATGACCAGCACTAACGTGATTAACCCGGCCAACTCGGCCCCCCATCGCCCTTGATTGGCCGCAGTCTGGAGATAGGAGCCAAGTCCCTGAAGCTGGTACGCATGGTTTCCTAGCGAAAACATTTCGGCCGCCATCAAAAAGAACCAACCGCCTGCCCAAGACATCATGGAATTCCATACGAGTCCGACCATCGCATAGGGAAGCTCCAGGCTCCTAAACCGCTGCCAGGGCGAGAGATTGAGCGATAGGGCGGATTCTCTCAGATCGCGGGGTACCGTGATAAAACCGTGGTACACGGCAAACACCATGTTCCAGACCTGACCCGTAAAAATCAGGACGATCGAGGCAAGATTGACGCCGATCCGGGATCCGGGGAACAGCGCGACAAAGGCCAGCAGCACGACGGGCAAAAAAGACAGGACGGGAATGGACTGGAGCATATCCAACAAGGGAATTAAGATTTTTTCAGCACGGGAGTTAAACGCGGCCAAGTATGCATAGACCAATGTAAAAATGAGAGAAATCACATAGGCAGCCAACATCCTGAGCCACGAATAGACCGCATCGAGCGGTAAGTGCCACCACACCAGGGAGATGTGGCCAGACTCAGCGGTATAGGGGTGGGCGTGAGTGGCCCAGGCAATCACCACCGAGATAAGGGCCAGTATGGAGGCGCCTACCAGCACGTCGGCCATGCCGACCCCAGGGCGTTCTCGTGCATCGTTCATCAAATATACCTCCCCATGTCGGTGACGCGTCAGGTAGGGGTGTATCTGGATCCGATCGGCTATCCATGTGTGGCGCACCTCCTCTCGCGGCCCCCAGGCCGGGTTGGCCCAAAATAGGCGAGGTCATGTATTCTCGAGACCTTCCTATCTTACCCCCAGTTTTGGGATGAGGAAAGCGCCATTACGAGGAAAACCCGGTGTAAAAGAGGATTTCCCGGAAATATTAGCGAATCTTTGCATATAAGCGCCCCGTCCTAATAATAATTCGTGCCAAGGGTGGCGACGTGTGAAAAAATTTGATGACATAGAACATTTTGTATTTCCGCTGGCTCAGCGGGTCATGCTAATTAATGATTTCGTGGTGCGCCGCGACATTTTGGACCGTCTCCCCGTTCCACTCGCCTTGAAGGTTGGCGATGAATGGGTGTGGATGAATCGCAGTGCCCAACAATGGTTAGCACTATCGGACAGCCAAAGAGTCGTACCAATGGCTCAGGAATCACCTGGATCGTATGGATTATCCGCCTCCCTGGGCGCTTTCGATATGCGCACCGATCCCGTCATCAATTTGGAAGGCCAGATCATCGGCGAGTTGGCATGGAGCCGCCATACTTTTGGTGATTGGGTAGGTGAGGAGTTGGCCGAAGCCGTTTTAGTCGCCCAGGACGACCGTATCGTGTGGGCCAATGCGGTGGCCCGACAGCTATTTGATATTCAGGATGATTCCAGGTGGTCGGGTTTAACCGGCCTGCCATCCTGGCAACAAATTTGTGAAAAGTCGGGCCCCTGGCAACTGGGCATGTATCAATTGCGCTGCCGTTTCGTTGGCGAATATGTGTTGGCGGAATATGCGAGAAATCAAGCAGGCCAGCCGGAAGCCAGCCTTACGTTGGAAGAGGTGGCGAGTCTCGTCCATGAAATTCGAAATCCTTTGGCAGCGTTGTCCGGGTACGTGGAGATGGCACAGATGGCCGTTGAGGGAAAGGGTTCTGATTACTATGAGCCAATGATGCAAGAAATTGACCGCATGAGTCGCCTCACCTCAGATCTTATGGCTATTTCTCGGTTAACCGTGATTCATCCCGCCTGGACAATGTTGGACACCGCGGTGGCTAGCGCTTGGCTGGTGGCCTCTCAAGGGCAGAAAAAGAAAGGCCGCAAGAACACGTTTGCGCTCATCAAAAGCTATGCAGCCGATCAAAAAGTTTGGGCGGACCCGGATCGCTTGCAGCAGGTGCTTACTAATCTCATTAACAATGCGGTCGAGGCCATGACCAAAAAGGGCAGTCAAGTGGAGATTTTCGGTGACACGACCGAGGATGGTGCGCGTATTCGCGTGCGGGACGATGGCCCCGGTATCCCGCATCAGAATGTGGACAAGTTGTCCACGATGCGTTTTACCACCAAAAAATCCGGCAATGGACTTGGCCTTGTCATAGTGCGCCGCATCATTCAAGCGCACGGCGGCCATCTGCGCATTACCGCTAATCCGGGAACCACCGTTGAATTCACGCTGCCTCGCCCCCGCTAATTCTAAAGTTCCCTTCGCCGATAAAGGGGCCCATCATGGGTGCGCTGTCGTAGGCGCTTTTAGTATGATAGGGAAGAGAGCAGGACGACCAATGGGGCGGTGGGATCGACGTGACGGTCAAAGATGCGCTGATGGTTCTCAAGCGGAACCAGGTGGAGTCCGTGTACGTTGTGGCCGGTACAGAGCACTACTGGCGGACTCGTTGGTTGAAGAGAGTCGAAGAGATATTTTTCGGTTCCGACCACCCTTTGTTCGTCAGTCGGCTTGAGGATGTGACCGACTTTGGGGTGGTCGAACTGGAATTGGCCAGCCGGAGTCTCTTTGACCGGAAAAAGCTTGTGGTGGTAGAGCGCGGTCGCTGGAGTAAAAAAGAAGAGACAATAAAAAAATATAAAGAGAATCCCATCGCTGACACGGTGTTGGTGATTTATGAAGACAAGGAATCGTCGGCCCTGAAAAAATCCCTCGGACCAGATTGCTACATTGAATTAGCACCGTTGACGGGGACGGCGTTTCGGCGCTTTGTTGATGATCAGGCGAAACGCCTTTCCATCCGGTGGGATTCTAACGCCCGGGAGAGTTTTTGCCGACGCGTCGACGGCAATGAGTATTTGGCGATTAATGAGTTGGAAAAGCTTTCGCTGTACTGGAAGAGAGAGGTCAAAGTTCAAGATGTGGAGGCGTGGGTGCATCCTATCAAGGAAGATGACAAGCCTTGGGACATCACCGACGCGCTGTTGCGTCGGGATGGACCCGAGACGTTCCGGTTAATCCATCGCCACTTGAACCAAGGCAAAGCGCCGCTCTTCCTCTTCATTCTCATGGCAAGACAGTTGGTTCAGATCGACCGAGCCCGCCAGGCCGCTCAAAATGGGTTGACCCTTGCCCAATTCCAGGAGCAAGAGGGCATTCGTGGTTTTGTGGCCAAAAAGATCTGGGCAGCCAGGAGCGCCTGGAGCGATACCAGGGAGCTTAAACTGCTGTTGGATTGGGCATTTAAAATTGACGTCGCCATGAAAACAGGATACGGCGATCCCGACGTGTGGCTCGTGCTGTGGACCGCACTGTGGGCAGGCCACAAAAATACCCCTGGCGGTGAACGCAAGGGGCGACTGTCGGTAAATTAGCTGGCGGACTGTTGGGCATTCTTTAAACGATGAGACAAGCGCGACTTCCTACGACTCGCGGTGTTGCGGTGTATGGCACCTTTTTGCGCGGCACGGTCTAAGCGACTTGCGCAAAACTTCAAGGCGGTCGATGCGGCATCCCAGTCGCCCCGGTTCAGAGCATCCTCAAAACGCTTAATGGCAGTACGCGCCATCGTCTTGCGAATCTTATTGCGCAACGTCCTCACTTGGGTTTGTCGGATGCGCTTTTTGGCAGATCTAATATTGGCCACGATCCCGATACCTCCTGACGCAGCATTATAGCACGTGAGACAAGGTGGGTAAAGACGGAGGTTGGGACGCTGGGGGCACACGAGAGCGATGACACTCATGGTCTATGACGCCAAAATTTGCCATAGCATCCAGTTGGAGGGGGGATGCAAGGTGGCCCGCTGGCGGCAACCCGTGATTATCTGGCTTCGTCGAGTTAGAAAAAATTCATATTGGAATCACAAGCCCAAAGGGATTAAACATCCGTTAGCTCCACCCCAAATTCCCTGGATGAGTGGAAGCCTCTATGTTGCAGCGTTGGTGGTTGCGGCGTTAGTTTTGTGGAATATACCCAACCCGTCCTTGGTAATACCGACTTTAACCAAGCCGTCGATACCATCGCGCCCCTCTTTTGTGGATAAGGCTTTGGCACAGGCCAGCGTCTCTAGGGACACTTTTGAGGCCTGGTTGAATCAAGGTATTCCATTACTCGGCATTGTGATGAATCCCAACAATTTTCAGGTACACTGGGATGCATTTCTGTTAACTAGTCTGAGAATGGTGACAGGGGTGCGATTAAATAGTTTGGACAACATTCTTAAAGCCGCGATCCCCGTGCTTGGCGTCGTTCCTGCCCGCCCTCCCGGATTGGTCCAAAAAAGTTCTCCAAAAAACCCGCTCAAGGTCCCTCGGTCCAAAGCCCAGAATGCGCAGGAGCCCACACTGCCCGGGGATCATCATCGCATCTGGGCGGAACTTGGAGTCAGTCCTACCGTGGGAATCTATCAGACGCACAGCCATGAGTCATTCTGGCCGTATGTTCCTCGAGGGGCAGTCACCGCCTACTCGACTCAGTGGACCAAAACCATTGTACAAGTCGGCTGGTGGTTAGCCTTAGATCTTCACACAATGGGGGTGTCAGTGGTGCAGTCGCGTGTTGACAACATGTCGGAGGGTCTTTTGGCCAGCTATAATAAGTCGTACTATACTGCCAAGCAGTTGCTGCA
This sequence comes from Bacillota bacterium, assembly GCA_021806205.1. Classification (GTDB taxonomy): domain Bacteria; phylum Bacillota; class Sulfobacillia; order Sulfobacillales; family Sulfobacillaceae; genus Sulfobacillus_B. The sequence goes on along the minus strand of JAJZXX010000086.1, from coordinate 3,810 downwards.
ATGGTACCCATCAGTACGCCTAATGATTGATTTGCACCGTGGACCGAATACGGTAACCCCGGCGCGCATTCAAGGGACCCAGGTGTCACGCGTGGTGATTGTGGTGGGTACGAATAAGCTGTTGCCTAATGCCTATTGGCATCAAAATTTAGAGGTGGCGTTGAAGTTGTCGAAGGCTCTTGCCAAGGTGGCGCCAGGCATTCTGGTGGGAAAAGGCGTGGATGTTGTGCCCTATCGATATAATCAGCAGTTGATGGCGGGGGACTTAATGGTCGAGGTTGGCGGTCCCAATAGTACGCTGTCCGAAGAACGCTATGCGGTACGGGATCTTGCCCAAGCGATGGAGCGGCTCATCAAGTCCGACGGATTACCAAAAGGGCCCTAGACGAGCGTACCACCCATGAATAGTAACGATACGAGGAGGGATGCGTGTGATTTGGGATCGCCGGATGGAAACCCTGGATCGAGCGGGATTGCAAGAACTCCAAGAGGCGCGCCTAGGGTGGTCGCTCGGCTGGGCCAAGGGGCGTGTTCCCTTTTATCAGGAACGTCTTAAAGGATGGCAGGAGGGCATGAATCCGCTAAAGGTTCTGGCCGACCTGCCGTTTACCGTTAAGGCTGATTTGCGTGAGAATTATCCGTTAGGGTTTTTAGCTGTGCCGCGCCAGGAGGTGCGGCGTTTTCACGCGTCTAGCGGAACTCGCGGCAATCCGACCGTCGTGGCCTATACCGAGCATGATTTGGTGGTGTGGGCGGAAGTGGTGGCACGATCGTTAGCGGCCGCTGGCATGAAGCCCGGCCAGACCTTGCACAACGCATACGGTTATGGACTTTTTACGGGCGGCCTTGGTTTGCATGCCGGGGCGGAGCGTTTAGGACTCTCTGTGATTCCGGCATCCGGCGGGTCTACCGAACGCCAAGTCAAGCTCCTGGTGGACTTGGCGCCGGACGGATTGGCGTGTACACCAAGCTACGCCTTGTACATTGCTGAGACATTGTCTCAGATGGGCATCTCTCCCAACGAGGTGTCTTTGACGACCGGAATTTTTGGGGCTGAGCCATGGAGTAACGGCATGCGTGAGCGGCTCGAGGCCGGATTCGGGATTCAAGCTGTTGATATCTACGGGCTCTCGGAGATAACGGGCCCGGGAGTGGCCATGGAATGTGTGGAAGGCAAAAACGGCTTGCATGTGTTTGAAGACTTCTTCTTGGTTGAAGTGATTAATCCTCAAACCGGGGAGGGGGTAGAGCCCGGCATCGTCGGCGAAATGGTGCTGACGACGTTGAGCAAGGAAGCCATGCCCATGATTCGCTATCGCACCGGCGATCTGGTGAGCGTCAATCCAGAACCCTGCCCCTGTGGGCGTACTTCGGTCCGTATTAGCCGCATCCATGGTCGGTCCGACGATATGCTCATCGTGCGGGGGGTGAATGTCTTTCCCAGTGAGGTGGAACGGGTGATCTTAAGTCAGGAGGGTGTCAGCCCGCACTATCAACTTGTCTTCGAGGGGCATCCATCGCGCCCCGACCTGGTGGTCGAGTTGGAGGAGATGATGCCTGGTGCACTGGATGGGAGTGGTCTGACCCGTCGCCTTACGTCCGCTTTAGGGGTGCGTTTGGGGGTTCGGATCATGGCCGCCGGCCAAGTTCCGAGAAGTCAAGGCAAAGCCGTGCGTGTTGTAAGCCGCATCAAAGAGGACTAAAAGGAGGTAGCGATGGTTTCACTGTTCGCCTTATATCGCCGGCCGCAGGATGAGGCCGAGTTTCTGGCTCACTATGAAATGGTTCATGTTCCGCTTGCCAACCGTATGCCGCATCTTTTGTCTATTACTTGGGGAAGGCCCGAAAGTCTTGACGGGCCGGATAGCGACTTGTGGTTTCTCGTGGCGGAGATGCGTTTTGACAATCGGGATGCGATGACGGCTGCGCTCCATTCACCATGGGGACAAGCCGCTGGCCAGGACATACAACAATTTGCACCGGGACTACTCACGATGAGGATGGTGGAATGGCAATGAGTCTTATTATCGAGGAGCGTCGCGAAGGGATCGCCTTGATGCGGCTGAACCGTCCAGAGGTGTTAAATGCCCTATCCAGCGAGCTGATGGAAGAACTCTCCTTCAAATTAGCCGCACTGGATCAAGATGACGCGGTCCGCTCCGTGGTCATTACCGGCAATGAGCGTGCGTTTGCCGCTGGCGCCGACATTCAGGAACTTCACGGAAACGACGCTATCAGCATGTTGTCCAGTCGCCAAATTACCCGTTGGGAGGTTATCAAGCGATTTTCAAAGCCGTTGATTGCCGCAGTGTCGGGATGGGCTCTGGGAGGCGGAATGGAGTTGGTGTTGGCCTGTGACATGGTGGTAGCAGGCGACAATGCCAAGTTTGGCCAACCCGAAATAAAGATTGGCGTCATGCCGGGTGCCGGTGGCACCCAGCGATTGACTAAAGTCGTCGGTAAAGCCCGTGCCATGGAAATGGTGCTCACCGGCCTGACCATATCCGCGGACGAGGCGCTCCAATGGGGATTGGTCAATCATGTGGTGGCGAAAGAGCGGGTTGTGCCTCGTGCTTTAGAATTGGCCGAAATGATTGCGGCTATGCCGCCTATAGCTGTGCGTCTCGCCAAGGAGTCGGTCTTAACAGCATTAGACACTCCGTTGGAAATCGGACTGACCCATGAGCGGCGCCTATTCAGTCTACTATTTGCGTCAGACGATCAGAAAGAGGGCATGCAGGCATTTTTGGATAAGCGGACGCCCCATTTTAAGGGTAGCTAGTTAGACGGCTAGGATGAGAAAATACACTCATTTCGCTATCGCGCAAGAATCCGATTAAGGTGATGCCCACGGTATCGGCCAGTTCTATGCCGAGACTGGTGGGGGCGGCATTGGACACGATGGCTTGTACGCCCATGGTGCGGACCTTCCAGACGATTTCAGCAGATAGCCGCCCGGAAAATAACACATAGCTCTTGTCGAAGGCGGTGGGCTGTTCGCGCAAGGTTGCGCCATACAGCTTATCGAGGGCGTTGTGTCGGCCGACATCTGCACGGGCTAAGAGAAGCGCACCGCCTTGCGCCAGTCCCGCCATGTGTAGTCCACCGGAATGCTGACCACGCGACCAGGCGCTGAGCCGAGCGAAAGTCTCTTGTAATTCCGAGATCTGAAGCGTCAGTGTGGATGGCAATTGAGCTATGCCAGACGGGTTAAAGAATCCTGGCCGACTTTGACCGCAACAGGAACCCAAGTAACGGGAATTAGCGGGTTGCGGGTGAAATCCGGGTACGCGCACCCAAATTTGGTTGTCATCTGGCCACCACTGAAAGATACTTATATCAGAGGTCCGGCTGATAATCTGCTCGCCTGCCAAAAAGCCGACCACCCAGTCCTTGAGATCGATGCTCGTCACGGCCGCTGTGACATACTCGCTGCCATTGACGAACAGCGTCACAGGGGATTCCTCTACCACTTGTGACGTTTCTTGCCGCCAGGTGGTTCCATCAAAACGGTGACGAGGTTTTTCTCGGATTCCTGCTTGGAGTCCATCGTGCATCGGTTATCGCCTCATGGTCATTGTACCCTCCAGACGTCTTTATGTGCAGATAAAGCCTTTAAGGAATTTTAAGGTTCTGTTGAACCTCTCCGGCTGTCAAGCCGGGGCTTATGGGGGGAACCACCGCATACGCGCTAAATTAAGAGAAATACCGCTTGTCGTAAAGGACTTTCGGCACGATATCGCGAAGTAATCGAACAACTTTCGTGATCGAGGTGACCGAGACATGAACAAAACTTCCGCCTTCAGCAAC
>JAJZXX010000014.1 GCA_021806205.1 Bacillota bacterium | reverse complement strand
CCCGTGACCTTTCAACTGTTCCATACAGCGTCCAATGATTCGCGTAGCGATCCCTTGATGGCGATAGTCGCGCAAGACAGCCACATGATAGAGGGATCCACGTCGCCCGTCATGACCACATAAGGCCGCGCCCACAATCCGGCCATTTACCCGAGCCACCGAACTACACTGGGGATTCCGTCTCAAATACGTGTCAATGACCTCTTTCGTGTCAAATTGCGGCGAAAAACCTAATTCCTGGGTCTCCGTCCACACGGCAACCACATCGTCGTAGTCACTCGCTGTCATCGCCATAATTTCCAATATAGGATTCCTCCTTTGTCATTCGGTTCCCCGGAAGCCGTCGACACGCGCCGATTGCGGAGACGAGTTGAGGTACATGAAAAACCATCGATGGCGGTCGCGCCCGAACCACCTCTGGACGACATCCGTCATTCCCAGGCACTGAACCACGACTGGACACTAAGAAGTTTTTTGATCCTTACTTTACACCAACCGCCAACGGCTTTGGGCACTCCATGTGGGACTGTACCGACACCTTAGCCCCTAAGAGCTCCCCAAGGACGTAACATTGACACGACATGCAATGGAACTTACAACGGCCATGATCACGTGGTCACGGCCATGCACAGACACGGCCAGGGGGGAGGCCCTTTCATGCCGGCATCACGGTTCTTTCACTTGCCCGATGCGCACCAGCAACAGATTCTTCTAGCCAGTCTGTCTTAATTTGCAAAGTACGGCGGAGTCCTTGTTTCTGTATGTCTGTGAGGTCTACACCCGGGAGCACTTCACCGCCCTACCCATTGCGTGGCATCACCCAGTACTGTCGACGGTCACGGGCGGGGAATTCTGGTTCTTGCCGCACCGCACATGGTTTGTGGTGTCCGGCACCCGCCAAGCCGAGATCTGGCGATTGGTGACCCCGCCTGGAACACCTCCCTATTGGACCTTGTTGACGCGTGTCCCAACCACGCAACTGACTGCATTGGTTTTTTTGCCAACGGGATACGGATGGTTGATTGGGTCGTCCGACTATCGTACACAAAATGGGTGCACGACGTGGACCGTGTATTCCCCCACCCTAGCAGGCAGCAGTATACGATGACTGTTCCGGATCCAAGGGGTAACCGCCCCCTGTCGTGTGGTCTACTATCGGCCAGTCGAATACAAGACAACCCTGGCCGATCCCGCGAGCGTTATCTGGCATCGGGGTGACATGAATCCGTGCCACGGTTGTTGTCATTCTGTGTAAACCGGAGATACGGTAGAGATTCCGCAAAGCAGAACACATCGATACGCTCAGCAGTTAGCGTGAATCTCATGGATCGGGTTTGTGAATTAATGACTGCCCACCAGAGACACCATCTCTTGTGACCATCTCGCCCCGTACGATCGCAATGCTGGCCACATCTCCATACGAACAATCACCTTATGCGTGGATTTTCGTGGGCAGCGGGGTCCACTGTATACCGTTGTCAGTGGTTCGATACATGTTGTTGGCGCTAACGCTATTTGTCATCACTTCGGCTAACTCGGCTGTCATCAGATCCGAGGCACCCCATTGACGAAAAACTCGGCCGCAGCAGCCCGATGGGCTGAGATTCACGTTGGCCGTACGGCCAAAACGCACGGCCTACGCCAAACGCGAATGATAAGGGTTGGCCTGCATCGTGTTCCGACCATCTTGCTCAAACTGAAAGTAGCGATGACAACATAATGAGTCAAACCGATGACAAAAAGAATTAGCCAAAACAACATGTGGGTCTGAGCGTCGTGAGACTCGATCAGGTAGCCCACCGAGGCGGACAAGCGCTGTAAGCTCAGTGGAGTACCGACCGGCAGTGATGTCGGGTGCCACGTAACCCCCGCATTTTCCGTCGTATACAGCATTGATCCGAGGACTATCCACCCATTGTCGGCACTCGGCCAGCTCTGGATGATATGGGATGGCGCAACGGCGATCTTGCTGACGGGATTGCTCGCAAGGGGCGTCCAGGTATGTCCTCCTGATATCGTGCGATAGAATTGGATCCCCACCGCCGCTGCAGTGGACGCAGTGGGCTCAAGCAGGACCGCGGTGATGGCGGCGCGAGGCTGTCCGGCAACACGGGCCGGAGGGAGTGTCACCGGATAGAACGATCCGACCGAAAGGCCGAGATGAATGGGCGACCAGGCGGCTCCGGATGTGGTGGTATAAGCCATGGATACCTGGCTCTTAACCAGGCTAGTGCCCGTTTCTACACCATCTTGTCCGTTCAGAAATTGGAAACCATTTAACCCTCTTGTGATCCCGTGCCAGACTCGGGTCCATTGCGGGTGGTCTGGACGCGTGTGCCACAGGGCGGCCGTCGCCTGGTTGGATCCCACAAAACTGGTGGCCCATATCCACGCACTCTTGGCACTTACAGCGGATAAATAGATGGAGAATCCCAAATTGCCATACTTTACGGCTGGTGCCAGGTCGGATGTAGTCCACTGCGTGCCGCCATCCTGTGTGTGAAAAACGGCTACTCGATTGGTGGTCGGGTGGGCCACAGCAATCCACGCGCTAATTGATTGATTGCCCACCCTTGGGTGTTTGTCAGCATTCGAATGCGGATCAGTGTGTGGGAGTTCCGCGAAGGGCGAGCACTGTCGGACGGCTCGGAGTGAGAGACCGCCGGGGTGGAGTGTGGGAACGGCGTGTGGCGGCGAGCGGGACCGATCACGGTGAATGGTTGTGAATTATGGACTTGGGATGGAACAGACGATGATGGCGTGGGCGATGAGGCCGGAGTTGTCCCACAACCGACTAATGCCGCGCAGCCCAACACCCCGCTGACGAATAAGCCGGGTTTTACCATCAATAGCTACCTCCTGACCTTGTCCGTTCGATTCATGCGCCCTGACGCATGGGATACTGGGAGAACGAAAGCAGCCCCCAGGGAGGACAGGACTCGAACTTCCCGGGGGCCTCGCGAAAAAGACTCTTAGCGCCTAGCTAATGGTACAAAATCTCGATGGGTTGCCCCGGTGTATTCCGCGCGAGGGCGAATCAAGCGATTATTCTGGTACTGTTCCAAGACGTGGGCCGTCCAGCCCGCCACCCGGCTGACCGCGAACACCGGCGTAAAAATGTCCGTGGGAATCCCCATTTGGGCGTATACCGAGCCCGAATAGAGATCGACATTGGGATAAAGCTTCTTGGAGCTCATAATGGCCTCCCGAACCTCATTCAGCATGTGATACCAACGCAAATCGCGAGCGTCCTCGCCGACATCCTTGGACAGCCTGCGCAAAATCACTGCGCGAGGATCTTCGGTGCGATAGACTCGGTGACCAAACCCCATTATCTTCTCTTTGTGTGCTAACGCGTGCTCAATCCAAGGCTTAGCGTTTTCGACCGTGCCAATTTTCTCTAACATGTACATCACCTGCTCGTTGGCCCCGCCGTGCAATGGCCCTTTAAGAGTGCCGATCGCCGATGTAATGGCCGAATAGATATCGGACAGCGTTCCAGCCGTCACACGGGCCGAAAAGGTGGATGCGTTCAACTCATGATCCGCATGAAGAATAAGCGCGGTATTGAACACCTGCGCATGGAGATCCTTAGGCTTTTCCCCATGTAGCATATAGAGAAAATTCTCGGGGATCGATAGGGACGGATCCGGATCGATCGGAGTCTTACCATGGCGAATCCGATCAAAAGCCGCGACCATCGCTGGCACTTGGGCCACTAGGCGAACCGCCTTGCGGTGATTGGCTTCAGGATTCATCGCGTTGCCATCCGGGTCATAGACACCTGCCAAGCTTACCGCTGTGCGTAGCGCATCCATGGGATGGGCGTCACCGGGCAGCGAGGAAAGCAGTGCCTTAACCGAGGGATTGAGTTGACTAGCCTCCGCGATTTCCTGTTTGAACTTATCGAGCTGCCCTGAATTGGGCAGGTCGCCTTTCCATAAGAGATAGACGACTTCTTCAAAACGCGTCGTTTCCGCTAAATCGGCCACATTATACCCTCGGTAGACCAGCCGTCCTTCATGCCCATCGATATAGCAAATTTCCGACGTGTTGGCGACGACATCTTCTAGACCAGCCTTAAACCCATCTACTGCCATCGTTGCGCCTCCTTCTTGTTATCGCGCGATATGTAAAAACACGGTACGACTCGAATCGCCTCCCTATAAATTGTACTCCTCTTTACGACAATGAGATCCCTGAATTTCCAAAGCCGCCGCAAAGACCCCCCGGTTCCTCATTCTTCCCCGAGATTGCTATAATATCTTTAAGAGTGTACCTGGAGGAGCCAAAATTGCTGAGGAATCGGATTAGAAGAGTCCCTGTCACTGTTCGCGGGACTCATTACGTGCACGAGTATTTAGTATTGCCAGATGTCTGTGCGGTGATTGCCGAAGTGCCCAACGGGGTCGTGTTGGTCGAACAATTTCGGCCGGCCTTGGGACGGCGGATTTTAGAGTTGCCCGCGGGCCGTTTGCGACGCGGGGAGGAGCCGGTTGAAGGCGCACGCCGCGAACTCGCAGAGGAGACCGGCTACAAAGCTGGCGACATGCGCCTTTTGGCCCGCTTTTATCCGTCCGTGGGTCTATCCCGGCACAAGGTCCATTTGTACTACACCGTTCACCCCACCCTGGGCGAGACCAATTGGGATGCCACGGAGGAAATCGAGGTGAAAATCATCCCGGTCGACCAGGTTCCCAATCTTCTCATCGAAGGTCGAGCCGCGGATGCCAAGACTCATATGGGTCTGGTTTACTTCTTAAACGCGCGGGGCTGGGTTATGCAACGAGGACGTTGGCGCACCACGGACTTGGCCCGACCATAGAAAATGAGATATACAGTGCAGCAAAATTAGATAGAATGACGTTAAATAGACAAAAGGAGGCAGCCCACATGATATGCGAGCATTGTGGATCAAAGGTCGTAGACGGCGGACACGCATGCCTGGTATGCGGTATGTCTCCTATTGCACCGAAGCAAACATCCCGAGGGTCGGGAAAGGTCGTGCCATTCCGCACTAAACGCAAGGGTTCGGAACATCCTTTAGTGCCCAAGGCCCCGATCCCCCGCAAGCGAAAATTCTCGGCTGCATGGTGGTGGATCGTTGGCATCGTCGTAATTGCCTTAATTATCCCGTATATCCTGCCACTGCGCTAACGCCATTCATCGGCTCCCAATTCGGGCTGCAACGCACGATTGAGGGCTTCCGCGAGCACGTCAGCCATGTCGTCAATCAACACGTCAATCTCTTTGGGCGTAACCATCAGTCCGCTAAAGCGGCTTCCCAAGACTTCATCGATCAGCCCACGCTGCTCGGAGGGGGCCATCTGCTTCAAAATATCATAAAAGGTCATATCATCAGCCAACTGGTCCGCCAGCATGTGCACGGCTTCCTGGGCAATGCTGATGGACTGAACCACTGTACACACTCCGATTGCGATAACAGGAACCCCTACACTGCTCTTGGTTAGTTCTTCACGCCGGTTGCCCACCCCCGATCCAGGGTGGATGCCCGTATCTGCAATTTGTACACTACCTAATAAGCGATCCAGGTTTCGCGCTGCCAACGCGTCAATGGCCACGACAACATCAGGTTGAGTCTCTTTAACAATTCCCCGGATGATATCCAGTGTTTCAATCCCGGTCGTGCCCAAAACCCCCGGTGCGACTGCAGCCACCGCCCGCATGCGATCTTTAATGTCGTCGTGAACCACTTGGCTTAGGTGGCGGGTCACCAACAATCGTTCAATTACCCTCGGCCCCAGTGCGTCGGGTGTAGCATTCCAGTTTCCGAGCCCTACCACCAAAACGCTTTGAGACACCTTTTGCGGGATTAGCGATTTGAGCCGGTCGGTGAGGCTCTCCATGAGCCGCCTCTTCAAATCGGGATCGCGTTCCTTAAAGGTAGGCACGTCCAACGTCACATAATGGCCGCGCGGTTTACCCATAAGTTTTTCCGCCGACTCTTCGACAATTTCTACCTCGGTGACGGCTACGCCACCGCCTTCACTTTCGTTGACCCGAACTCCAGGAATCTCCTCTTTAGCGTCACCCCGTACAATGTTGCGCGCCTCAAGCGCCATATCCGTAAATACTTGAATTGGCAGGAAAGCTTCCGTCGGGTCACCCACTTACTCATCTCCCGCTGTAGAATCTGAGCTTAGCTTACCGCGGGGTCGAGCGATTATTCACTGGTCGCAGTGCTAACGGCGCGCGATATGCCTGGCGCGCGGTCCTTTGGCTAATCATGTTATCCTGCACCATGCTGACTAGGACCTCGAATTGGCGCTGCTTAGCCCGGGCGAAGTGGCGCAAGGGATCATCCGCACTAGGTGCCTGAGGCAGTCCGGCCACCAATGCGGCTTGGGGCAGTGAGAGTTGTTGGGGTGCCAGACCAAAATAGACTTGACTAGCCGCTTTGACGCCGTAAGCTCCAGCACCCAAATAGACTTCGTTGAGGTACATGGCCAAAATTTGACGTTTGGAGTATAACGCGGTAATCATTAATGCCAAGAGTGCCTCGGACACCTTGCGACGAAACTTCTTAACCGGTGTCAACAACATATCTCGGGCTAACTGCTGAGTCAGCGTGCTACCTCCCTGAGTAAACTGGTGGGTGTGCAAATCAACCAAGAGTGATCGCACGATGCCTTCAAAGCTCACTCCGAGATTGGATGAAAACGTGCGGTCTTCCGTGGCAATTAAGGCGCGTGGCACCCACAGGGAGACCCGCGACAGCCGGACCCATTGGCCTTTATGCCTCTGTTCACGGGACACGACCATTTGAGGCAAGGATTCGAGTCGCGTCCAATAGCCCTGGTAAAAATGCACAATGGGCACCACCGTTACTACCACGAGTGCCGTAAGTCCCAGCCCTAGCCATACCAGACCACGACCCTTGATTGTCACGCAAGTTCCCGTCCCTTCAGTCATACATGTAATCGGGGGGATGGACAATGCGGCTTAAAAGGCCCCATTCACTGTGGTGGGGCACCGTCACCTTGACTGTTTCGGCCTTGACGTCGCGCGGACTTGGCCTCATCTACCGCATGTTACTGGCACGGTTCCTCGGCAGCGAAGGCTTAGGAATCTTTCAAATGATCTTTCCCCTCTACGTTGCCTTGGTCACCATCGCAGTCGCAGGGACTCCCGTCGCCATTTCGCAGATAGTCGCCGAAGGCAAGACGCCCATCCGCCGCTTGCTGCGCATCGCCACCCTCATCGTATTAACGATTAGCATCCCCTTGATGGTACTGGTCATAGTGTGGGCGCGGCCCTTAGCTCTCACTCTCTATCACGATGCCACGATGGTGCCACTGTTGTGGGCCATGGCTCCCGCTTTAACAGCCGTCGCCCTATCCAGTGTCTTACGGGGCTATTTTATGGGGCTCCAAGCCATGGAATACCCGGCTGCGTCCCAAGTCGCCGAGCAACTGACGCGAGTGTTCATCTTGTTTATTTTAGTGAATCTGGCAGGTCGACAACTATTCTCGAACCCACCCCTTATCGCTGTACTCCTCATCCCCCTGGGCGAAATCATTAGCCTGGCCATCTTGGCCTACGGATATGTGCACCACCGTCCCGCCTCCGCAGCCACCCCTGACTTTTCAACCGATATCGCCCGCTCTATTTTACATCTATCCGTCCCCGTGACGATGGGGCGTCTGTTAAGCTCCTTTATCGGCGTGATCGAAGCCACACTGATCCCACTGCGCCTCCAACTGTCCGGATTAAGCCGAGCCGCCTCCTTACGATATTTTGGCCAATTAACCGGCATGGCCCTGCCGTTGATATTGTTCCCCACAGCATTGACGGTCTCCCTATCCGCCAATCTCATTCCCGCTATCGCTGAAGCAATCAGTCGGCACGACACGCTTAAGGTCCACCAATATATCCAGGATAGCGTGAGCGCCACGGCGCTCTTGACGGTACCTGTCACGTTCGTTCTGCTGACATTGGGACTGCCGCTCGACGACTTATTCTTCGGGGCCCAAGTCAGTCCCGCCGTTTTCATCCCACTCGTCGTGGGCGGATTCTTTTTATACTTTGACATTGCGTTCGCGGGCATTCTCCGGGGGCTAAGTCGCACAGACTTACCCTTATGGAACGACTTAGTCGCCAGCATCGTGGAAATCGCGTTAATTTGGATTTTGGCTAGCTTCCCCAGTCGCGGCCGAGAAGGAATTGCCGTCGCCCTCGCTCTGGGATTCACCCTGTCGTGTTTCCTCAATCTCTACCAGGTCATGAAGTTGACTCAAGTCCGAATTGCTTGGCTTCCTGTACTAGGAAAGCCGATCGTGGCCTCACTACCGATCTGGTTCGTGACACCGCTTTGGCAAAGCTGGCTCAAATCTAACGGCATCGGCCACCTGTCGATCCTGATTTCGAGTCTCCTAGTGGCCAGCCTGGTCTACTTCGCGGGTCTCAGAGCCACCGGGTTCCATTTATCTGGCCTGCTTTAGCCTAGTATCTTTTTCAGGTAGAATTGTGCAATGGCAGGCGTCCGTATGCCTCCCTCCAAAACCGCTTTGACGACGCCCCGACGGGACACAAACACCGACGTAGGCAGTCCTTTGATCCCGTAGGCAGCCGACACCGCCCCCTGAGGATCGAGAAGCACCGAATAGGTTAGATCTCTTTCGTGCACGAACCGGGCCACCGCCTGCCGGCACTGCTCCATATCCACTCCCATGATAACCAGCTTTGATCCGTAAAGCGTGTTTTCATGTTGGATCAAAGCCAACTCCTGTCGACAGTTCGGACACCAGGTTGCCCAAAAATTTATCCACACCGGGTGTCCATAATGCGAAGCCAATGACACCTTTGTCCCCGTTAGCGACACCAACGAGAAATTAGGCGCCCTGCCACCCGGTACATCACCCAGCGGTCGGGTCGATAGGCTTTTGGCCATCGGAGGGCTCACACGGCCCACATTCTGATGCACCAAAACCCCTGCATATAACACGGCTGCTACCAACACCAACCCGGTGGCCACCCGCCGCCACTCCACATCCTAGCCCCCCTCGCCGTGATGTCGTGTTATGAGGGCCCCGGATCAATGTTCAGCGTCAGCCCCTCGGTCTGGTGGTCCAAAACAATCTTGCCACCCAAAGGCACCTCCCCGGCCAAGAGTTTTAGGGCCAGTGGGTCTTGCACGGTGCGCTGAATCAGTCGACGGAGAGGACGGGCACCAAATTCTGGCTGATAGCCCCGCTGTGACAACCACGTATACGCCGCGTCAGTCACTTCTAATGCAACCTCGCGTTCGGCTAAGCGGTCTTTCAAGTCTTTGAGCTGAATCTCCACAATGCGCCGCAAATCAACATCGGTCAGTCGCTCAAAAATCACGACCTCATCAACGCGATTCAAAAACTCCGGACGAAACGATTGACCGAGCACCTCGGCAATGAGATGCTGCCGACGATTGCGGTCCTCTTCCTCGAGAATGATGTCACTGCCAATATTCGACGTCATGATAACCACCACGTTCCGAAAATCTACGGTACGCCCCTGACCATCCGTTAACCGTCCATCGTCGAGCAGTTGTAGAAGAATATTGAAAACCTCAGCATGCGCCTTTTCAATTTCATCCAGCAAAATGACCGCATAAGGGCGCCGACGCACCGCCTCGGTCAGTTGCCCGCCTTCTTCATATCCAACATATCCGGGTGGAGCCCCTACCAAACGCGAAACTTGGTGACGTTCCATGTATTCGGACATGTCGATGCGCACCAAGGCATTGTCATCATCAAACAAGAAGGCGGCGAGCGACTTGGCTAGTTCGGTTTTGCCCACCCCGGTCGGTCCCAGAAACAAGAAGGATCCAATGGGACGCCGGGGATCGGACAGCCCAGCGCGGGAACGTCTCACCGCACTGCACACGGCCGCCACCGCACGCGTTTGTCCCACCACCGTTTGAGACAGCCGCTCTTCCATATGCAACAGTTTTTCGCGTTCGCCTTCCAAAAGCCGACTTGACGGAATACCGGTCCACTTGGCTACGATTGCTGCAATATCGTGTTCAGTCACTTCTTCGCGCAAAAGCCTCTCGACTCCAGATTCCTGTTCCAATTGTGACTGGGCCTGACTAAGCTTCCGATCCAAATCCGGCAATATTCCATATCGAAGTTCCGCAGCACGATCCAACTGACCTTGCCGCTCTGCCAGTCCCTCCTCCGTTTTGAATGCATCAATCTGGTTTTTGAGCTCACGCACTTGGTTCACTAAGGCTTTTTCGCTGTCCCAGCGAGCCTTAAGGCTGTGCCGCGCCTCGTTCAAGTTGGCCAACTCGCTTTCCACATGCGCCAATCGGTCATGCGCATGCACATCGTCCGTCTCTTTGGTAAGCGCCTGACGCTCAATTTCCAATTGGATGCGACGACGCTCCAGCTCATCGAGTTGCTCGGGCATGGAGTCCATTTCTACTCTCAGGTGCGAAGCCGCTTCGTCCACTAGGTCAATCGCCTTGTCGGGCAAAAACCGATCGGCAATGTACCGATGGCTCAACTTAGCTGCCGCGATGAGGGCCCCATCGCGAATGCGCACCCCGTGGTGAACCTCGTAGCGCTCTTTGAGTCCACGTAGAATAGCCACGGTGTCATCGACGGAAGGCTCTGCCACCACAATGGGTTGGAAGCGGCGCTCCAGTGCTGCATCTTTTTCAATGTACTGGCGATATTCGTTCAACGTGGTGGCCCCCACGCATCGAAGCTCCCCCCGAGCCAAGGCCGGCTTCAGCAGGTTCGCGGCATCCACCGCTCCTTCGGCTTTGCCCGCCCCAACCAGCGTGTGCAACTCATCAATAAATAGAATTACGGTGCCTTGCGCGCGGTCGATCTCCTTGAGCACTGCCTTCAATCGGTCTTCGAACTCACCCCGAAACTTGCTCCCCGCGATGAGGGAACCGATGTCTAACACCAATACCCGCTTGTCTCTTAATCCCTCGGGCACATCCTGGGCAACGATCCTTTGGGCCAGTCCTTCCACGATGGCCGTCTTTCCAACGCCGGGCTCCCCGATCAAAACCGGATTGTTCTTGGTGCGCCGGGACAACACCTGCACCACACGGCGAATCTCCTCGTCGCGCCCGACGACGGGATCGAGTTTCCCCTGGCGGGCCAGATCCGTGAGATCTTTGGTATAGCGGGTTAAGGCCTGATACTTGTCCTCAGGGTTAGCGTCGGTTACGCGGGCACTGCCCCGGACGTCCTTGAGCGCCGTCATAATATTATCGACATGAACGCCATGCTCCGCCAAGATTTGTGCAGCCGCCCCACGTTCCTTTTGCGCTAATCCCAAGAGCAAATGCTCCGTCGATGTATACTCATCCTTTAGTGCTGTTGCCTTGGCCTCGGCGTCTTCGATAATATGGGCCAATTCCGGAGACAGGTAAGCGCCAAAGGCCGTGCCACTGACACGCGGCAGCCGACCAATCGCCTCCTTAACCCGCACGGATAGGGGGCCTAGCGGCACACCCACCTTTTCCAAAATGGGGCGGACCACCCCGTCCTTTTGCTCAAGCAAAGCCGCCAAGAGGTGCAAATCGCCTACCGCCTGGTTGCCGGCATCCTGAGCAAGACGCTGCGCGTCTTGCATAGCTTCCGAAGCTTTAACGGTCAATTTATCGAGGCGCACGAATCTCTCCTCCCGACTCTTGGTGATGGGTTAACAGTTCTTGGTAGAGCAAGGTGTCTTCCTGAGTGATGGGTTCGGGAAATCGCAGTGCCACTTCCAATAACATATCTCCCTTAACCAGGGACCCGCGATGCGTGAGCCCCATCCCTTTCAAACGGAGCATGCGCCCATGGTTGGTGCGCGGGGGAATTTTGACCATCATCTCCTCGCCCACCAATGGTCGGACCGGCACTTCTCCGCCAACCACTGCCAGTGGAACGGCCACCATCAGCCGGCCCACGATATTATCCTTTTGTCGCGCGAATCTTGGATGCGGAGCCACTTCGATCCTTAGCCGGGCATGTTCTCCGACTTTTAATACATCTCCGTCGACAATCCCGGCCGGAATGGCCACGTCAAAACGTTTGGGTTCCGATATCTGACCGAGCCCGCCGCACCTCGGGCAATTTCCGTCGCGCCCGTGGCACACCACGCATTCTTTGACGTCGTTAATCGTCAGGTTTGCCGTCGTACCGGTCGCGACCTGTTCGAGGGTGATCCGAACAGACTCCTCCGGAACCGGCCGGGGAATATTCCCGCGTCTATCGTGGCCGGAAGAAAAGAGGTCATCAAAGATCGATCCAAATCCGCCCCCAACATCGTTAGACCAATCATAGGCCACCCGACGAAATCCGGCACCCTGACTCCGGGACTCCCGTTCCGCATAGCCGCGCCTCAATCGGTCATAGTCGCGGCGACGATTCGCATCCGACAGGACTTCATAAGCCTCATTTATTTCTTTAAACTTATCTTCGACCGCCTTACCACCAATATCCGGGTGGTATTTTCGGGCGAGCCGGCGATACGACTGTTTGATCGTGTTCGCATCCGCCTTCTCATCCACCTCTAGAATTTTGTAGTAATCCTTGGGTGCCGGCATAAGCCCACCTCCATCGTGGAAACGGGCGAGGATCTTCCTCGCCCGCTAGCTTCACTGACCTCAGTCAGTTGCGTTCCACCGCCTTTATTCACTAGGGCGAAAGTCGGCGTCAATGACATCGGAGCCATCGCCCCCGCTGGTTCCTCCCGAAGGCGGTGGCGGAGCCGCACCGTCACCCGAGTCGTTGGTGCTTTGTTGGTAAACTTGGGCGGCCAACTTGTGTGCACTTTGTTCGAGCTTGTTCACGGCTTCATCGATGGCCGCCTTATCGTCCCCAGTGAGTGCCTCACGCACAGCCGTCATCGCGGATTCAGCTTCCGCCTTATCTTCCGGACTCACTTTATCTTGGAGATCCTTGAGCGACTTCTCCGTCGCATACACGAGTGATTCCGCCCGATTGCGCGATTCGGCAGTTTCACGCCGCCGTTCATCTTCTTGTGCTTTTTCCTGCGCTTCTTTAACCATGCGGTCCACGTCCTCTTTACTGAGCTGCGTGGACGCCGTGACCGTAATGCGCTGCTCCTTGCCCGTACCCAAATCCTTGGCGGACACGTTCACGATACCGTTCGCGTCTATATCAAATGTGACCTCAATTTGAGGTATACCCCGAGGCGCTGGCGGAATATCGGCTAAACTGAAACGGGCTAATGTCCGGTTGTCCTGGGCCATAGGCCGCTCTCCTTGGAGCACGTGAATTTCAACACTGGTTTGACTATCCGCAGCCGTGGTGTACACCTGGCTCTTGCGTGTGGGGATGGTCGTATTTCGATCGATTAACTTATTGAATACGCCTCCCAGAGTTTCAATCCCCAACGACAAGGGGGTGACGTCCAACAGAATCACGTCTTTCACGTCCCCCGCCAACACCCCGCCTTGAATAGCGGCGCCAACCGCGACGACCTCATCTGGATTGACCCCCCGATGGGGCTCCTTTCCGGTCAGTCGCTTGACTAACGCTTGGATGACCGGCATCCGGGTCGATCCGCCCACCAGAATCACTTCATCAATTTGGCTCTCACTCAGCTTGGCATCAGCCAACGCCTGTTTGAACGGATTAACGCAGCGCTCGGTCAGGTCCTGAGTGAGCTCTTCAAATTTTGCGCGAGTCACCTTCTGCTCAAGATGCTTGGGACCCGTTTGGTCAGCGGTAATAAACGGTAGGGAGACCTGTGTCTCAGTCACGGACGATAGTTCAATTTTGGCCTTCTCGGACGCTTCGATCAGACGCTGCAGCGCTTGACGGTCTTTACGCAGGTCAATGCCGTATTCTTTTTGGAACTGGCCGGCTATGTAATCCACCAGCTTCATGTCATAATCGTCGCCACCTAAATGGGTATCTCCGGATGTAGACTTCACTTCGAACACGCCGTCTCCCACTTCTAGCACCGAGACATCGAAGGTTCCGCCCCCCAGGTCCCACACCAAGATGGTCTCGTTCTTTTGCTTGTCCAAACCGTAGGCCAAAGCGGCAGCAGTCGGCTCGTTAATGATGCGCAAGACCTCCAGGCCGGCAATTTTTCCGGCGTCTTTGGTGGCCTGGCGTTGCGCATCATTGAAGTAGGCCGGCACGGTAATCACCGCTTGAGTGATGCTTTCACCTAAATACTTTTCCGCATCGGCCTTGAGTTTGCCGAGGACCATCGCGGAGATCTGTTCAGGAGTCAGATCGTCACCCGCGTTCGGTAATTCCACACGGACCTGACTCATAGAGCCGTTCTGAACTTTATATGGTACCCGGGTTCGCTCTTCTGACACTTCCTCGTAGCGTCGCCCGATGAACCGCTTAATGGAGAACACGGTGTTTTCGGGATTCATAACTGCTTGACGGCGGGCCAATTGTCCCACCAATCGCTCCCCACTTTTACTAAAGCCCACCACGGATGGGGTCAGTCGTGACCCTTCGGAGTTTAAGACAACGGTGGGCTGTCCTCCCTCCATGACCGCGATTACCGAGTTGGTCGTTCCTAAGTCAATGCCTACCACTTTCGCCATACGTCGTCACCCTCGCTTTTCGGCCCGAAGAATCGGTGCCTCTTAAAATCGCACGAATCCCGGCTGGATTAATCCCCTCTTGAACCAGCTCGCGAATCCGGTTTAATTGCTGGAAGTCGTTGTCCGTGTAAAGCCGATTATTGGTGTCGGTCCGATGGGGCCTAATAAGTGCCTCCCGCTCCCAAGAACGTAGCGTTTGTGTTGACACCCCCACTAGCCGGGCCATCACACCAATTGTGTAAACCGGCTCATCGGGTCCATGAATGGGCATGGGGCCATCACTTCTTCCTCTTAACGGAGTCCACCTTCTATATTAGGAATCTCCCGACCTCCGATCAAGAATCCTTTTTGTTCACCAAAAGAAATCTCCCCGCCGCATACTCTATCACAGAACGTGCCTAAACTAGTTTGTGTTGCGCCATCAGCGATAATACTCACCCCCCCGAAAAAGCAGGTGCTAACCCTAATGACATACGAAACCGTATAGGCCAGTGTACCATGAGGCCCGATCCTCGTCAGCGTATCTTATCACTGAGATCCCAGGCCACCTTCGACCCGCCGATTCCGACGGCCAAGACAGCTACCAGAAGCCATGGTGCCAGCTCTTTGGGACACCATCCCTGATTTGATGCCAAGGCTTTTCCCGGGTGCCTTAAAGCGGCCTCAACCGCTTAGACACAAAGCCTACCCGTCGCGTGGAGCCTCTGCAAGCCAAGACTTCCAAGCGTGCCAAATGGGGCATGATGGGCCCGCATCACCCAACCATCAGTCAAGCACGTCCGGGCCGAATCTGGAACCGGAAGCTCGATCTCCAAGGCCGCATACCGATTCTCTGGCAACGACCCCGTGACCGGATCCCCGCGCACCGCTCAATAGATTTTGGCGGGTCTAAGATGGCGCCCCGCTATATTTTACGGACCAATGCGACCGACAAAAGTGGCATGGCTAGTCTTTCGACCCAGTCGATCTTTGCACCAATTGGCCATAAATGTGCTGACACTCTTCGTAAATCTCAGTGGTAAGTTGTACTGCGTGGCTGGCATCCTCCGCACGAAATTCCTTCAGCGGATTAATCCCGGTTTGCAAATTGATATAGCGCGTATTGACCTCATATAGTGTTAGGATGACGCCGGCGCTGCGATGCCTAACAAGTTCCGGATATTCGTCAGCTAGGCCGTCAATAAGTTCTGCGATGGAATGGGTAAAGGCAAACGGAACGCTATGGGCTACATACAAAGCCTTCACAGCTTTCTCGGCCGCCTGTTGGCTAAGGTAGCAAGCAATATGAGGTTTGGTATCTTGTAAGAGGGCTGCTGTTTGCCGATCGCTTTCGGCCAGCGCCAACCAGTCGGCAGCAGCCTGCAATCCTAAATGACTCAATCGATTTTCACCGCCCGTTCGAATTGCTCTGCCGACGCTATCCGGGCAAACTCTTTCGGGGTATACACGAGCAAATCGACACTGACGGCCGGGTGGCTATCGGCCATCAACGCGATGGCACGCTGCAATGGAGGTAAATCCGTATCCCATACCGCCAACAGATCCAGATCGCTAGTAACGGTGCTAGTGCCTTTGGCCAAGGACCCAAAAACCCATGCCGATTCCACACCCCGACGTCCAAACAGCTCCCTCAGGCGCCTCGCCTCGGCCCACAATAGTGTCCGGCGCTGCTCCCGTCTTGCCACCAGTTCTGCCAACGTTGCCTTGCAATGAAACGGCCTTTCAACTCCCGGCATAAGAACCCCTTCGCCTCGTTCGCTTGAGATCAGTATATCCGATTGGCTTGCCGTGAACCATTGACCCAGCCCCTAGCGTAGGTAACCTTCATTGTAGCATTCTAACAAATTTAGCGGGTTTAGCCTTGATTAAACGCCTCCACCACACAATACTCAAGACGGGACATTCGTGCGTCGTCGCTCGAACTCAGAACATGTTTACACGGATCCACGCGCTGCTTGAATGAAGGGGCCGGCTTGCAGCGAGATTCATCCTAATTTGGCGGCGGAGACTCCGGCGTTCAGGCCGGACGTAGTACCCCAAGGGTGGAGGAAGCCGCCTGCCCCCTTTCTGAGTTCGAAAGTTTTTGCGTATACATCCAGCCGTTCCCGCGTTGCAAGATTCGGCAGTGGGTATAGCGTGTCGTGGGATGAATACCCGTCTCGATTGTGATCTTAACCGGTCCACTGGCTTTTGCCGTAGCTCGCCCGACCCAGGAGCCGGTATACTTCCCGCGAGGCACGACGGCCTGGACGAGATCCCCGGTCTGAAACCCGAAGTGTTGCTTCTTCCCGGAGAGATAGCGAATGGGAAGCCATATTGGTCGGTGCGGCACCGCTGGCGGTTTCCGCGCCCTTTGGCCGACCAGACTGCCGCATAAGCGGACACCGCGGTGAAGGTCTTGGGCGTGCTCGCGCCGACGCAGAGCGCGTCATAGTAATGTTGTTTGGGTAGCTTGTGCTGAATGCGCTGCATTTTCGTGCGACCGCCGGACCCGCCTTCGACAGGAAGGCCCGTCCGCCCGGAGTTGCTCATAGAGCCGCCGCCGGGTGGCATTCATCATCGCCGCATCGTGGAGTGGCGCTTTAATCTGCCGTTGAATCCGTTCGAGGCGGGTGGCTTCCCACTGCGCGCGCTGCTGCTGTGGGGCACGGTCTTTGCCCACGGTCGCCCGGGCATTCTTCCGGACGCGCTGCCGCCCCGCCCGGGGTCGTGAGCCAGAAAGTCGGCGAGCCGTTGGTTGTCTTTGCTCGCATTGCAGGCTGGACAGGCCAACGCTACGTTCGAGACCCGATCGGAGTCCCCCAAGCTCTTGGGGTAGACGTGATCGATCTGAACGTCGGCGTGCGGGGTATCGCAATAGGCGCATCGCCGATCCCATTTATCGAGCAAATACTCCCGCACCTCGTAGCCGAGGAGTGTGCCTGGCTGGTATGCGACGCCCCGGATCTCGGGATCTTGCATCTTCTGCGTGTGGACATCCTCCCCAGCCATAAATGGCGGGGCATCCACTATGGGGCCAATGTTTGCGACTTGGGCGCATTGAGCGCCTTCGTCACAGGTGTTACTGACCCCCATAGCTAAAGCTAGGGGTCCGCCGTGTAAGCAACACCATATGATCGAACCGCACATGCTCGACGCTCAGCGCCGTGATGGGCGCCCGGGTCCGGATTTTAGCTACCGCAGGCAACGTTTGATCCACCCGGGCTTCTAAACTCGGCGGCAACCAGTCGGCCTTTCGCCGGCGATTGAGAAAGCGGGCCGCCCGATACCGCGTGTGGCGAAACCGCCGACTGCGGCGGACCGTGCGTCG
>JAJZXX010000041.1 GCA_021806205.1 Bacillota bacterium | reverse complement strand
AAATCGCCTTCAAACGCTTAAAAGGGTTACTCCATATCGATGAGCTGAGGGCGTTCGATCCGGATTTGGCCCAACCCTATCTCTTGGCCAAGCTGTTGGGCGCGGTCCTCGTGGATGCCATCCGGACCCAAGGGCCGGATTTTTCCTCCTATGGATTTCCCGTTCGAAGCGATATCCCCCACCGTGTGGCGTATTTCCCAAATGATTGGCAGGATCTCCACGTGATCGTTCAGGGGTTTGTGGAGCTGACGGATTGGTGCCTGACCTCCCGCGCGTGGACCAAGGCACTCCATGAGCGACCACGCAAGCGGAGACTCCAATTCAACTCGGGGGGCTTGATTTAGCGCATA
Source organism: Bacillota bacterium (assembly GCA_021806205.1). Classification (GTDB taxonomy): domain Bacteria; phylum Bacillota; class Sulfobacillia; order Sulfobacillales; family Sulfobacillaceae; genus Sulfobacillus_B. The sequence continues at coordinate 17,909 of JAJZXX010000041.1, read as the reverse complement.
TGCCCGTTTGTATGTGGTTACGTGCACTTAAAAACTGTAGTTCGACTTTGAAGCAAGATCCATGGTCGTGCCGTACGGGATACCCGTGCCCAAGCCCTATCCCGGCCGAAATCTCGTACATATCGGGTAGGATCCCTAGATCAGATCCCCGTCGAATCGGGGCCCCTCAAACAACCAGGTCCGATACGTCGCCGGATGGAGGTCTCCGTCCTCAGGCAGCCCCGGGGTCCATTGCACCCCATCGTCCACGGTGACCGACCACGTGCTCTGATGCGGGTGCCACTGGCGCGGTCCTAGGCTCTGCACAATCTGTCGATAGATGGCATCCACCGCGGGATTCTGACCCGTAAGGGCCCGCGCCCACACCATCGCCTGCGCACTGCATCCGCACGGACACGGGATCGTGTCCGTCGCCCCCCACAATTGCCAGCGGACCGCCGAATGCGTTGGCTGGTGAGCCGCGCAATACCCCGAAAACCATGGGGGCGGCCGCAACCACAGCTGCCAGCGATGCACCACCCGCCGACAGGGTCCCCCATCGCGCCGCGTTCCCAGACACCATAGGTCATCCTGTCGGCGCACCATCGCCTGCTCCCACAGTGTCGGGATGGGCGGGTCCAGCTGCAACACGACCCAGAGGGATGGTTTCTCCACCCACACCCAGCCTCGACCCATGGCGGTCACCCTCCTCGTTTGTGTGTAGCCATTATATCGTACCCGCCGAAAATACGGTTGAGCGGGGTTTCGAGATGTTCCAGGGTCCGCTGGTGGTAGAGGAATCCGTGGCTGTCCAGCCATCGAAGACAGTCCGCGACCGTCCAGCCGTGCTCCACGCGCCACAACAGCCCCGCCGCCAACGTCACCGCCCAGGTCGCCCGAAGGTCTCCGATTACCTGAAATGATCGTTCGCCGAATCCTGTTAACGTCTGGTTTTTGACGACGCGAAGCATTTTACGTCTCCTACGATTGCGGGAGACAACCGCCAACGTATCCCATTTTCAAAGGGCGAACCCTTGGTTAATCTATCACGAAACGACCTGGGGATGGCATGGCCGGGAAAAACTTTCGCCTGCCCGCGAGCGCCTTATATCCTCATCTCGACAGGTTTTACGGCGCAGTTGATAACATAAAGCGACAGCAATGGTCTGACGGTTCGTTTACTCCTCAACCCCAAAAATATTGGACAGGTAGTTTCTCCCGGTATCGGGTAAAATCGCCACAACATACCCGTCACCGTCTAATTGTTGAGCTTGGCGCAGCGCGACCGTTACGATTGCACCTGACGATCCACCCGCCAAGATACCTTCCTGGCGGGCCATCGTGCGTGCCATCAAAAACGCCTCATCATCGCTGACAGCGACCCAGTCGTCAACTACGAGGGCGTCCAACGTGTCCGGATAGTAGTCTTCCCCCATCCCTTCGATCCGGAATGGCGCTATCGGCCCTGAAAAAATTGACCCTACCGGATCCGCTCCAATCACCCGGATGGAGGAGTCCTTTTCTTTCAAAAACCGACCGACTCCCGAAATCGTGCCTCCGGTGCCGGCCCCGGCCACAAAGGCAGCGATCTGTCCTTTAAGCGCGGTCCAAATTTCGGGAGCAGTGGTTCGATAATGCGTATCGGGATTGGCATCACACTCGAACTGACCCATGTACGCCGCACCAGCTATTCCTTGAGCAAGCCGTTTGGCAACGTTTTGATAGTTACCAGGGTCGTCGCGCGGGACATCGGGTACGACCCTGACCTCTGCCCCGTATGCTCTCATCAGCCTGATTTTATCTACGCTCATTTTATCCGGGACCACAAAAATCGCGCGATATCCGCGAACGGCAGCGGCTTGGGCCAAACCGATTCCGGTGTTCCCCGCGGTGGCCTCCACCACTGTACCTCCGGCTTTAAGTCGTCCCGCTTCCTCAGCCGCTTCGATTAACGTAAGACCAATCCGATCTTTGATTGAACCCCCTGGGTTGACGGCTTCCAATTTAACGAGGACCCGCCGCCGTTCCTCACCCCCTATCCGATGCAGGCGAATCAAGGGAGTGTTCCCTACCGCATCCAAAACAGTCTCCAATATGTCCATCTTCACACGGCCTCCTTGGTCAGACCAACCAGGGGCTTTTGGCCCTTGACCTGAATAGCCCATACGCCTAGCAAAATCATTGCGCCTCCAAAAGCCAGAACCCATCCAGGGCGTTCACCGAGTACGATCCACCCCAGCAGACTTGCCAGTACGGGATTTAAGTACAACAACGGAGTGACTTGTGCCATGGTCGCGCCAGCCAACGCCACACTCCAGGTCACATACGCCACCGCCGCTGGAAAGACTCCGATATAGAGTACCATCAGTAAAGGATAGGTGGGCGCGTGAACCAGCGCCTGCACAAATCCGCCGCTGAAGGCGAACATCGGTATCGTACCCGCCCAAGTCACCCAGGCCGTTACATCTAACGCCCGATAGTCGCTCAAAAGTGGCTTTTCAAGAAGAAAGAAGACCGCCGTTGAGATGGCCGAGACTAGAATCAAGAGCGCATCCCAATGAAACCCGTAGCCCTGGCCCGACAGGACTGCCACCCCGGCAAAACTCAGGAGCATCCCTGCCCAACCCCAACGGGTCACCTGTTCGTGAAGGAAAGTGCGACTCAAAATCGTGGAAAATAGCGGGGCGGCCGCAATAATGAAACTGGCGGTACTAGGCGCTACGGTACGTTCCCCCAAAGTCAGCGCCGTATGGTACACGGTAAAGCCGGTGAGGCCGCTCAGTCCCACGCGCCACCACACTTGGCGCGGCGGCAAAAGACGTCCACGGCTGACTACCACACCGCCCAACAGCACCAAGCTGGCCGTTAAAAATCGCAGCAACACCAAATGCTCCGCGGAAAACGCGCCAAGACCCACCCGAATCCCTACAAAAGCTGACGACCAAAATACAATCGTCAAAAAACCCGCACCAAGCGCCCGTCTAGGCATTAAGTTCGCTCCCCAAACTACAACAAACACACCGCATCGGAGATATTTTAAACTGACTGGCGACCTTCTGGCAAAGTGCTGGCGGCAGGAATCTGGGGCCTTTTCGCGAATAGCTCTCTTAATGGCTACACTCTTTGGGTTCAAAAGGCAGGTGGTATAGTGGGTTCACGAAGACGCCGGCACATCGCCGTCGTGTTGATGTGTGGTGTTACGATTGTCGCAGCAGGCGGCCTCGGATATCAAAACACTACAAAGACCCAACTTCGCCGTTTCCTAGCGGTCGACACTGTGTCTGGTCGGTCCTTGCTGACCGTTGTCACGGATGAGTCCACCGCGATTTTAGACCCCAGTGGTCTTTACAGTGGCCTCAAGGTCCGAATTTATGGGGTCAAAAGTGGGCGGACCATTCACGCCCGCCGCATTGAATTAGTGCAGTGAGGCACACTACCTTTGCCAGTTAGGTGTGAGAAGATGTCGCAAAACGGATGGCTCGTAACCCACGAAAATTGTCTCGATGGTGTTACCGCCGCGGTGGTCGGCAGAGCCGCAGGCTTCACCCCAGTTTTCGTCAAACCCGATCGGGTGGTTGAGGGATTGGAGCAAATCCCTGACGAGGGGCCTATTTATTTGGCCGACGTGTCCCTAAAACTGGATCAATGGTCCCGATGGGGCGATCGCATTGCATTTCTCTTGGACCATCACCAGTCCGCTCGCCCTCTTCATCGATTCCCCCAGGTTTTGATTGATGAGTCGCGCTCGGGGGCTCATCTTTTTTACGATTACGCCGTGCAGCAAAAATGGATTCCGGCGACCCCGGAATGGGAGCGACTATGTCTGGCGGTGGAACGCTACGATCTCTGGAAGCCGCGTCATGATTTCGGACAAGACCTAGGCCGTCTATTTCACGCCCAGGGCTATTCTTGGTATCAAAACCGTTTTTGTGCAGGATTCACGCCCTTTACTCGGCAGGAAGGCGACCTCTTAGCCACGCTCATACGCCAAGAAGAAGATTTTGTCTCCCAGCACCTCAAGTCGGCCATTCGCTATCAGAACGCTTTGCCGTTCCCACTATACGGCTTGACGCTTAACGACGAGGGTCCCATCAACATCATCGCCCATCGGTTGCTGGAAGAAGGTGCCGCGCTTGTGGTCGTGCTCAAAGACGAAGGTCGCCTATCGGCCCGAACTGATACCCGCATTGATGCCGCACAGCTCATGGAATCACTGTTTTGCGGCGGCGGTCACCCGCGCGCCGCCGGAGGACGCCTGGCTGATTCCACCCGTGATGACGTTACCGCTATATTGCAGGAAATCTCCCAGTTTCTAACGCATCAGACTTCTTGAGAATAGATGTGTATAACGATCTTTCCAATGTTGTGATTGCTCGCCATATAGCGATGCGCCTCTTGAATTTTGTCCAACCGATAAACACGATCAACCACAGGATGGATGGCCTGGCTCTGAAATAGCGGCCAGGCTTCGCGCAGAAATCGCTGAACCAAGGCAACCTTGCGTTCGGAAGGCCGTGACCGCAACGCAGTACCTTGAATTCTTAACCGCCGCGCTAGCACTAATCCCAAGTCAATAGACGCCCGACTTCCGCTCAGTGTGCCGATCAGAACCATAGTGCCGTCGGGGCTTAGGCATCGTAAGTTATCCTCAAAGTATTGTTGGCCCACGAAATCCAATACCACCGAAACGCCTTGGTGATGGGTCCATTCCTGAACGACACTCACAAAAGAGGACTCCCGGTAGTTCACTACACAATCCGCCCCCAAAGCCCGTACCCGCTTGACCTTTTCGTCCGATCCCACAGTGGTTATGACCGACATGTTGCCTTGTTTAGCCAGCTGAATGGCAGCGGTTCCTACCCCCGAGGCCCCGGCATGAATCAACACCCCTGCCGATGGATAGGCTGAGCCTTGTTCATACAAAGCATCAAATGCCGTGAGATACGCTTCGGGGATGGCAGCGGCGTGTTCAAGCTTCATCTGGTCGGGCACCGGCATCACCATCCGCTCAGTCGCCACCACATATTCTGCGTAGCCTTGACCGGATAACAACGCCATCACCCGGTCTCCGGGAGCAAATAGACTCACTCGCTCGCCGATTTGATCCACCACCCCGCTGACTTCGAGGCCCGGGATTTGATAGGCGGGGCGGTTTCCGGGCGGCGGATAGCGGCCCTCGCGTTCTAGAAGATCAGCCCGATTCAATGCGGTAGCCCAGACTCGAATGCGCACCTCCTCTGGGCCGGGAACCGGCAACGGGACCTCTTGAATGCTCAGAACTTCCGGACCGCCAAACGCCGTTAACACCACTGCTCTCATGCTGTCGCCTCCGACCTCTAGTCTATCACCCCCAGGTCCGCAGCCAACCCCTCACGGGCACGTTGTACCGCACCTAGCTTAATCGTTACCATAATGGATTCCCTGACTTCGGTATGCGGGACGGCTTTTCCGGACTACCCAAAATCCCTTACAATGAAAATCGCCGTCACGCTGGTGAGTCATCGAGGAGGAAACGATCTGAATACTGTGAGCCGAGTTGCTCTGCTGGTTAGTTTAGCCATCGCAATTGTGGGATGTGGGTCGAACCGTCCGTCAGCCTCTTCCGTGAGCCCCGGGTCCGCTGCTAAAACTGTTAAAACCGCTGGCCATACACTTCAATGGGGCGCGCCCCCGACCATGACGATTAATCGCAAGTTGAACTATCGGGCCACTGTCCATACGACAGCCGGAAATTTCACCATTAACCTGTTTGCCAGTCAGGACCCCGTGGCCGTGAACAATTTTGTTTTTCTCGCCCACCAAGATTTTTTTAATCACCAAACATTTTTCCGTGTCATCCGCTCCTTTGTCATTCAAACCGGCGACCCAAAAAATATTGGGTCGGGAGGTCCCGGATACACGTGGAACGGCGAACTTCCCGTCCCCTATCCTTATCAGCCCGGGATTGTAGCTATGGCCGTCAGCGGCAACAGCCCCAACACCAACGGCAGTCAGTTTTTTATTTGCACGGGCCCGGCCAGCGCCCAGCTCAATTCCAAGCCCATCTACACGGAGGTAGGCCGGGTTGTTCAAGGCTGGCCCACCATCCGAAAGATTGATCAGGGCCGGGTCACTACCAATCCGTTGACTAACGAGAAGAGTTATCCGGTTCACCCCGTTTCGATTACATCGGTCACTATTCAGATGGGAAAGCCGGCGTCCTAAGAGGCTCAATCAGTCCGGTCTTTGGTTCAGGGATTTGCTCACGCGACGGCCCGGCGCGATGCCCAAGGGAGGAACCGGATCAACGATGGGGCCGATAAGGTGGGTGGTATGGCGCTCAACATCCACGCACGAGTCAGTTCGCGCGGGACTAATATCGGTACGCCAGAGGGCATGGCCATCAGCGCAGGACACGGGTAAGGATTACCGCGTCTACGGCGCGATACCCGGCCGTATTGAGAAGCGGCCGGAAGCTAGGACGAACATCCATGACAAAGGTCTGAGGTGTTTTAATCCTCCATCGCACGACGCGACCGCGAGACGCCCGGCCCCATACCCGTATCGGGGTTTTGGGCGACACATTGACTTGCGCACGCAAGTGCAAGTGTTACCATCAAACGGCCAGGTCCCCTGCGGTCGCGACAACGCCCCGCAGTGGGGAAACCGACCACACCACCGAATCTCCTCCCTATCCATGGTACACTGGGAAGAGTCATGTCCCTGAGGCCAAATCGGGCATAATATTGAAGTGGGATCACTGAAGGGAGGCGGTCAAAAGATTGGGACGTTATCGCGACATCGGCTTCCCGCGTCTATTTCTTATCGCTCTCATTATCACGCTAACGGCAGGAGCGGCCTTCATTTGGTACTCCATCGGCACGCATCCCCAAATTCGCTCTCAGGTGGCTGTGCTCAATTCGCGTAAACCCATGAACGTTTTAGTCGGCGTGCAAGGCACTCCCTTGAATCCAGGATTTGTCGGTTTCGTGGCCGAAGTGAGGCCACACTCCCAGATTCTTCAGGTGGTTCCCATATCAGGAAACCAATCGGTCGACCACAACGGGTCGAATCAACCACTATACGAAGCAATTTCGGAAGTCACACCCATTCAGGCCATGCACCTGGTCGCCGACTCCACCCGGATCCCCATCGACCACTACTTCTATATTGATGCGACCAATCTTTATAAACTGTTGGATGCCCTGTACTATCACTCGCCCCATTGGCCAACACACGAGACCCCTTTGACGATGCTCAAAATCTTGGGGTATCCTGGAAACGCCATACATTCCCAACAGGAAATGGAGCTGGTGCGTGAAATGCTGAACCGATTGCCGCTGGTCAGCCCCTTGGCTGCTGCATCCTTGTTAAGTATTCCGCGAACCTCGCTCACCAATCTCAGCAACCATCAGTTGTTTTTGTTGGCTAATTATGTGCGCGGCGATGCCCTAAAAAAAGGTGTGCTCCCTTTCCATCGACCACATAGGAGGATTCATGGCTAAAAACTGGATAAGTGGCGAGAGCCCGGCGGTACAATTAGTCGACAAATCCTTCAACATCGAGCCCAGTCATACGGGATCGAGCGTGCTCAAAACTCTCCTGTGGGTGTTTATCTTGTCCCGCATCTTTTTTGTGGAAGTGGCAGGTCTGGCCTACATCTATTTGCCACAGGCATGGGTTCAAGCACCCCAAGGAACTTTACCACCGGCTGGAAACCTCGTTTACCAAGCACTGAGCGGCCTGTGGGTACACTGGGATGGGCTTTGGTATCTGTCTATTGCCACATTTGGCTATGACGGACGCCCGACCTCCACCGCGTTCTTCCCGCTCTATCCTCTTTCCATGAAACTTTTTGGCGGAGGCGTGGTAGGTGGTGTCATAGTATCACTCATCGCGTTCGGGATCGCCCTATTTTATCTTAACCGGCTAGTGACTTTGGAATTGGGTCCCCAGGTGGCTTGGTATACACTACTAGCGTTGGCATTCTTTCCCACTGCCTTTTATCTAAACGCTGTGTACTCTGAAGCCTTGTTTCTGGCATTGGCCATAGCCTCGCTGTATTATTTACGCGTCGGAAATTACTGGGCAGCCGGGCCATTGGGAGCCCTGGCCACCCTCTGTACTATCTATGGCACTCTGTTAGTCCTACCCTTTTTGTGGATGATATGGCGCCAAGAAGGATTTCAAGTCAAAAAGCTGTTACACGTATCGTGGATGCCGGCTGGCATGCTCGTGTACATGCTGTTTTTATTCAAGCGATTTGGTGATCCACTCATGTTTGAAAGTGCACAGTCCAACTGGAGTCGCCACCCGGAGATCTTTATCGTGACACTGTACCAAGGCGTCATCGCTGCGTGGCGGGCCGTCCCCCAGTTCTTTAGCTACCACCACTTGTTTGCGTCCGGCAATCCTTCGCTAGTGCCCGGCAACTTCGTTAATATTCTGTTCGCGCTGTTTGCCATTGTCATCCTGATTTTGAGCGCAAGGCGCATACCATTTTACCTCTGGGTATACACCCTGGCGGCACTCATGATTCCATTTTCGTATCCGGCTACGGGTTTTCCCCTGATGTCGATGCCGCGTCTGTGCTTAGAAGCGTTCCCGCTTTTCATTGGGCTGGGCAGCATAATGGCCCGAGTGCGTTGGACTCGGGCCGTCTATTTCATTGTCGCTATCCCAATGGGGATGCTCTTGACGGCATTATTCGCTACCGCCCATTGGGTGGCTTAGTGCCCTCCGCAACCGCACCCGGCGGGGGCATTAGGGTTGGAAATGAAAAACCCCTCTGACATCGACTCTTTTTTATAGTCGATGACACTGCCTTCCACTAGCGAAAGGCTGTCTTTGTCGACCAATAGTGTCAAACCCTGCGTGTCCAACGACTGGTCATCGCCGGAACGGTCCGACTCCCATTGCATCTGATAACCGACACGGCCACAACCACAAGCTTGGCCGGCGGTAATCCTGACGAAGTCGCCTTGCTTATCCTCCAATAGTGCGGAAAATGCTTTTTCGGCCTCTGGAGTAATGACTAAGTTAACTGCCATAGACGATTCCCCCTCCCCTCTTACCTTTATGGTAGACCAGCACCGGTCGGCTGTAAAGCGTCCATCCGTCAGCCAAAGAGCAGCTTTGGAGTACAATGCTACCAAAGGGAGTGGCGCGACCGCCGAGAGGGGTAAAACATGATTGCATGGGTCAAAGCATTGGCTGTGAGGGTCCAACGGGCGGACACCGCGTCGTACGCCGCCGCACTGGCATTCAACTTTTTGTTCGCGCTGTTTCCCCTCCTGCTGTTCTCCGCCGCCCTATTAGCGATGCTGCACTTACCGAGTGTAGCCCATGATTTAACGGGTCCCCTGGCAGCATTAATTCCCCGGGCGTTGCGACACCTCATCCTGGCCACGATTGCGTCAGCCAGTCGCTTTAAAAGTCCCACCCTATTGTCCGTCGGCGCACTCGGCTTTCTCTTCTCGATGTCTAGTGCCATCCGCCAACTCAGCAACGCCCTCAATCACGCTTATCGCGTTCCAAAGGTGAAGCGAAAGCTCTGGACCACGCTTTCCCTATCATTCGGGTTAGGCCTGCTCTTCGGCATTCTGATTGTGGCCTCGCTGATTCTTAGCGCCATTGGCGGTGACATCATTCGCTGGATGGCGTTAGTCTGGTTTCATCATCCCCCCGGATCCACATTGCAGTCCTCTCTGCGCTGGCTCACGCTGTTGGCCCTCTTATGGATTATTCTCACACTCATCTATAATTGGCTGCCCGACCACGGCCACCGATTTCACTGGATGACCCTGGGCACCGGCATCGTGATGATGCTTTGGATTGCGATTTCTCTGGGATTTTCCCTCTACGCCGCCCACTTCAATCACTATAACCGCACCTACGGCAGTCTGGGGGCAGTTATTCTCATGATGCTCTACCTATATGTCTTATCTTTCGCCTTACTGCTGGGAGGCGAGGTCAATGCGTTGATGTCTAAAGATGCGTCGCAATCGTAATGATGAGGCCCACTAGGGCACCCACGATGGCCCCATTGACGCGAATCCATTGCAGATCCCGCCCCACATAAAACTCCAGCTTATCAATCCACTCCCGCTCGTCCATCGCCCGAAGGTTGTCCCGCACCAACCGACCAATGACCGAATGGTTCTGAGTTGCTGTCCGCATCAACAGTCCACGGGCTAACGCATCAACCTGGGCTTGAATGGAGGGTTCACGCTCCAGCCACCGGGACACTGAGGCCAGGCCTTGCTGCAGGGCTCCGCTGACCGTCCCCTGGGTCAAGGCCTGATTGATGTGGTCTTTGCCCCACCTCACAACATCGGGCCACGGAATTTGACTCAAAAGACTGGCCTTGGCTTCCTCCACCCGGGCCCGCACCAGAGCGTCGTCTCTTAAAGAGCGCATAATTCGCATGAGAATCATGTCGAACTGGTCAAACGCGCTATCCGACCTCAGCCAGCGCTTAAGCGCCGCCTTGATAGACATGGTAAGTTCGTGATAGTCCACGGTCCCAAACGACTCCAGCAAACCCAACAAGAATTTTTGTGTACCGGTTTTGCTATATTCTTCAATCACTTCCCGCAAGCGACGTTCTAAGTCCTCGGTCAGTTCCACTTGATCTAAAGCGATTTCGGCGTGTTCGGCCAAAAAAAGAAAGAGGGCCCGATCATTGCCCGATCGGACTAACCATTCAATGAGGTGCACCGCCCAGTCGGACACCGACACCGCGTCCGCACGCTTTCCCAAAAATTCCCGCACGCGCTCCGCAATCAGGGACTCATCAAGTTGCCCAACCCAGGTAGCCGCCGTCGTCCCTAAAAACTCTGTCACGTCTTGCGGTAGAGGTTTGTCTAACAGACCTAAGAGTCCTTGGCTGAATGATATTTTTTGGATGTTGGCGTTGAGAAACTCACTCGATAGCAGCTCGGACTCCACTAAATTGGCTATGGCATCAATGATGCGATCACGATTGGCCGATATAATCGACGTATGGGGCAGCCAGCGCATTCCCAATGGATGGCGAAAGAGGGCGGTGACGGCGTACCAGTCGGCTACTGCACCCGCTAACCCCGCTAGAGTAGTTCCCAATAAATAGACGGACCACCCCATATGATGAAACAGTAAAGCTATCACCAACAGCGCCAACAGCACCACCAGTGAGAGATTGGCCCAGCGTCGTTGCACGATCATGTCCACCGTCCCTTCTCCGCTATGATAGCGCACTGACGCATACCCCGTCCCCCATTTAACCCTGTGCCCGGCATCAGTAGCCCCATTAAGCCGCTTCGCCTAGGTTGTGCCAAATAACGGATCCCATCCAGGCGACCCATCCTTGGACCATGGAAGCAGCCACAACCATGCCGACCAACATGAACGGACTTTTGTGCCAAAAATATAGGACCATCAATACGACCATGCTGACCAGCCGCCCGGTGTTCAGACTCATTTCGCGACTTAGCATAAACGCCACGCGATGACGCGTGACCTCTTGATCACGATCCATGACATCCAGCGGGATGGCTTCGTTCGGTATGGTAAACCAAGGCATGCTAAACGACGCGACCGTCGCAAACACGAACACCCAACCCCAGCCGAGTTTAAGTAAAAACAAAAACCCGGCTCCAATCGTCATGCCCCATACCCCGATCCACATAGCCCGCGGACGCGAGTCCGGCGTCACCCACCTACTCACGGCCAACGCGCCCAGCATCCGGGAAAAAGCACTGACGCTGGAATAGATGCCGACGATAAAAGCACTACGCGTGGTGATATAGATCAGGTACACGCCCGCCAAACCCGTCATGGCTTCACGGGTACCCCGGACCATCAAGGTCTTCATGGCGTCTTTCCATAACGGCATGATCCGATGCAACCTTAAGCTTAATCTGAGCGGCTGATATCCCAAAGGAGGACCTTGAGGCACGGAAAATGAAATGACATAGGTCAGCGCATATATGATCAGGGCTAATCCGAACACCACCAGGTACCCGGTCAGCCCGGGGCGGAACGCCACTAAGGCTCCTCCCAATAGGGGACCTGCGATGCCAGCCACACTGCCGACAGCCGCATTGATACCGTAAAATCGGATGCGTTGGGCGGGCGCAACCGTATCAAAAGTCATGAGGTTCGCGCCGAACCAAAAAAACCCTTGGGAGACTCCCTGTAAGAGCCCGAGCCATACGATGTAATGATCCGCCCGATGTAATAGCACCAGCAGCACACCGTAAAACGCCGCGGTCATGACCAGTCCCCAACGATACGGGATGAGTGGCGAGGTCCGGCGAAACACGTAACCGGTTAAATAAAACACGAAGGTCAAGGAAAAGAAATATGCCCCATTAAAAATAGCAAGTGCCGCTAACTGACCAGACACAACAAACACAAACAGATTGACAAAAATCGATGCAACCGTACTGGCGGTGGTCGCACCGGCAAATGTGAGCACCAGCCATCGGGTCGCTGGCGTGAGGGCCTCTTTGCTGGGTCCATCATACATCATCGCGAAGCCCCCTAAAAGTTTCGCAGAGCTCGGGCGCCCTGCCTAATCCCGGATCATATCAAATTGATCGAGGATTAGGCGAGTCATTGCTGAGGTCCCGAGGGATCTGTTAAGTTGAGCCACAGGCTCGATATGAGAATCGGCGTGGTGCAGTAATGGCAATGCGGGATCATCGCGTCAGTCGGGCCAAAAGCCAAATTACTGTACTCAGCGGAATCCGTCATAGTCTCGTGGGGATGGAGCCCCGTTTGTTGATCGAGGATACCCTCCAGGAAACGCAGTGAATCCCGCAGGGTGCCGGGAATGACCAGGGCATTGAATCCGCTGAATTGGTCGCTCGTGAAATTGTAATAGGTTACACTCCGACCGATCTCAAAGTATTTCGGGTTGGAATCCGCGTGGAGCGAGCGGACGGGCAAGACGAACCGCAAGCCAACCGGCGCTGCGCATGATAATCAACGAGTGTGACATCGGCGGTAGCGAACGTCTTGATGCGGATGTAATTTGGGCGATCCACGTCAGTCGATCATATTCCAACGCCGGAATGCCGGAGTGGACGACCGGATCCATTCCAATATTTCAGGTTTGCCCCAGCAACACGGTACACACACTGAGGGGCCAAATCTTTGACGCACGCCGTCTTGGCAGACGTGGGTGAAGGTGTCTGCCGGTCCAGTGATGCACTTCCAAGAGAGGACAGGGTCTTTACGACGCACTCAGACTAAGGATCGGGCACCTATAAACCCGTCAATAGAAATACCATTATGTGGGTGCGAAAATGTGTTACATGCCTACCCATGTCACGAACTCAGATCAGCCTTGTCAACTTCCCAAAAATATTCGACCGCGCCAATTATTTTGTGAGTGACGGGATCCCATAGGGGGCTCGCCAGGACTTCGACCTCGAAGGGCTGGCCGTCTGCACCGGATCCTAGTACCCGTTGTTTGTGAGCCCGATTTTTTACCATTGTCCAAACTAGGGGACAAGCCCCCACGCAGAGAGGACGACCCATAAGGTCATGGTGATTGAGTCGCCCTTCATGGCATCGGTGTTGTTCGATTTGGGATTGAGACCAGCCCGTGAGCATGACCGCAGCCTCGTTCCATGCTACGATGCGACGCGTCCGGGTTACGACGTAGGTCGGGAAAGACGTGTTATAGGCCATATCCGACGCCTTCTGCAGAATTTCTTGTTCAGAAACGGGTGCTGCAGGCTGAGACACGTCAATCAATCCTTTGGTGGGGAGAAGCACCGGGGAAGCCACGGGCTCCACTTGAGGACGCCCCAAGAAAAATCCTTGTCCGAGGGGAATGCCCATTTGCTGTAAGACGTGTAGTTCTGCGGCAGTCTCAATCCCTTCCGCTAACAATGTGATACCTTGATCGAGGGCTAGATCCCGGAAGTGCGTTACCACAGATTGGCGCATGGTGTGCCGGTCAATACCAGTAATTAGGGAGCGATCTATTTTCACGATGTGCGGTTGGATTGCCAGTAATAACCCCAGACCCGCGTAGCCCACACCGTAATCATCAATAACAATGTCATAGCCGTCTTCGCGCCACCGCTGGATCTGTTGTAAACAGTCGGCATTCTCTAGAGTATTATGGTCTTCGGAAATTTCCAGGGCCATGCGCGCCGTCGTCAGAGAGGGCTCGTGTTCATGGATCGGAAGTCCCGCGAACTTACCATTAATATTCAGAAACAGCTTTTGCGTCCCCGTCAAATGTTTAACCGCCCAGTCAATCCCCAACGCACGACACCGTGCTTCCAACACTGCGCCCAGGTCCTGACTGAGTGCCTCCGCGAACAGTTGCGCAGGAGACGTCCAGGCGGAGTCGGAATGTCCTCGAATCAGCGTTTCATACCCAACAACGTCCCCGGTAGACAGGTCCACGATGGGCTGTGCGGCAACCCACAAGCCGTCTAAGAACTCGGTGCCCATGCTACGTACTTCCCCTCCCTCGTACGATTTTCACACTTCCTCCAGACCATCGCAATCGGCAGTCGGTGCGGAACTCTACCTGGGCGCAACGTGGTCGCGCGCATTGCGCGGGAACCTAAGACGCGGCCCATCACGATTTTTTGATATCCATGTAACGGCTAAGCAATAAGCGCTTCAGGGATTAGTCAATGCCACCCGGACACCCCTAGCCATGTGCCTAATGGGACTCCGGTGGAACATGTTTTAAAATCCCGCCATGGTCCGCTCATCCCCAAGGAAGGGGTGATTGATAGAAGAGAGCGACGACCCATGACGCCATTGGCCACAGGGAGTCTCTTGGGCTCCGGCCTCATGGTCCGGGGCCCTGCTGATGTCCTCCTGGAAGGTGCCGGAGGCGTTGCACAAACCGCCGCACCAAGTCGGGATCGAACAGAGTACCCGCACCCGCTTCGAGTACGGCCGCAATCCCAGACGGGGTATTCGAGACCGGATCACACCGACACCACCGATACTGATCGACTACTGCTATAATGCGAGAAGCAAAGGGGATCTCCTGCCCTTTCAATCCTTGAGGCGAGCCGCGACCATCCCAGCGTTCCGCCTGAAAGCGCACGGCGTTGGCCGCCTGCGTCAGGTGAGGATAGACCGAAAGAAAATCTGCCGCAATAGCGGCATAATCTCCCGGTGTGGGCTGCAGAGAGTCATTGTCGGCCAACCGACCGAGATCATGCAACAGCGCGGCAAGTTCGACCGTCCGTTGATCCTCTGGAGAACTACCCAAATCTTGTGCTAGAGTTCTTGCCCAAGCAGCCATGGTGCGGGTGGTGTCGGTTGGCAGTGCTAAACGGTCTTCCAGTAACGCGGCCAAAACATTCACTGTGTCCATATCCCACGGCTGTCCCAGCCTTGCTAACATCTCTAGCACGCTGGCGAAGAACCATTGATCCCGACCCCGTACTTTCGCTTCATAGAGGGCCCAGTCTGCTGCCATAAAGAGCACCCGCGCTCTGGTACCTAGCGTGGGGCACCGGGAGACACCAGCCGAAATTGTTAAAGACGGTGGGAGCGTCGTTTGGATTGTGTACAGGAGATCCTGCACGGTGGACAAAGACGAGTCATCGATAAGTACACCAAATTCGTCTCCGCCAATCCGAAATACTAAGACATGTTCGGTAGCCACTTGACGGAGCACGTCCCCGAGGGTCATCAGTGCGTGGTCTCCGGCCAGATGTCCGAGAGAATCGTTAATAGTTTTCAAATGATCTAAATCAAGGATAATTAATTGAAACGAACTGCCCTGCACGTTAGCCGTTTGAATGTTTTGCTCCAGGTGCTGTTCAAATACTCTCCGGTTCAGCAAACCGGTAAGGCTATCCTGCTCGGCTTGACGAAGCGTTTCCCGAAAGAGGCCAACGGCCGAGATCAGGTGCTGCACCTGGACAATTGCCAATTCCGTTACTAGATGTTCGTTTTCCGGCCATGGGCCTCGCACATCACGAAGAATGACGAGGACACTGCGACCCAGACCATAAGGACGCCACCCACACAACTGGCCCTTTAGACCAGACGTGATCGGAAAAAGATAAGGATCGCAACCGGGGATGGAGGGTGGTGGGGTGGCAATTGCCGTCAGGAGACTCTTGGGAGGATTGTCCGCGTCCCACGGCACATCCCCCCCACGGGCATTCTCTTGGTGGGTATCTATTGCGAAAGACACCCAACCACATGCCTGTACGGCAAGCAGAAACTCGTGCGAAATACGATCGAAGATGTCATTCTGATGCCAGTCCTGCGCTGTCATGGCCGTCATTCGCAGCACGTCGCGAATTCGGGTGGACTCGTGTTGCCAACGTTGAGTCCGCGCTTGGATGAGAGATTCTTGATGCTGAATCATTATCATCAAGCTGACAAAGCTCGCCGTCGAAGCGTCTTGCATCTCTCCCAACGCGGTGCGAATCAGGCCATATTCCTTCCAGACAGTCGGTGCCGCATGAGGTGTGAAGTCGCCGCGTGGAAAGGCCCGCACATCACGTACCAGCTCACGGGTGGTCCGCCGAATCATGGTTAGGCCGACTCCAACCGTACCTGCTACGATCAAGCTCAATGCGCCAAGCAAAACCCCCATCTCTAGGAGAAAACTATGCAGACGTGCCGTTTGGAGGCGAACATAGGCGGCGGTGTGCGCTTGTAACTGACCGAGTGCCGTAGTCATTGCTTGGGTAGCGGCCACATTACCCACCATTTGGATATGCAGAGCCTGATGATAGTGGTGATGTTGCATGTCCGTGATCACTGCAGTGGCGTCGCGTTGGTAGCGTGCAAAGGTGGAACCGATGACACGCACCGCCGATCCAAACGGTGCTCCGCGGGTCAGGATGAGGCTTTGGTGATAGGCCGCTTCAAACGCTTGGTGGAATTGGGATACCTGGGTCTGCGTCATTCGCAGTAATGCGGTGCTGGCCCCAGAATTCGGGTCCAAACCGACATACATATTTAATGCACCATCATATCGGTCAAACGCCGTGCCCAGGTCGTCCGTGGTCCGCGTCACGGATAGGCTGAACTGGACTACGTGCCGCCACTGGTGAAAAGCAACCCATGCACCAATCCCTGATAAGGCTAGTCCCATAAACAATATCGCCAGGGCACCTACCACGAAAGTTTGCAGCGAAATTGCATGGCGCTGCGTATCGGGAACCATCAGAGGGCCCTCCCTATTCTAATGTCATACCCGTGCGGTAACTCATATGAACTGAGCGACACGACAGCGAACCCAGCATGAACCCCCCTCAGAGGGGATAACCGACGGTCGCACTGGGTTGCCATCGGCAAGAGCACGGGTCGACGCGCCATGAGTTCATGCCTTGCCGTCGTGAGCGGGACGCCAGGTTGCCAAAAGCTCATAATCCGCCGATCCACCCTTTTTGGCATCCGCTCCGTCGCAACCGCGTCCGATTTTCGAGGTGTCCCCCTCCTAATATCGCTATAGTTCGACATTTCTGTCAAAATTCCTGCTCCGCTCTGCTGCTGCTGCTCTGCTCTGCTCTGAAAAACCCCGATCCCCATATATGTGGCCCGTGAGCCGACTAGATACAAGATATGGTGGGGTTTAGAAGAGAGGCAACACCTACTCAAAGGTTGCGCCAAGTGCCACCGGGTGGATCGGCTATCGCGGCCGGCCGCACGTCCACCACCCTCCCACAAGCTCGATACCGGAATACGCCGGTCCGCTCGAGATCATCCAAGATCTCGAATCTGCTCTACGTGCTCTCCGAAGAGGCAACAATCCGTGGTTCCCGAGGGCGTTCGGGTCAAACTGCTGCTCCGCAGGCTCGCAGCGCTACAGAGATTACCGACCGCGTTGCATGAACGCGCCTTCACTATAACACCGTTTTCATGGCCCGTGGTGCCGCCAGGGCGGCATGGCGAACTGCTTCGAAAACGCCATATATACTCTTCACAGATATACCCCTCGCGGCTCACAATTGATGAAC
>JAJZXX010000206.1 GCA_021806205.1 Bacillota bacterium | reverse complement strand
TAGATGGCGAAATCCGCAGGTCCTTATTCTTTACCTGCGAGTCTAGGGGCTCACGAAAAATTAATTCCATATTTCGAAACGATAATGGCAATTCGATGGCGAATGTCTGACCATCTGGAACGTGACAGGATCGATTGCCCAGATGGTCCCAGAAGATCAGCCTGAGGAAGTCATTCGCCGCAAGCACTCCGAACTGTCTCCCTACCTCAATGAACGGACGCGGCGAATGTGGGCGGCCACCGAAGCCCATGAGTTAGGATTCGGCGGAGTGAGCATCGCGTGGCCCGGGCGACTGCACTGACCCGGAGTACTGTGGCCGCTGGCGTTCGAGCATTGACGCATGCTGAGAGGATGCTTGGGGACCGGGTCCGAAAACCCGGAGCCGGACGGCGTCGGCTGACAGAGAAGGATTCGATGCTGCAATCCGATCTAGATGCGCTGATCAACCGCCTGACGTGGGGCGATCCGGAATCGGTCCTGCGGTGGACGAGTAAGAGCGCCCAGAAGCTTGCCCAAGAGCTGCGTGCCAAAGGTCACACGATCAATGCCCGCACGGTCAGTCAGCTATTGGGGGAAGCGGGCTACAGTCTGCAAGCCAACCGGAAAGTCATCGAGGGAGCCCAGCGACCATCCGGATAGGGACCTACAATTTAAGTGGATTGCAGGAAAAACGACCGCTTTTCAAGAGGCCAAACGACCGGTGATTTCAGTCGACGCGAAAAAAGGAACTGGTCGGACAGTTCACAAATAGCGGTAAGGAGCGGCAACCGGAAGGGCAACCAGATCCGGTTCAGGCATATGATTTCCCTTCGCTGGCCCTGGACAAAGCAACGCCGTACGGCGTCTACGATCTCACACATAATGAAGGTTGGGTAAGTGTCGGCACCGACCATGACACGGCTGCATTCGCAGCCGAAAGTATTGGCCGTTGGTGGGAGTGCATGGGCCAGAAACGCTACCCTGACGCCCAACAGTTCTACATCACGGTCGACGGCGGAGGGAGTAATGGTTAGCGAAATTGCTTGTGGAAGGTGTCGCTGCAAGCGTTGGCCAATCGCACGAAACTGACCATTCATGTTAGTCACTTCCCGCCCGGAACCAGTAAATGGAATAAGGTTGACATCGGTTATTTGCTTTTAGCAGTCTTAACTGGCGCAGACGACCATTGCGAACCTATGCCACGATCGTGAACTGTATCGCCAACACACATACCTATGCGGGGTTTACAGTACAATCGCAACTCGACACAACGGCGTATCCGAAAATCCGTGTCGATGACGAGACTATGGCCGGATTAGCAGGATTAGCCCTGGAGCCAGAAGTCTTGCACCCCGGGAATTATGTGATTAAACCTCAAGCCCCAAATGCATAGGTCGCGCGTCCTAGGTTGGATTCTGGCTTGCCTGCAAAAAGCCGCACTCAATACCTATCGCCGATCGCCACTGTGCGTGCGTGCATCCGCCAGCCCTAGCTCACGCCCCCATCGACGCAACCAATCGGTGACGCCCAAACTTCGCCGCTATCCGCATCCAAATGTTATGCCGGCGGATATTGTCGAATCGGGATCCAGTAGGTGATAATGAACTCGAAATCTGTGAGGAGGTTGTTTCGACATGCCACGAAAGCCGCGAGCAGGTGAAGGAATGTTCGACGGTTTGATCATTGATGCCAAACCGTTCATGGAGGGCTTCGAATATGCCCTATATGAAAAGGTCGATCAACAGAGCATCTCAAACAGGATTCTTTTCCGATCCGGCCTTGGCCGCTATCCCACGACTTGGCTGGAAGCCACCCTGAAGACATATGGCATCCCCAACCGGGGAGTCAAACGCGATAAGATTGCGAGCCTCGAGGAGGTGGTGCACGATCACCGTCGACTCGGTCAAGTGCTGAGGGATTTGAGCACTGAAGGACGGGCCATTTTGTCCCAAGTCTTGGCCGCCGGGGGCTTGGTCAAATATCGGGCGGTCTCTGGCAAATACGGAGACGAGGCCCAAGACGGCTACTTTTGGAGTTCCAGACTGCCAACCTCGAACATAGGCCGACTCCGCCTGAGCGGACTGTTGCTGGTCGGCCGCATGGTCATTGGTCAACGTCGTGAGAAAGTCCTGGTGATTCCATCTGATTTGCGGGCAGACCTAGCGGCGCTCCTTGAGGCCGAAGCCGCCCCCGAGCCTTCGGCTACAGCACCCACCGAACTGGTGTACGAATTGGATGTGGTGTTGTCGGCCAGCGAACCTCCTATTTGGCGCCGCTTCTCGGTTCCCGGCACGATTACCCTCGCCCAGCTTAGCCGTGCCATTCAAAGCGCCATGGGTTGGAAGGCCGGCCATTTATACGAGTTGGTGATTGACAATCAGAGTTACGCCGACCCGATTCTGGAGCTCGAAACGACAAGCCCCCGCCGGGTTTCGCTTCAAGCGGTGGTCACCCGACCAAAGCGCAAATTTCAGTTTATCTACGACATGGGCGACAACTGGGAGCATGAGATCACCGTACGGTCCATCCGTCCCATTCAAGCCGGGGAGACGCTACCCAATCTGCTGGACGGGGCACGCGCTTGCCCACCCGAAAACGTGGGAGGAATTCCTGGATATGAAGATTTTTTGCGCGTTATCGCCGATCCCAAAGACTTCGCATATCAAGCCAAGCTAGAATGGGTAGGCGGCAGGTGGGATCCGGAAGACTTCAATCGCGAGGTTCTTCAACGCCAGCTAATTACCAGTGCTCGCCGGGGCCGCTGGATTAAGGTTAACACCTAACCTACGCGGATGTGGTTAGTACCCACCGGATACGGCGTCGAGACCTCGAAAGCGGCGTTCGCCGCGACGGCCTGGGGGGAGTGACCTATACGTTATGGCCGCGTTATTCGCCCGCGCATCCATATCAATTGTGAGATTGACGAGACCAAGGTCGAGTGCAAGCCGCATCTGACGCATGTTTTCCGTTGGCCACTGAACACCGCAGGCTAACCGTCGGCGGAACTGCTCACCGCCGATGGCGGTCGACTCCGTCTGTCTGCAGGATAATCAACGCGTCGAGGGGCTGGTGTCGAGTTTCTGGCGTTATTGGTCCGAGCCATCATCGAGCGGGAAATGCGGAAGCGATCATGTGTCCGCGCTCTCTGTGCCCTGAAGATGGGGGATGTGCCGCGCCTACGGTCGCCCGCGTGCTGGCCGTCTTTGATGATCTGGCGCGGCAATCGTATCTCAAATGGGCGGAAAATAGGCTCTTGCACAATGACTGCCATGCCGCCATCAGGCAACCAACGTTCCCTGATGGTTGAGTGAAGCGGATGC
>JAJZXX010000043.1 GCA_021806205.1 Bacillota bacterium | reverse complement strand
GGCAGGGGGCTTCCCCGCCAGGAGGTGGCTCGATTGCTAGGGGTCACCGCGGGCACCGTACGATCGTATCTGGCCAACTATCGCGACGCCGGGATCGAAGGGCTCTGCCGATTCAACCCGCATCCGCAGTCCGCGGCCTTAGGGCCGCACACCACGACCATTCAGGAAGCTTTTATCGCCGAACCGCTGCATACCGTACAGGAAGCGGTGAATCGCATTGAAGAGTTGACGGGCATTCGTCGGAGCGAGACGACCGTGCGCCCGTGGCTAAAAAAACGGGTTTGGGCATCGCAAAACCGGTCCCATCCCCGCAAAAGCGGACCCCGTCGCGCAAGAACTCTTCCTGGATACTCAGCTCAGCCCCGCGTTAAAGGAAGCCCCGTCGGGCCCCGCCATGTCTTTTTTGTCGACGCGGCCCATTTTGTCTTGGGCGCTTGGCTCGGGTACCTCGGGTGTCTGCACCACATTCTCTTGCCGACGCCCTCCGGGCGCCAACGCTTCAACGTTTTGGGGGCGCTTCATGCCATGACCCACGAAGTGGTGACCATCACCAACACCACGTATATCCATAGCGAGAGTGTCGTGGCCCTCCTGCAACAACTGGAAACACAATTTACCGATCACCCCATCACGGTCGTCTTAGACAATGCCCGCTATCAGCGCAATCCTTATGTAATGGCGGAGGCGGAACGCCTCCAGATTACTTTGATGGGGCTACCCACCTATTCACCCAACCTGAATCTCATTGAGCGCCTATGGAAATTAGTCACAGCCGACGAGCTATGCAGCGAGTACTGGTGGTGCCTCCACGGTCGGTACTATCCGACCCTTGCGCCGTTCAAGCAGGCTATTATCGATTGTCTCGCGGACACGAGTCCCTCGTATAAGAAGAAGTTGGCCAGCTTAGTATCCCTAAAATTTCAGCTGTTTAAGAAAGCCGCTAAAACATCAATTTTGGTCAGCGGGAAGTATGTCGGACTACGCGGCCGCTCCAGGACAAATCGGGGGATTCGGGGGCATGTCGCTGTGGCTGGGTACATGGATGCCGCGACAACAGAAATCCATGCTTGACTGAAACCGAACTCAAGCGGCAAGCCCCTGAACAGGCGTATCCGAACCTCGTCTCATCGGATTTGCCAACAGGACGGAGTACCAAACCTTAGTGGAGTAGCTGTCTCGGCTCTAACCGTCACCTTCTTTTGTGAAGAATATCGAACTGGCCGGACCATGCAGCACCCGATCTGGCCACTCACTTGGCAATTTCATTTGCTAACGTAAAACAGTTTAGTCCAATGGTTATTACGGAAAGCTTTGCATTATACACAGGGAAAGATTCAGGGAACTCTCTGCGAGTGGAGGAATCATGGCATTATTTCGGTAAATAGAGGTGTTCCAGGGAGATGATGCAGCGTGACGTTGCCGGAAGGGATCAAAAAGTTTGGCACGGACGCCGCCTGTCAGGCGTACTTATTTTCCCAGCACTGGCCCGATGGGCTTGCCTGTAGACGCTGTGACGGGCGGAGGTATTGGACGATCCAGCCATCCGACCGGACCGCTCCCCTGTACGAATGCGTAGGGTGCCACTGGCAGGTGTCCGTGAGAGCCGGTACGATCTTTCATCGCACCCAGGTGGCCTTATCGATGTGATTTCTCGCCATTTTTCTGGTGGTGGTGGACAAAGGCGGCGGGGCATCGACCAAGGTCCGGTCATCGTCGGGGTGAGTTTGACGTCCCAAGGGCATACGCATACGTCTTCTTAGAAGCGGTGCCGGATCTGGGCGTGGCGACCGTCCAAGAACTGATACGACGGCACCTCGAAGATTTCGGGGTATGCAAGAAAGACATGGCGGCTGTCTACGCCAGTGCCGCGCGAGACCACGAAGCCGACCACCAGATCACCCTGAGCCGCGACCCGGATACCCATGCCGTATAGTCCGTGACTGGGGTTCGCCTGGCTAGATGGCCAACCCGGTTCGTAGGCCGATGCTCGAGACGAAAATCGTCAGCATTGAGGTGAAATCTCGCGTCAATGTCTCTGAGTGTGCCAACTTATCTCCGGTGAGCCAGTAAATCGTTGTCCCTATGACCTGAGGTGTCTTATGATGTATGAAGTGGAATTACGTGATCCGCCCGCAACTCAAACCCTAAACACCATTTTTGCGTGGCGCCTAACATGGATGCCCCGTAGCCGCTATTAAAGGGCATGCAAACAGGAACCCACACAAGCAGGGGTTCTTGGGATCCCACTTTCTCGATCAGAGTCTCTCCTATCACGATTGACGTCTTGCCCGGCAATGCATCCACACCTCAGGAACATAGGCCCGACCATCGTCTAAATAATACTGCCAAAGTGCTAACAGTCCCAAGCTTTGGCCCACTCGATCCCTCCCCAGTGCAGAAAGCGACATGGGGGTTGTAACGGTTGCCCCTCGATATGCCCATCCATTTTTACCATCCGAAAGCAAAACGCCACAGCCAGGTAGCACCTAGTACAACTAGGTGACGATCCTTCAGTCGCAACAAACCCTATCACGTCTTGCGATAGTAGCGCATTCTCTCGCATTAACTCAAAACTAATTTTGTCGCGGATAGGCTAGAATGCCATTCGCATGATTCTTGGCCATCACCGACAGTCCCTCAAAAAAGAGATTGGCGGCAAGTAACGAGGTAATCGCTCCTGGGCCATCATACGGCGGTGACACCTCCACAATGTCCATGCCCACCAATCGGCGCCCCACCAATGCCCGGATGCATTCAAGAGCCTGCCAACTAGTCAGTCCGCCTACTTCTGGGGTTCCTGTGGCCATGGCATACGCAGGGTCTACCACATCAATATCCCATGATACGTATAGCGGACCGTCGGGAGGAATGGCCTGCAGAATGGTATCCATGGCTCCTTCGACGCCCTTCACATGAAAATCCTTGATGGTCTGAAGTGTAATATTTTGGTGGGCCGAGTACTGAAGGTCATCTGGCGTGAATTGGGGCCCTCGAATCCCCGCTTGCGCCACCGTGCCCAGCAGGTTTTCTTCCAAGCTTCGGCGTAACCAGGTTCCGTGAGTGTACTTTTGTCCCCAGTATGAATCCCAGAAATCAAAATGCGAGTCAAAATGAATAAGGTTAATGCCCCCATGGACCCGGCTCAGTTCGCGGAGCACCGGGAGTGTAATGGAATGATCCCCCCCACATATTAGCGGAATAACACCCTGATCCACCACCGCCCCAAGGGTCTCTGAAATCGCTTCTGCAGTGTGCATAAAGGACCCGGGGATCACATTCACGTCCCCATAATCCACGACATTAAACTGGTCGAACGGACTCGATTCGACGAACATGTTATAGGGTCGTAGCAACCGAGAATTTTCTCGCACCGCCGCTGGACCCATTCGGGCACCGGTTCGAAACGTGGTGCCATCATCAAAGGGAATACCCAGGAACGCCACCTCAATATCGCTTAAATCCTGGTCATGAGGTAAACGGCCAAAGGTGCTGATCTGCGTAAATCGCGGTGACTCCATGGGGTCTAAAGGGCGAATGTCACGTCGTATGGACATTTTTTGAGCTCCTTGCTGTGTTATTTTGCAAAGCCCTATTGGTCGTGTCCCAAAGTAGAAAAAGCGGTTTCAACCGTCTGGGATTGTTGCGAGGACCGTATCCCCATCGCAAATTGAATGCCACCTAGGACTAACACCAAAATACTAAATAGTGCGGGATAGATAAACGGTGCACTGATGGGAAAGAAGGTATAAAAGATCCCCAACACAATGGTAATGAGAGACAAAATTGGCAGCAGTACATGGACGACCCAGCGTACCGCATGTTGCTTGATGAAGTATGCCGGCAACGCAATATTTCCGAGGATGTGCCCCAGGAACTCTCCCATGGTCGCGAGCAGAATTAATACAATAAACCCCGTACTCGGCCCCCAAATTGCCGCCGAGACAATTCCTAGTACGATAGACACGATAGCAATCCATACGACAGCAACATGAGGTGTTCGATATTTGGCATGCGTGGTTCCCAAATGACGCGGCAAGAGGCGGGCTTGCCCAAAGGTCATTAATAGTCGGCTGACCACGATGCTGGCCGCCATGTTTACCCCTACCAAACTATTAATCACGAAAAGAGCGAGAATCCATTCAGGCACCGTACCGAGATAGTGTTGGACAACAATCAGACCCGGTACGCTACCGGAAGCAAAAGACGCCATCTTTTCGTATCCCCAGCCGATCGTAAAGGCATAGGAAACCAGCACAAATAATGCGACCACGAGAACCGTAGCCCAGATTAGAGCTTTACGGATAGTCGCGTGGGGAGCCCGAGCTTCCGACCCCAAATACACGGTCGCCGTGGACCCAGACATACCGAATGCTGCCACGAGGAGCCCTATGGAGAATCCTCCGAACCCCCCCGATGCCAAATGCGGGTTATAAACAGCGAGCGTATTATCGGTTTGAGGCGCCAACACAATAACCAAACTAATAATAACCAACAATGCCACTTCCGCTATGGCAACAAACACCGCGTAGTTAAGCGACGTCTTGATCCCGAGATAAGTCAAAACTGTCGACGGTATAATCAAGAGAATAGCCAGAGGAATCCATAACCAAGAGGCCGGATGGCTAACCCCCAAGGTT
This sequence comes from Bacillota bacterium, assembly GCA_021806205.1. Taxonomy (GTDB): domain Bacteria; phylum Bacillota; class Sulfobacillia; order Sulfobacillales; family Sulfobacillaceae; genus Sulfobacillus_B. The sequence goes on along the minus strand of JAJZXX010000043.1, from coordinate 13,790 downwards.
GGCAGCAAGTATTGAATCATGATGCCAAAAAAGAGCGCGTTCGCAGGAATCAATGCAATGTAATACATCGCATAGGAAAGACCGCTAAGATATCCCCAGATTCCACCCATCCCGCGATTAACGAAGTAGGCAACTCCACTCGCACCAGCCAATTTAGCACTAAACTGAAACGGCGTGTTAACCCATAGCACCACCACGACAATGCCCAAAAGATAGGCCAACGGTAGCGCTCCCAACGCATAGGACGCCGCTGCGGTCATCGCTACGGTTGTGGCCGCCAGGGGCCCGTTAGCAATGAGTCCCTGAGCGAACACCTGAAAAAATCCCACAGAATCCGAAGCAAGATTGGGCCTTGATTCTATCCCAGTCCCTGACTTGGCTCCCATCGTAAATTTCCCTCCTCTTTATCAAATACATCATCAACTGTTGATCACGGTGGTCTCCTTGCAATCACTAAATCGCCGACAGTACATGCTCCATGACTCCGACTATCTCATCTAATTCGTCGGTATTGATGATTAGTGGCGGCGACAGCGTAATCACATCTCCCGCTGGCCGCACGATGACACCCTGCTTCAACATCCGGGATGCAACCGTCGCCCCTAATGCGCCAACCCGATCCTCGTTCTGCGGCCGAAATTCCACACGACCGAGTAACCCTACTGATCCCACATCCACGACTAGTTCGGGAAAATGATCCGCTAATCGATAAAGAATCCTGCTTAGATAGTCGCCCATGGTGGCCGATCGGGTTAGCAAATTCTCCCGTTCCATGATCTCGAGGTTGGCAAGTGCTGCCACGGCAGCCAGCGGGTGACCACTGTAGGTATTCCCATGGCGTAGTTCCGGACCGTCATCCCGTAAACTAATGAAGGTATTTAATATCTCAGCGGATACGGCGGTGGCACCCAATGGCAGATACCCTGACGTAATGCCCTTGGCGAATGTCATGATATCCGGCTCGACACCATAGTACCGGGAGCCAGTCCATGCCCCTAAACGCCCGAAACCCGTAACTACTTCATCAACAATCAACAGCACGCGATAGTGCCGGCAGATTGCCTGCACCCGAGACAAGTAGTCACGCGGCGGAATAATGACCCCGCCTGCCGCCTGAATCGGTTCGACAACAAAGGCTGCTACGGTACTAGGATCCTCGAATCGGATGATCCGTTCCACTTCGTTTACGCATACATAGGTGCAGACATTGGAGTCTGGATGGAAACTGCAATGGTTTCGGTAGGGAGCCGGGGCGTGTCGCACGTCAGGTAGCAGGGGTTCAAACATGCGTCGATTCGCCGTAATGCCCGCTACAGACAAAGCTCCCGCCGTGACGCCGTGATATGCATACTGCCGCCCTATGAATTTGGTCTTGGTTTCCTTACCGCACAGTTTCCAGTATTGGCGAGTTATTTTGAGAGCGGTCTCCATAGCTTCTGACCCATCGTTGCTAAAGAACACCGAAGCCATGCCATCAGGTTTTAATATCGAGGTTAAACGGTCTGCCAAATCCATCGACGGCCGATTGGCAAATCCTCCGAATGATGAGAACCAACTCAACTTTTGCGCCTGGCGAGAGATCGCGTCGATAATTTCAGCCCGTCCGTACCCCACGTTGGCCAGCCACAAGCCCGCATGGGCGTCAAGATATCGGGTTCCTGCCTCATCCCAGACGTAAATGCCATCCGCATGGTCGATTACCAAAGGCCCTTGCTCACGCATGAGTCCCATATTCGTATAAGGTCCCCATCGACTGATGCTTTCCATGTGTGTTCGCACTCCTTATTCGCAACCTCAATTCGGCTCCCGCTTCTTGTAATCAGCCGCCCTTTACCATCAGAAGCCACACAACCTACCACCACAACGTAACCGCCGGTCATAACTCCACACCCGGAATTTTTCCAATCCCACCTACCCCTTTAAGATTCCTCTAGCCGCCGCTTCAGGCGCGCCGTCCCATCTTGAATATGGGCGGTGATCGCATCGACCACGACCCCCTCATTTTCATCTCTAACAAGCTGGAGTAACCGCTGATGCTCACGCGACAAGAAGCTCGGGTCGGGATATTCAAAGCGAAATCGCGCGAAAACCATCCGGATCTGCCCTTGGAGGGACGCATAAAATCCTCCGATAACGGCATTACCGCAGGCTTGAATCACCGTTCCGTGAAAGCGAAGGTCAGCGTCTAGTAGCGCCTCCCAGTTGTCCTTGGCCGAGGCCTCTTCCATATCTCGAATGATCCTACCTAGTTGACTTAGTGTGGCCGGGGTGACACGCCTGACCGCGATCCGGAAAGCAAATTCTTCCAATACGCGTCGTGCCTCACCTAAATCTTCCAGGTCCTGCGCGGTAAAAGCACGGACAAACGTGCCCCGTCGAGGTTCCGTAATCACTAAGCCCTCAGCTTCCACAGTTCTTAACGCTTCTCGCAACACCGTACGACTCACCCCGAATTCCGTCGCAACCGTCTGCTCGGCAATTTTTTGGCCCCATTCCCATTGCCCTGTCCAGATTCGTGTGCGTAACACCTCCGCGATGAGTGAGGGCAACGGCATTTGTGTAATCACATAGAACTCCCTTCTAGTCTATTGTCGACAATAGACCATATACTACAATCGCTAAAATAGTGCTAATTGTCAAGGTATTACATGAAGAGCTTTTTGCGCTGGGGTACTTCGGCCCGCGATGGCCGAGCCATTTGGTGTGGGGTGAAGCCGATTAACCGAGTCCAAACGGTGGATGCGGCATAACAAGACTAATCAAACTGGCAGTTTTCACCATATACAACGAAGGGCGCCACAAAACTCACCCAGGGTGATTCTGGGGTGTCACGGGACTCTGATGGAATGGGGGGCCTTCTCGCGCAGCGCTTAAGCGCTGCGGACTAAACTGCGGAGCAGTTCGGAATGACCCCGTCAGATGCATCCGAGCGGCACGCCGAGCATCACTAGAAGCCCCAACCCGCAACGCACCCGCATTGTGGCCAACTCGTGAATCGTATGGAACTCGAACCCGAACGAGACGTCTAACCGACTATTCACCCGTTCGACGGCCGTGCGATGGGCGTATTCGCGCTCCCCGGCATAGCGACTGCGATCGAGGGAGGCAAACACGCGCCGATCCGTCTCTAGGGGAATCCGGATGTCTGGGACATCACACCTGATACCCGCAAACCTCGCAGAACACCGTCTTTTGAAGGTGTCGCGGTCGGCTTCAAAGCCCCCGTGGGCCAATCCGAAGCGCGGCACCGGTCTCGGGATGGTGGCAAAAGACCTTCCCCCGATAATTGTCGGTGACGGTGTCGTGGTCGGGGATCATCCGAGTGGCCTCGCCGTCCTTCCACATATTCCGAATATCGATGACGGACTTAATTCCGTAGTTGTCTCATAAGCTACGGACGAATTTGGCCTGACCGTATCCTCGGTCTGCTGTCAAATACTGCGTGGCTGACAACGCCAGCGGGTGGTGCGATTGGAAACCGCCAAATGGAGGATCTGATACTGGGTATGGTCGAGCCGCGCGCGGAGCCCCCGAATGGCCGTACTTTTCCCGGGTGTGACTGCACCACGGTGTCTTGCAGGCGACTAGCAGCGTCTGGATCTCGTAGCGAGCCTCCGCAGTCCCCATGGTGACTCTCATGCTGTGATGGGCTTGCAGCAACAGAGTTCCGTCGGACGTGCGCCCGGCGAAATCAATAGGGGTCGAAAAAAAGCACAAAATCGCCAGCGATCGCACCCCAAACAGATCGTCAAAGACCATTGCAGACAAACCGGACATCGATCCGGTTCTGGGATCCGCGCGGCGTCGACCACCGGGGCTTTAGAGACCCGCAGTCGCATGCTGAAATCGAGCTGTTCTAGTACGGTCCGTGAGTGCGTTATCCTAGGAAGCATTCACAAATGTGTCAACAGGCAAGCCGCCCACGGCAGGTCGGCAACGATACACGCCGCCGGATCCTGGCCAATCGGCAAGCGCACTTGGGGTCAATCCGTATCGGGCCGTCGTAATGTACAGATCCACAAACGATGGTCCCCCAAAAGTGCAGCTCGCCGCATTAAGCGCCGGTAGCTGCAACGACTCAAGAAGCGTTCCATCAGGTGCGTAGCGCCTCAGTCCGTGTCCGCCCCATAAACACACCCACACACACCCATCGCGGTCCACTGTCAACCCGTCCGGACCGCCTTCGTCGGCCCCGAAAGACACCACAACCTGAAGGTCAACAAGGCTGCCACCGCCAGGATCGTACCGCCATATCTCGAGCTGTCGGGCTCCCGTGTCGGCTAGATACATTGTCTCACCATCTGGACTCCACCCCATGCCGTTGGGAACCCCCATATTCTGACGGACCAGTTCGAGTCCCCAGTTGTCACGCACCACGTATAGACACCCGCCTTGGTGGGTCTCATCACTCATGGTTCCGAACCACAATCGCCCGTGTACGTCACACTTACCGTCATTTATCCGAAACCCTTGCTTGCGGATATCCATGGGTACCACAAGACGAAACCGGCCTTCAGCATCAAGTATTCCAAGGCCGTCACCAGTCCCAGCAATGAACCCCCCCTCCACCGAGGGCACCACAAAGCCAAGACTCTTCCCAAGAGAGCAGACCAAATCACACCCCTCACTCTGGCGCCACCTATGCAACTCCCCCTTCAACAAGTCCACCCACCACAAAGTCTCCTGTTCCGCGTCCCACACAGGAGACTCCCCAACCTCGCTCATTGGGTCGAATATGAGTTCGATGTCCACCCCTTTACCCCCCTCTTAAAGTGCTGGCTTCAGTTCAAGCCCACGTTTGGGTCGGCCCAATCGGTATTGGGCACCATCGAATACCATTCTGGGCGTCCCGGATCGCGGTCATAGGGATAGTTGCCCAGGGACTTATACACTGCCGAATACTCGGCAAGTTTGTCGCGGTCAAGTTTCACCCCCAGGCCGGGACTTTCCGGCACCGAGATCGCACCGTCGACGTATGAGAATTTTCCTCCCTCAATGATGTCGTCTCGTAGGTGGTGATAATGCGCATCTGCGGCAAACGTCAAATTCGGAAGGACCGCCCCTAGATGCAACATGGTTGCCAATTGTATTCCTACCTCTCCGGATGAATGAACGGACACACCTAGCTGAAAGGTTTCGCAGATTTGCGCGGCTTTAACGCACTGCTTGACTCCTCCCCAGAACGTGGTGTCAAGCAATATGACGTCAACAGCCGGATCGCGTAAATTGGTGGCCAACTGTTCAAAGTTCACGACCACGGTATTGGTGGCAAGCGGCATCCGCACATATGCCCGTACTCTCCGCAAGCCATTCAGCCCCCACGTCGGATCCTCAAAGTAGTCGTTCCGCACCTCCTCTATAGCCTGGCCAAAACGAATCGCTTCCTCCACAGAGAAGGCGGCGTTCGGATCAAACCGAAATCTATCCTCCGGAAAACGATTTGCCAGCGCGTGATAAGCTTCCAATTCATACCTTGGGGGAAACACGCCGCCTTTCAATTTGTGCGTTCGAAATCCGTACCGATCCTTCAACTCGGACGCATGCTGCAACAACTGCGCAATCGTGCGCACCTCGCCGCGTCCATCTCTGTCGGGATACCGGAAGAACAAATAACTGGCAAATGGAACTCGGCTACGGAGCCTCCCCCCCAAAAGCGTATAGAGAGGGACCCCCAAAAGTTGACCGACGAGGTCGAGACAAGCAAACTCGATAGCCGCATGGATTTGAACTCGATTGTTATATAGTCCCGCAGTCGGATTCATGATTTTAAATTGCAGCGCATTCAAATCCATAGGGTCATGCCCAACCAGATACTGCTTTAGACTCGTGACGGCGCGTTCGGAACTTTCTCCGCCTCCACCTAGTTCCCCCAGACCCACCAAGCCGTTGTCTGCCACAACCTCGACAATCGTCCGAACAAATCTTCCCCAGTGGGCACCGTTGGAATGACGCAAGGGGGCCTCAAGCGGCACGCTGACTGTTGTCGCGCGGATGTCTACGATTTTCACTCGGCCTTTCCTCCTATGCTTGTCTTTCTCGATTGAGCATCATCATTACGATGATCACTACACCGTAGAGCATGGACTCCATCGAAGCTCCGACGTTAAGAACCTGGAGCAAACTCGTCAATGTCGTCAGAATGAGTGCGCCGGCGACGGTTCCCAGGTAGCTTCCTCTACCTCCCAATATCGATGTGCCGCCGATGACCGCCACAGCGACCGACTCAAGCTGATAGGTGTCTCCCATTCCAAAATATGCCTGGCCCGAATACCCCGCTAACAGCAGGCCCGCCAGTGCTGCCGCTAAGGCGCTGATGATGTAGACCAAGATAACGACCCGCTCGACCGGAACTCCCGACAACCAGGACGCTCGTGGTGCACTGCCGGACGCATATGTCCAACGACCGAACACAGTCTTGCGGAAGAGGATCAAGACAAATGCGCTAACAACGGCCCAAAACCACACCATCCACGGCAGGCTGAGCGGACCAGTTCCCGTGGCCAACGCAGTCAGGAGCGGTGGAGCCGCACCGGTTGGCGTGCCATTGCTATAGAGCAACGCAACGCCTTCTAATATGCTGTTCATACTCAGAGTCATGATGAGTGGTGGGATCTTGAGAATAGTAATTCCCACTCCATTCACCAGGCCGGCGACCGCCGCTACTACTGCAACCACCATTAGCGCCGGAGCTAGATGGTGCGACGATCCTAGAGAGATCCCAGTCACCAGCAGAGCTCCAAAGTTCAGCATGTAGGCCACAGACAGATCTATGCCGCCCGTAATCAGCGTAAAAGTCTGCCCGATGCCAACGATTCCCACAAATCCTGCAGTCGACACAATAGCCAAGACGTGTCCCCAGCCAAAGAATCCACGGATGAACGCGGATCCCGCTAAAAATAGAACGGCGGCAGCGACATAGGCGATGGAGACTTCGCGATTTGATCCTCTTTGAGACCATTCCATGACGCGATTAACAAGATTCATCGGTCAGCCACCTTTTCTCGAGAGGGCTGGCCAGTAGGACGCCTGATCCATCGGACCCCTTGTCCAATGCCTAGCACGACTACCAAGATTCCTCCGCTGACGATGTATTGTAAATACGACGAAGCGTTGGTCAAAAAAATGATGTCACTCACAACAGAGAGCACAAAAGCTGCGGCGACAACACCGCCTACCGTACCAACCCCGCCGGCAAGGCTCGTACCTCCAAGCACCGCGATGACGATGGCATTGAGGGTAAATGGTGTCCCGATGTTCGGGTCGCCTGAGGAGGTTTGCCCCGCGAGAAAGATCCCGGCCACTGCCGCCAGCAAACCGGCCACTGCATAGGCGCCGATCCGTATTGGAGCATCAACCACCCCGGACTGCCGAGCGCCTTCTAAATTATCGCCTACGGCGAACAGGTACCGTCCCGCAGGAACCCGATACAGGATGAAGCCCAGAATCGCGACCACGGCGGCCAAAAGGATTGCTGCCACGGGAACGGGACCCATGTTGCCGTCCGCTACTGTTGATACCCACTCAGGCACAACTCCGCCGGGGGTGGGCAGTATGTGCAGAGCCATGCCAAGGAAGAAAGAGCCCGTTGCTAACGTCGTCACCAGCGCGGACAACCGAAACCGAGTAATTAATGTGCCGTTCACCGCACCGGCAACCACTCCCACGGCTAGAGCGAGGGGCGTGCCGAGTACGGGGGACGACGTTGCCACAACCACACAGGTCAAACTCACCATGTAGCCAATCGACAGGTCAATACCACCAGAAATGATGACCACCGCTTCACCCAGTCCAACTAATATTAGCGGAGCGGTGGAGGTAATCAACGATTGAATCTGAAATACACTAAGGAAACCGCCATTTAATATGAGATATGCCACGAGGAGTGCGACCAATATGGGATATATCAGGTATTCATTGCGTAACCAGCGGAACGTCCGCAGCGGAATCGCCTCCTTTGGCGTGGAACGCCGCATCAACGAGTGCCCCATTGGTAATATTCGGGGACGACAAGGTGCGGACGATGTGGTGCTCATAGAACACGAGTACACGAGTAGCGACACCCACCAGCTCGGAAGTGTCCGAGGAATAAATCACAATGGCCCTCCCGGCGTTAGCCATCTCACGAATCTCCTCAAACAAAGCGGCTTTAGTCGCCACGTCAACCCCGCGCATTGGATCAATCATCAACAGCACGTTCGGCTGCGTCATTAAAACTTTTGCGAAAACTAGCTTTTGCTGGTTTCCGCCGCTTAATGAGTTTGCCAAGTCGTCAAGTCGATTCATCCGAACGGCAAGTCGATCAGCGTAAGACTTGACTTGCCTGATCTCCCGCCGGGAATTGACCACACCCCACCGCGATAAGCCTCGAATTCCCATCAATGCAATATTTTCCCGAATCGAGAGGTCGAGATGGAGCGCTTCGATTTTTCGGCTTTGCGGAATGAGGACCACTCCACGGGCAATCATGCTCCACGGGGTGGGACGAGGTACGATCCGACCCTTCATCGTCATGCGGCCCGCTAAAGGTCGATGCGCCCCAAAGAGCGACAGCAGAAACTCCTGTTGGCCATGTCCTTCCAGTCCGGCAACGCCGATGATTTCACCTGGGCAAATTTCCACATCAATCGCCGGTCGAGATTCCTTAAGGACAAGGCCGGAAACGCGTACAATGGGCTCGCCCTGTCCGGCCGGAGCCAATACGTGGTTGATTTCGCGGTCGACTTCATGCCCCGCCATTAGCTTAATAAGCTGACCCCGATCAAAGGGGGCGTCAGCATGGCCGACATTTATGCCATCTCGAAAAACGGTCGCCTCATCCGCGATTTGATCAATTTCGTCGAGGCGATGAGAAATGAACACCACCGCAACGTGGGATTTCTTAAGATGGTCCACTACTGCAAATAATTTCCGCACATATTCATCCGGCAGAGACGATGTAGCTTCGTCGAGCAGCAAAAGCTTCGGCTTACGCGCCAAGGCCTTCGCAACTTCCACCATTTGCTGTAGCGCCAGGGACAAATCCCCAACAGGCACCTCCACCGGAATCTCTTCAAGGTCGAGGCTTTGCAGAATTTGTTTTGCTGCTGAGACACGAGAGCGCGGTCGAATGAGGTTGTGCTGCGAGAAATACCTATCCTCCACTCCAAGGAACAAGTTTTCAGCCACCGATAGGTGTGGTGCCAAAGACAACTCCTGGTACACCGCTACGATACCCATTCGCATCGCCGTCTTAGTGTCCCACCGGGCAAAGCTGCCCACCGCACGGGAATCAACCACTACGGTGCCAGCATCTGGACGATGGTGTCCCGCAAGGACTTTCATCATGGTGCTTTTGCCCGCGCCATTTTCCCCCAGAAGTGCGTGCACGCGACCGGTCGCAATGTTGATACTGCCCTCCTTAAGGGCTAGAGTCGCGCCAAACCGCTTTTGAATGCCTTCCGCCCGCAGAAATACGTTCACCGTTCCACCACCTCGTTGGAGAGAGCGTGCATCATGTGCCACGTCCTCCCCATCCTCACTTGTGCTACGGTTGCGACACGACTTGCTTGGGCGTCAGCACTACCCCGTCCTTTGGGGCATCAACGTTCAGGAAAAATGACGCCGACTCCGACGGCAGGGCATTTTTGGCGGCTGTTTGGGTCGCCCATGTAATGACGGGGAGCTGGATAGAATTCGGCACGTGCTTGCCTTCGAGTTTCTGCATCGCCACCTGGAAAGCCTTTGCGGAACGCCACAGATCCGAACTGACCTGGTAGACCTTCAGTCCTTGCGATGCAAACTTCTTGGCCATTAAGGCGGTGCCGTTAGTATCGGAACCAACCACCGGGACGAATTTGCGATGCGCGTGAACATATGCTTGAATGACGCCATACGCTTCGCCGCCCTCCGTGTACACACCATTGATGCTGTGGTAGGTGTTCAAGAGGTTCTGCATAATACTTTGAGCAGTCGCTTCATCCCAGTTGGCGTAAGACACATTCAAAATGTGAATTCCTGGATGGGATTTCACTTCCTTTTGAACAGCCGCCCACTCCAGCGCATCGTCTGTGGTGCCTGCCACGCCGCGAAGGACTACTATATTCCCCTTGCCATGAAGCTCATTGACAAGCCACTTGATACCGTCCGCTCCATAGACATTCATGGGTTCGTTGACCTTAATTGCGTAGGGAGACGTTACGAGGTTATCGTAAGAGACCACGGCGATGCCCTGCTGGTGAGCCTTGGCAATCACATTGTTTAACCCTGTGGGAGACGCGGCGTCAATTAAAATCGCGTTGACATGCTCCGCAATCATGTTTTGGATTGCGGAAACTTGTGCGGACACGTTGTTGCCAGCGTTGTTGATAATGAGCTTTTTGACTTCTTTTTTGTACGTCGGAGTCGCTGCCTCGGCTTCTATCTCCTTCTTCATTTGAATCCTGGCACCGTTTCCATAATACGAGTTACTTTGTGCAATCACCCACGGTCCCTTATGCGAGGCTCCCGTGGAGCTATTGGTCGAATTGGCTCCGCACGCGCTGACTCCAATAGCCAAAAGCCCCACAGCAATGGAACCCGCCAAAACTTTTATCCTCATGGCTATATTTCCTCCCTCTCACTATCCTGATCGACATTGCGCATCGTAAGAATCCCCTCGATCCCGGTCACAATGTGCGTCTCCACGATGACACCAGCTTGATTGAGGTCACCGCGCTGCAACGCAATTAAAATACGACGATGGTCATCGTCGCTGCGCATACTCTTATCGAGCCGATTGTAGTAGTACCGGGCCGTCACGTAGTGACTATGGAGCGCCCTGTAGCTCCTGAAAATTTCGGGATTATTGGCCAACATCACAATGTGTTCGTGGAACAGTATATCGAGCTCGTTATACATCGAAAAATCGAAGTCCGAAGCATGGATTGTGTCGTGCATGCGTCGCACAATTTCCGCCATTGGCTCCAGAATTTCTGGTCCAACCGTCTTCGCATGAGACACAGCCCACAGCTCCATCATCAACCGGGCATTGAGAATGTTAACGGCATCCTCACGGTTGATCGGCCGCACGTAAGTGCCCTTGCGAGAAACAATAACTACTAACCCCTCGGTACTTAGCCGAGCTAACGCATCCTTTACAGGCTGCCGACTTATCCCAAACAATTCAGCAAGTTTGGGAATGTCTAGTTTGTCGGTCGGCTCAAAGTCCCCGGCAAAAATAGCTTCGCGCAAACGCGCATAGGTTTCGTCGGCCAAACCAACGTGGGAGATTGGAGAAAGCGCCATTACGTCACCAACCTGGTATGTGATCTTTGACATTTCACATAATACATTCTAATCGAATGTGTTGTCAAGAGTGTGGTGATCCGCAATGTTTTGGATCGATTGGAGACCCCCATGGCCGTAGACGCAGTGCTTCACTGTCGCCCGGTGCCAGGGCCTGTAACTCGAAAGGTATGGTCATCAACGAGTTCGAGGCACTATGCCACGAAGAATCCCACGCTCTATCAACGATCTTCTTAACGACTGGCAGCGAGATAAACGCCCGGTAGACACCTAATTTCTGACACAAAGTCTCGATACTTCGAAACCGTTTCCAGTTTTCGCACACCACCCACATAGATTTCACCCCTTCACTAAATTCCCCAGGGGGAAAATCCACCGGCAGAGCCAGTGGACCTATAAAAGTTCTTGATACCGTCCTGAGTCAACTCCGGGGAGAGCACAATGGTTGAACGTATGGTGTTCGTTTGATCCATTTTATGTTGTTCATCGGTTTTGAGAGTGGAAAGGCTCGCCGAACATGGCGCTCAACAAAAATGCCGGGATATCAGCCCGCTGTAGCCGGTGTATTTCAGCACCCTTAAAATTCCTCGCAATGGATTAGACACAATAGGATCATCGGGGTTGCCACTGACGTTGTCCGTTACCTGGTAGCCGCGTTTTTGAAAGTGCCATCCCAAAAGCACCCAATCTTCAATCGCGAAGTCTCATCAGTTCTGGTTAGAATGGGGTAGACGATGTGGACAACCGAGCCATCTGATGGGGATGCGCGTCGGACATCTAGCTGGTCAAGCCTGAGTCGTGTTCGGATTCCGCCTACCAAGGTTCCTCTTTCTCGACCCGGGGTTTCAGGTCATCTGGCAGTCGCTCACGCAATCTATTTGGGATATGGTCACGTGCTTCGCGTTTAGCCCCTTCCCACAAGGACTTTAGCTCCCGGGGGATGGGGTTTGCGTCGAACCCGAATCTCTACCCAAATTCCTTTTGCCTTTTCCGCCAGTCTCGTCCCCATTCGGTTAATCGCGTCCGATAAAGCGATTCGACCAACTTTGCACAGCCAATTCCACCAGGACGATGGATACGTTTGTGCGGAGCACCCCGAACCAAGGCTCGGATGCTCAGCCAACAACCGAATCAAATCCTTCCATTGATCGCAAAATTCCCGCTCATCGTTGCCCCTCGCAGGGTTGTCGATCACCCGGGGTTGAAAAGGCCGCACTTCGCCGAGCGGGCGAAAGGCGAGCGGCCATCGGCGATATCCAGATATACGACGCAAGAAATATCGACGGTGCGTCCCGAGTGCTGCATATCGGAGAATAGGCACGGGCAGCACGTATTGCATCGCAATTGATTTATTTGGAAACGTACATCATAAAATCAGTCCGGGTTCCCCCCGGAAGTGGAGAATGAGAGGATAAGTTCGGTAAATTGCGGGTTCCAGTGGGGGTGGCCAAAGATGCCGTTGCCGGAATGGATCAAAACATTTGGCACGGACGAGGCCCTGCCAAGAGGACCTGTCTAATCAACGATGGCCACCAGGTGCTGTCTGTGAACGCTGTCACGCCAGAAAGTGTTGGAAAAGCCAGCGGTCCGACCGGACCATTCCCCTCGATAGCATGTGCCACGTGTCACTACCGGCTATCCGTAACGGTCGGCATGGTCTTTCATCGGACTAACGTTTCCTTGTCCTTGTGGTGTTTGGCCATTTTTCGGGTGGCGGTCGATAAAGGCGGGAGTTCGGCCCTTGCCCGCAGAGAGAATTAGGGCTATCGTATCCGACGGTCTGGCTGATGCATCACACGATCCCACAGGCCATGGCCGAGAGGAATGCCCACGATCAGATCGGCGGAGCCGCCGTCTATGCCCTCGCCGCACAGGACCATGAAGCAAACCTCAGGGCACGTTGAGCACCGATTCCATCGCGCACGAGGTCTTTCACGGGACCGATGTCGGCATCAGCAACGCCAAAACCTTTATTGACGGCACGTATCACGGGCGCGTCCGCGTTCCGGTGCGTGGTGGAGCACCAGGTGGGCATCATCGTCCACCCATTCGCTCGGATATTCAGCGCCGGGTGGCGTATTTCCCAGATAATCTGGGCGAAGTTGCGGGCTATTGTCCAGGGCCGCCTCGATCTCGCCGATTGGGTCGCGAACGCGCGGCGGTGGACCAAGGCGCTTTATGAGCGATTCCGTCGCCGCTCGCTTTCAGTTCGACCTACCTCCTTAAATTAGCGCCCATGAGGCCGTACCCCCGGAACTTGCACTGAATGGGTCACCCCGGCTCGATGTCCGATTGATTACACAGCCGGACTTACTTCGGCTAGCACATTAAGGTCACTGGCTGCACTGCACAGCCCAACCATCGACCGCTCGGCCAAAGTTTGTCGGTCATTGAGACGGTAAGGAGACCTGAAATTTCAACATACGAATAGCCATATTTGCTGGACATTGGCTCTACATCTTGGTTCTTGCTCATCGGTTGATATTTTTCCATAACAGGGGTTACTTAGGCGGAGGCACTCATATCTA
>JAJZXX010000145.1 GCA_021806205.1 Bacillota bacterium | reverse complement strand
AAGGCTTGCATCGTCTACTAAGTCTGTATGAGTCGACACGTCTACGCTGGCAATGAACCGCTGTATACCGAACGGTACGTACAGTGGTGTGAGAGGGCGCGGGTTAGTCACCCGCCCCTACTCGATGGACGAGGCGTGACATTGAGGCTGGGATCCGACGTGACCTTGGTCGGCACCGGCATGATGAGTGCGCTCTGTTTAAAAGCTGTTGAATTGCTCGCGGCCCAGGGGGTAGATGCAGATGTCCTGCATATGGGATCCATCAAACCCTTGGATGACGACCTCCTCCGTAAGTCTGCATCCCGTACCGGGACCGTAGTGACCGCGGAAAATGCCTCGGTGATTGGCGGGTTGGGAAGCGCTGTGGCCGAGTCTTTGGGAGAAGCGCAGCCCACAGTCGTATTGCGCATCGGGGTGAAGGATCGCTACGTGACGAGTGGCAGAATCGACGAATTGTTGGCCCATCATAAGATGAATCCTAGTGATATAGCCGAGGCGGCCCGCCAAGCGATGGGGGTGAGGGACGGCAATTTTAGGAACGTCCACTGAGGCAGTAGGAGGACCATGCTGTATGTTGAAGTTTTCGGCAAACCCATCCATGCTATTTCCTGAAGTGCCTTTGCTTGAGCGTTTTCAGTGTGCGTCTGCTTGTGGGTTCACATCAGCCGAGATGCTGTTTCCCTACGAGCATCCGATTGAGAATTTGAGATGGGCCCTGGCAGATTCGCAGATGCAGTTGTCGCTATTTGACTTTCCTGGTGGAGGCTGGGAGTCAGGGAATCGCGGCATAGCGATATTTCCGGATCGCCGCTTAGAGTTTCGTGAGAGTGTAGAGAGGGCCCTGTCATATGCGACGGCATTGGGGACGACCCGACTTAACTGTCTTGCCGGCCTTATGACCGAAGTGACGAAGTCTGAAGCGTGGAGTACATAGTGTGACAACATCCAGTACGCGGCTGACCTGGCGTCCAAGGCAGGGATCACGGTGTTGGTTGAGCCGATCAATGCCTTGGACTACCCCGATATCTTTCTTGGTACGATGGAGCAGGCGGTCGAATTGATAGAAGCCGTTAACCGGCCCAATGTCAAAATACAATACGACCTATATCACGCGCAGCGTTCTCGGGGCGAGCTCATCGGTACCTATCAACGCTCTAGAAGTGCTGCAATTTAGCGGCCTACCGGCAATTAATGCGACCCGTGGAAGCGATGAAATACGTAGGTAAGCGTACGCGGGGTGACCACTATCTCGGGATCGGCCGGATATGAGATGTGACCAATTTAGATTGTGTGGAGAAGTTGAACCAGTATCACGGATCCGGAGACAATCAGAAAAGGGGCATTGACTAATGACGACACGTGAGGATTTGATTACGGTAGGAAGACAACTTGCCAAAGATAAGCTTGTAAGTGGCACGAGTGGGAATTTGAGTTTTCGAGATTCAGGGCGTGGGATTATTTGGGTCACACCGACAGCGATGTCACTAAGTGACTTGGTTCCGTCCGATATTGTCGGAATTGATTTAGATACAGGCCGGGTGGCGGACGGTGAGCGTAAACCATCCTCAGAAACGCCTCTTCACTTGTCTATATATCGTCAATTTGCGTCAGTGGGCGCGGTAGTTCATACTCACTCCCCCTACGCAACGGCTTTTGCTATCGCGAACGTTGAAATCCCGGCCGTGCATTACGCAATTCTGGATTTGGGTGACCGCGTTCCAGTGGCCCCATACGCCACATATGGTTCCGAGCAATTGGCAGATCACGCTATAAAGGCGTTACAGGTCAGTCAAGGTATCTTGTTGCAAAACCACGGTGTTGTAGCTGTTGGGGAGACTTTAGACAGTGCTGTTCGAAGAGTGCAAGCCATAGAGCAACTGGCGCAATGGGGACTTTGGGCGAAAGTACTGGGACATATGGGAGTTCTATCTGAGGATCAACTTGCACAGGTCCGAGAACAGATGAAGACCTATAAACAACCCTAAATGACACCACAGGACCATGTGTCGGGGCGATCGGGAGATGTATTGGACGGATGAATGTCATATCGCAGATTAGAGTCAGTCTCTAGCCGTGAGTGGCCAGAGTTGGGTGTCGTACTTGTTTTGCCTCGCGCTGGATGGCAGCAAAAACCTGGGAATGGGCTGAACCGGGAACAAATGAGGCCGTTGAACCAAGCCGCGGGCATGCGATGCAGGAACTTTGCCAAGTGATGACAAGTGACATGGCACCCCTGTTAGGATATTCATTTCCTCCATCTTTGAGTGAAAGGGCGCGCCCGGTAATCGGTGGATTCTCGTGCGAACCTGAGAAATCTTAATGAAAATATTTTGGGTATGTGGATTTTATGATGGATCGGGCTATTGTTACTATGTTCGTGTTCGTCATGCGGACGCCAATGCGGATGGTGTGATGGAGGGGAATCCCCATGAAGAAATTTTTTTGTCGCGGCTGACCACTGGGACGCGGATTAACTTACTCTGGAATCGGTAGCCTTAAGGTAACGGGCCGATTAGCGATTTAGCGAAACGTTCAGAGTTGTTGGAAGCGACTAGTTCCGCTAAACGATGGTCCATGGCCGACCTCGTCAGGGGATGGTGTACTGCACCTTCCCAAGGTTAGTTTGTGTTTCCCGTGGCGGATCGGCTTCGAGGTGTCGCGGCCTGTCGACAAGTTTCTGCGAATGAGCGGGGTGCCGGTGGCCAGCGCATTAGACATCCAAGGGTCCGTTTGCGACAATGAAAGGCAATGAGAGGATTGGCATAGCGCTCGAACGGTTGGTGTTGTCCTAACCGGAAGAACTTGTGCAAGAAATGCGTGCGCCGGGTCCCGACATGGACCTGCTTGTGCTGGATGCGGTCAGGCGGGAGCTGGCGCGGCGGTGTCAAGTCGGTGCATTGCGGCAAGGCGCGGAACTCTGATATCAGTATGAAGACATTCCCGACATGTGCGGAAACTGCGGCAAGGTGCGGAGCGGCCCCTTTCATGATTGACGCCGATGTGCTGATTTGGGTGCTGAGACGGAATCAGTCTACCCTGGACTGGTTGGAAGCGTTAGCCGGCCAGGGCGGTCTCGCCTGCTCCGTTTTAACGGTGTCGGAGATTCTCCGTGCGGCCAAGGAGCAAGAGTTGTCTCGTACGCATGGGGTATTGCAGGCCCTAGACATTGTGTCGGTCACGTACGAAGATGCGATTCTCGCACCGCTGACATTATGCGCCAACGGGGCCCCGGGCTCGTGGATTCGCACATCACGGAAGCGGCCATCCGTTTGCAAGCCCACATCGTGACATATAACCGACGTGATTTCGAGCGCACGCCAGCCACCCTTGTCGAATTCCTAGGTGGGCACTAATGCTTCGGCCCGTTTAAACACTCTGACAG
>JAJZXX010000138.1 GCA_021806205.1 Bacillota bacterium | reverse complement strand
ACTGGGAGCGGAAACCGTCATCGATAGCGTGTTGTCCGGTATGCCATCTGATCCGGAGGATGGACATTAATCATCGAAGACATGGGGATTCCCGGGGGCGCGTCCTTAACCTGACAGCATTGGGCGCAAGGCCCCCGTCATCGTCCGGTTCGGATGGAATGCGCGGCGATGGCACACGCTGCATGGCGAACCCTGGTCGGTGCTGAAGGCGGTGCGCGGCCTGCGCGAATGGTGTGGGCAAATCCCCGGGACCAAAGGCCGGCCCGCCCTCACGGTCCGTAGCGGCTTCATCCGCTAATCGGCGCCATTTTCGATGAAGACATGGGTTTCCTGCAATGAAGGAACCCAAGGCCTTGCCAGGGATCCCGAGTGGATTTTGGGGAGAGCGTCTTTCAGCTCATTGGGCGGGGTGGATCACGCCTTTTTTATTCTTGGACAAGCCCCCTATTTCATAGCCCCACCCCATTCCGTGGCAGGAAAATTTGCCAAGTTGCAGCACGTCCAAGAGCCAGGACCGCTCCGTCGGGTCTAGACGCAGGGGAATGCGGATGTTTGATACCTCGGGTGCAATAATCTCTTCATCTAGCGTTATCATCATTGAGTGTATTCGACCTCTGGCCCACAAATGGTGAGTCCCTGACAGCGCTTGGCCGCCCCACTCGCTTTACGCCAACCCGGATTGTCTGGCATAATGCCGGGCATTTTTTTGCCGATTACCGCAGGTGTCCATCGAACACCATTTGCGTCGGCCCCGTCGGTCCAGGAAATAGGCCATGCACGAATTATTCGCACACGAGGTAACCCCATTCACCGCACCACTCACCATCAGATTCAGCCAGTCAAAAGCCAGTAAAGACCGTAAACCTAAACTTCCAGGCATGGAAGGAATCGCCACCAAAGTCATGTGGTCTTCCTCGTGGAGCGCCCGGAAACCTAGCGGCACCTCGGCGACAGCGCCAGCTAAAGAGTTTAAAAACGTTTGTCGGTCGGCCTTTGCATCAAGAAACCAGCGGATGTCCCGGCGAAACTCGATCAATCGTTCAATGGACCAGGGGCCAGGCCTTAACGCACACCACGTTGCGGTATGAAGCCGGCCCGTGTGGTTCATGAATGCCAACCATCGGCTCACGGCGTCCGGCCCATCTAGCAAATCCACGACCTGGCCGCGGTGATGTTGCACGGTGTTGACAAAGTCAATGCCGAGCGTGCCGCCCAATGCAGTGAAAATCGGCGGATTCACAATCATTCCTCCTCGCGATCATTCTAACTCTTTATTAGTTATACTACCAGTTAGAATCTGATGGCTTCGCACTAGTTGTGGGCCTTGGGGGGTTATCATGCTAATCGCTCAGTCCATCCTCTACACGATCCTGTGGGCATCTGCTGCCGTTGCGACCAAAATTGGATTGCACTCGGTACCCCCGCTAATCTTGGCGAGCATACGATTTTCCCTAGCCGGACTTTTGCTCCTGGGATTCGGTGCGTTAAAAGGCTGGCCATTGCTGCCTTTACGCCGCGAATGGACGGCCATCGCTATACTGGGGGCACTCAATACCACGTTATATTTGGGAGCCACTTTCTTGGCCCTCACCGTTGTATCGGCAGGCTTCTTCAATCTCTTTGTTGCCATCAATCCGCTGGTGGTCATGATTCTCGAGCGGGTGTGGCTCAAACGCCTGCTGCCTCCCCAAAAGTGGTGGGGCCTCGGGGTTAGTGCAGTCGGACTCGCGGTCGGATCATGGCAATCCGTCACTGCGGGCCATGCGCCTTGGTGGGGCATTGCGCTGATAGTTGGCGGACAAATCGCCATGGCCGTTGGCAGCGTCTATTTCCATGTCGCTCGCATCTCGATGCCCGGCCCCGTCTTGAATACGTGGCAATTGCTCGCGGGTTCCGCTCTGCTCTGGCCTTTGGCGCTCACGTTGGAATCTTCAACAACCGTGGTGCTGCACAGCACATTGTGGGCGTCGTTGGCTTGGTTGGTGCTCGCGGTATCCATTGGCGCCATGCTCTTGTGGTTTCACCTCTTGCGCCGGGGTGCGAGTCAAGCCAGCATGTTGCTGATGTTCACGCCGGTCATCGGGTATGGCTTAGGCTGGATCGTGCTCCGCGAACCCATGGGCTTCCGGGGTGGCATCGCATCGCTGTTCGTGATTATCGGAGTAGCACTTGCCAACTATCGGGGAGGGATGCGGCGTCGGCGAGAGCGTTGAAGGCATTGATCTGGCGTAACAAGGGTGATGAGTGGGCCGCACGGTTTCCCAGTTTCCCTAATCTTGCCGCGGTCCCCATTTGACCTAGGGGCGCTTCCGCCTCGTGTGGGTCTAGCCCAAGGCAGTTTCCAAATGTCCGGCAAGGCATTCTGTGCCAATCATTTGAGACGCGCCCAGTGGATGGAATTTCGCGAATTTCGCCGATCTTTGTGTTACGCTTGGGCGATCCACGCGATGGCAGGCTTCATGATGAATCCCACGAGTTTTGGTACGACGTCGGCAAAATGCCTTCGTATGCCCTTTTTGCCTTTTGACGTCGCTGCCACGATCAGGGACTCGACCGGGCCGGGATAACGGAAACCGCCGCAAGGGCACCTGAAATTGGGGCAGGCGTCCTTTTTCTATGCCCATCAATGGGAGAGGAGCGCGTTTGATGATCTTCAGCAACAAGAACTTCGTCACGTTTTGGGTGGGCAGTTTCGTGTCCGGGCTGGGAGACGCCATGTTTTTGTTCGCGCTGAGTTGGATGGTGGTCCCCGCCACCGGATCAGCGGCGATCTTAGGCTTCATCATGGCTGCGATGAGTCTCCCGCAGATTCTGTTGTCTTGGATGGGGGGGGGGCGTCCTGATTGACCGTGTGAACCCGAAGTACTTCATGATGGGGTCCGGCGCCGTCCGCCTGGCGGCGACGCTCTTTCTCGTGGCGATCTCGTCGCACGGCATGCCCCCGATCGGGTCGTTGTTGGTGGTAGCGGTCGTGTTTGGGAGGATGGATGCCGGGTTTTGGCCCGCCGCTGCGAAAGTCAAACAGGATTTGGTCGCGCCCAATCAATACCTCCAAGCCAACGGCAGCCTAATGGTTGCCGCAGATCCACACAAATTGTGGGCCCCGCGCTGGCCGGGGTGTTAGCCGCCACTGGGCCCATCGATGTCGTAGTCGCGCTGAATGCTGCCACATACGGCCTCTCTATGGTCTGCTTGGCCTTCGTGACCACCTCGGATAAGGCGGATGATCCGGCTCTGCGCGCACCGCGTCTATCCTCGGCGACATGATGCAGGGCATCCGCTATGTGCTCCAGACGCCGCTGCTATACTCCTCGCAGACTACAATTAACGATTAGGCCGCGGTATCGAAGAGCTGAAATTTCAAAGTTAATAAGGATTGCAACTTCTGTTGGAAAGTCGGGTCGGTGCGTTCTAAGGCGGTAACGATCG
>JAJZXX010000129.1 GCA_021806205.1 Bacillota bacterium | reverse complement strand
CAAAACGGGTAGAGTCGCAAACGGCATGCTGAAGCCATTTTTCTATCCTCTTTAAATCGCACCCAATGGGTGCGATTTATTCATGTTGGTTTGACTCGCAGCCCATGCGTGGGCACAGTTTCCCCTTCTCCTCTTGGTGGGTGTTAAGTTGCTGTGATAACCCGCTAATCTAGGCGGCTAGGGTTCGCACCTCGTTCGCCGCATAATTGTTTGGTGGCGTTGTCGACCGGAGACCTGGGTCCGCCGATGGATGCCCGGCCCCCCGCCTCACTCGGGGAAGTCTGAGGCTCGGCCGGCATCCGATAAATACCCCAAAGACGCCTCGACGCCCGCGACAAATGGGTGTATAACGGCATCGAGCGGAATCTCAGCTGACGAACACGCTGAGCAGGCCGAAAACTTGAGAAAAAAGGCGGAATCGCAATGGTCGAAATCTTGTTTTGGGCTGCGACCGCATTGGCGGTCGCATTCGGTCTGGGGTTGCTAGCGCGTTATCGGCAACAGCGGGCCCCGTTTTATGTCTGCTGGACGGTGTCCTTCGGGCTCTATGCGGTGGCTTACAGCGCAGAGGCGCTCAGTCTCCAATCGCACTGGACACTTTTGCTGTATCAGTTCTACATCGTCGCTTCCGCCAGCCTGGTCGGAGCCATGTCGGCCGGGACCACTTACCTGGCCTTTTCTCGGACGGTGGGGCATCTGTATACAGTTGGCATGGCGGTTTGTGCGGCCGTACTGATGGGATCCATATTGACCGCCCCACCACACCTTCACGGCACCTGGATTGTGCTCAACAGCGGCCAGGGGGTGATTCTCGGCCTGGCCCAAGTCATGTATGCCATCATGGCCTCGGTCGGCGGCACCGTGGTGCTGGTCGGCGCGGTGTGGTCGTGGTGGAAGACTAAGCGCACTTATAATTTACTCATTGCCTTGGGCGCGCTCGCCTCCGGCGTCGGCGGGATGTTGGTTTCACAAGGCGTGGCTCTCAGTGTGCTGCCCGCGTGGAATATTGCGGGATTAATATTGATCTTTTTGGGCTACCTGTACTCTCGTTCGACTCACGGGGGCCGCTCTGCAACCCTTGCCACCCCGCATGGATAGCCAAGCCGACAACCGGGGCTGATTGGGGGGGCATACTGAGATCGAATCTAGCCCGTTGAGTTGCCGAACATCAGTTAGTGACGGCGGCTTGCCATCAAACCGCTGCCAAGTGCAACGCAAAAAGTCGGCGCCATGGCAAGGACTGCCCTCGGGGCAGGGTCGCGGTAACGGAATCAGGCTGTAGCAAGGCGGAAAATGCGGGCGGAGTCGGATCGGGGTACGACGCGGGCTAACGGGAAGCTCCTGCCAGAGGCTTCGCCTCCATCCGCGTCATCATCGCAAATCCTTGCGGGAGACCACCGTACTGCACTACGGGTACCATTACACCCATCTCTACTCACGTCATTGGAATGCGATGAAAGGGTTTCACACCCTGATGCGTCTGGCCCATCTGTTGAACACCTTGGCGTTACACCAGGTCGCCCTATGGCCGACCGTGCAGGCCAAGGGGATCGGCCCCGATTCACTGGATTTATCAAACCTTTGCTGGGAACTGGCTGGATACGGATGTCATCGCCGCGCGTCGGAGTCGGCCCCACTCCCTACGGCTGGTCTGGTAGAGCGGCGTAGGCTTCTTACACAACTGCGCTTGCTCTCCTCTGGGGCGTCGGCCGCATTCTCACAAAACTCGGCGAGGATGGGGACGGCGATCCCCTGCGGCCAACCGCGTCAACTGGATGGTCCAACGCCACTATTTGATCGCGATCGACGGGACCTTGAAATGGTTGGGACCACCGAGTGAGAATTAATGTATCCGGTATTGGTGACGGTTACGATTTCGCGAGTAATCGCGTTCAATGCCCCCAACACATTGAATCGTTGCCGCCCGGAGGGCGTCTGCACCAAGATCTGCACGAAACCCCAGAGGTAGCCGAGATAGGTGCCAAAAACGAAGTGAGCCGCATCCATGAAGAAGAGGTAGCGGCTGCCCGCTTTCGCTTCCGCCACGCGGGGGTCGAGCTGTTTGTTGACAAAGGTTTCCTGCGCCTCCGGGTCGGCTTTGGCGGGAATCGGCGCGACTTTACGGCATTTCATCCCCATCTGCCGCATAAAGACGCGGACTTGGCTCGGACTGCGGCAGATCCCCGTCAAGGCCTCAATGCGTTGCGGGCGCTGGTCGGCGGGCGTTGCCGGAATTCCTCTTCGAGGCTGGTGGTATGCGCGGCCAAGGCGCTGACGCGGCCCTCGACCTGAAAGCGGAGCAGGGCATCGAGACCGCCTTGCGCGTACTTGCCCAAATACGATCGCACGGTCTCGACGGTGACCCCCAGGGCCAGGGCGATATCGGGGTCGGAAAAGTCGAGGGCGTGCCACAACACGGCTTGGACTTGCTGTCGGACCCGGGGATGGGGGTGGTGCTTGCAGACATTCCGCAATTGACGGATGAGTTCCGGGGAAAATTCCTGATCCTGCATGGGGGATCCCTCGCTTGCCAGAAAGTGGCGGCGTATCCAACGCTTCCCTGCCTGGCATGCTACCGCAGTTTTGCGAATCTGTCCATTTATTCAGCAACTATGTGTTGGGTCTATCGACCAACCAAAAGCCTTTTCATAAAATCCCCAGGCCTGATGGATCACGGCTTAGCGAGGGCGCGAAGCGGACAGTTTGCAACACCAATCAATGGTAAGCCCCCCTAAATACATGGCAATTACCCGAGATGACAGCAGGTGTCATTCGACCTTACTGTGATTGGTTGACTAGGAGCACGCCGGTATGTCACTAGGTGACACTAATAGCGTATTGAACCGTCACGCGCAGATGGCAACAAGAGGTCACCCAGTGACCTATAACTGCTCACGGACGAAAAATGCGCACTCACCCGAAAACCAGCGCAGATCTCCATGTTGATCACGACACACATATGTATGTTAAGAAAATTTGACCAGCGAGCAGTATAGTTGATACGGCAGGCGGTGACGTGGGCAATTTGCGCATCAAAATCTCGGGATTGGCACTGTCCTAGCTGCAGAGGTTGCTTCATCTCTTTGAAAAAGACTTCAATGGTCTGGCGCGCGGTGTAGAGTTCCATCATGGCCACCAAGGACAGCGAGGTGTCGGTCGAGAGAAACAGTTACGAGCCCTTGGCTTCGTGTTGCCTCCACCACCTCGTTTGAAGCCGTTAATTTTCGGAACAGCCGCCATTGGTTCGCATATGGGCATCGACCCAGTTCTTGACGGCAGAATTTTGGCACAACACGGCTTTCGCTTGCCTTGCGCGATAACTGTGATATGATAAGTGCAACCCAACGCGTGCGAGAGGTCGGTTTGCACCCCGTTGGCTAATGTTCTCCATTGCTTGAAGCTTGAGAATTGGCTGGCGAGACCAACTCTCTGCATTGCGATGGAGGACTTTCGCATCCATAGCCCAGTTTGTTTCTCGCAAGTTCCTGCGTACCTGACTTG
>JAJZXX010000216.1 GCA_021806205.1 Bacillota bacterium | reverse complement strand
GTTACAAGCATTCAATAAGTCCGCATAAATCGCTAAAATGGAATGGTGAAAAGGTGGGTGTTTTCAAGGATTGGCGGAATGGTGGGCGTCTAAAAACACGGTATTGTGAGGGTGCGAAACTCAAGTTTGTATGTGTTCGAGGATCTGAAGACCCAAAATATGACCAAACGCCCCAAGGCCAAAACGGATGCCCAAGGACGGTTTCTGCCTAATAAAGCGGCAGCCAAAGCCGGGCTAGACCGCGCCGTCTTGTCGTCGGCTTGGGGACAAGTCGTCTCGTTTACCACCTATAAAGCGCTGCGTCATGGCAAGCTTGTCATCACCGTCCTACCCGCGTATGGTTCGCAGGAATGTGCCGTCTGCACATTCACCTCCCCAGACAATCGGCCTTCACAGGCTGAGTTTGTCTGTCAGCGTTGCGGACACACCGATAATGCCGACCACAATGCGGCCGCGGTGATCGCGAAGCGGGGTATCAAAAAGCTTCTTTCCGGAGATCCGCTTACCAAATCTCACAAAACAACCGGGATTTTTCGGAAACTAGGGCCGGAACGGTCCGAAGTCAAGTATGGGGAGAGCAGCGTAAGCCGTCTGGGGCCAACGGTCTCGCGCAGCGATCAATGAGCCAGGAAAGCTTTGGGGGCGACCCTGAAACCCCCGCCTCGGCGTAGCCAGGCGGGGGGAGAGTTCATACAGGCATTGCTGTAAGGAGGACATTATGAGCATGAATTATCGAGACATTAATTCTTCTGTTATTGATAGGTGGGTAGAGGAAGATTGGGAATGGGGGAGACCGATTTCTCACGAAACCTATGTGAAGGCGACCGAAGGTGAATGGAACGTCGTACTCACCCCAACAAAATCGGTTCCTAAAGAGTGGTTTCCCCAGTTCACCGGTTCCAAAATCTTGGGGCTTGCGGCGGGTGGCGGACAACAAATGCCGGTATTTGCGGCCTTAGGTGCAGAATGTACCGTCATGGACTATTCACAAAAGCAGTTAGACAGCGAATTAACGGTGGCCACACGGGAAGGATATGCAATTCAAATTGTGAAAGCTGATATGACACAACGATTTCCATTTGAAGACGCGTCCTTTGACATGATATTTCATCCCGTGTCCAATTGTTATATTGAAAATGTGTTCCACGTTTGGGATGAGTGTGATCGAGTTTTGAAGAAAGGCGGTTTACTCGTTGCGGGTATGGATAATGGCATCAACTATGTCTTTGACGAGGAAGAAACCACTCTGAAAACTCCACTTCCCTTCAATCCTTTACGTGATAGCCGACTATATCAAGAGTGTATGGATAACGATCTTGGAATTCAATTCTCCCATACTCTAGAAGAACAGATCGGCGGACAATTAAAAGCGGGGTTCATTTTGACTGACCTGTATGAGGATACCAATGGTAGCGGCAGATTACATGAGTATAATGTACCGACATTTATCGCGACGAGAGCACTTAAACGTTGATGCATGGAGGATCACACGGATGCCGTCCATGACACGCAATTGAATTCCGTCATTGCCAGCCACGGTCAAGTCGCACGGACATCCACTCCACGTCCGAGCGGAGGGATCCTCAACGCAGCCCCTTGAGGGACTCCTTACGGCGCTGTTGGGGGCGTATGTGCATCACAGCCGCTCCCCGCGCTGATGACGAGTCCTTTCTCTCAAGCTGACATCGTGTCTTAGGCATGAAACTCTCGGGTCTAGCCGTCCGGGAGTTTCTTTGTTTGTTAAGCAACGGTGTGTTCGGGTGTGCCTACGGTTCCATTCTAAAGACCGCCTCTCTAAAACATGTAACCTCAGCCCGTGCTCCGGCGTTTATCTTTTGCGAGCCTAATCATGGCTACGATAAAACGAGGAGGTTTTTTCTATGAGTTCGCGAAAATTCAGCGCCGGCGTAGGGATTTCCACCATGGCCGCCATGGTCTTGGTCACGGGCAGTGCGTTTGCGGCGAGTCCCATTCCGACCACCTTTAATCCCACCGTGATCCAGGCGATGCAAGCGATTCGGGCGCATACCACGTTGGCCTTAAATGCTCCCACGATGTTACCCAATCGCCCGTCCGGCTATCTGACCGCGATGACAGCGGCACTCCCCGACGCGTATCAAGTGAGCCTTTGGGACACGCGGCAACCCTTGCATGTGAATAATCCCGCAATATTACAGGATCGGATGTTCGAGGGCAACGTAGCGCGATTTGGAGCCGTGCGGTTGCCGAATCCGATGCCCGCGAAAGGCTCACCGAACTACCTCCGCGCCCTGGAACAGCACAACCCCGTCTGGGCAGGAGGCCCTCCGGTCGCCGCCATCGGCCGCATCAACTTAGGCGACGGGATTCAGGCGTATCGATACCTAGTCGATGGCCAAACCCAATTGGACTGGGCTGAAGGCGATTGGACGATTCAAGTGGCAGGCCGCTCACTGGCGATGGCAGAAAAAGCCGCGGTTCCCGTCGTGCACCTACTGACCTCCTATTATTTACCGCCCTATCCGGGGATTTATGCGGTGCGCTTGCAAGACCGAGGCCAAACGGCCATCACGAGTATTGATTGGATGCGCGGCAAGGTGTTGTCGTATGTGACTAACGATCACGCGTCAGCCACCAATCCCGTGATGACCGGGCGCATGGCGGTCTCGTGGCGGTCTTATTAGGAAAGCCGAGACAACGGAGGTAATGGCGGCGGTACGCTGGCTCGATGTAGCGACGTTTGGACTGCCTGATTTGCACGTACGGGCCCGAATGTGCACCCAGCGGGTAGGGCGTTAACGGGAGCGAGTATTCCTCAAAGCAAGAGTGTTCGCTTTCGGTTAAAGAATCATGCGTCGATCCGTGTTACCTAATTCCACGGACCGGCGTTATACACACTGAGAGGTTCTTCTCAGTCGGTCGACGTTCGCGAAGGGGAACGATGATGAGGTCTACGAAAGTCTGGAGGACGATGATGACGCTGCCGAAACCGCCCACGCCATTGACTGCGCCTCCGTTCCGGGTGGTTCGCGGGGTCCGCTGGGCCGACGTATCCCCCGCCGGAGAACTGGAGTATATTGATCGCCATCGGAAGCGGTACTTGACGGCGAACATCGCCCTCCTGCCCTCGCTGAGTCTCGCCGGAGACCCCCATTGGGGTGCAGCTTATCTTTGTGACTATATCACTTCCATACTTGGTAATACCTGGCGAATAACGGAAGTTTCCTGCCGAACTCTATGACACCACCTTCCTTGCCGGCGAGACTTGCCGCAAACCGGCGTCGCCAATGAATCGCGAACATCGGTTTGACTGGACGGTTGCCAAAATCCTCGGCTCTTACGCACTTTCTGTTATTAACAATTGACGCCATAACGATTAAGTGAATAAATAGGAGTTTTCCCTGACCAAGCTTTGATGCCAACGTTACCGAAATCTTGCGCTGGACATCCTGGACGCGGCGGTTTATTGTGGAAAGAAATGTCGCCGAAGGGACGAGGATTTCTATGGATTCAGTGCGGTTAAGCCAGCAATTGCAAAACTTTCTTCGAAAAGAAGTGGCGGAACTGGTCGTGGGGTGCGAT
>JAJZXX010000063.1 GCA_021806205.1 Bacillota bacterium | reverse complement strand
TACGCTTTCATATCCAGAAACAGACAGAACACAGCATGGAAGAAACCACTCTAAACCCACGTGGCGCTGAGGCCTGTCGAGAAATTAATCATTTTTTTGCTTAACCTGACAGCATTGGGCAGTACCCCCCAATGGCGTGGTTATGCTTTTCGCCGAGACGAAGCCGATCGTGACCGATAGCCTTCCCACGGAACATAAGGGGGCAATGGTTCGCCCACCGCCTTGGTGTCGGTATTGCCTAAGAGGTGGTTAGGACCGGTTCCAGGGACGCCTGTGGTTCCATACTGCCAAATGATTTTTTTAGTAGTCGGATCGATCACCACCACACGATAATTCTGATCGTCAGATACCAGAAAATTACCATTGGGCAACCGGTTAATCGACGAAGCGTGATTTAAACGGCCTGGTCCCGTTTTCACATCGTAAGACCAGACAATCTTGCCAAAATGATTAACCACATAGAGCCCCGCTGGATTCCCGTAACCCGTTAGGGCATATAGACTCGGACCCACTGGCATCGCGTCAGAAGGGTAGCCGATGGCACGCGGTAATGCCACATGCCAGATTAGCCGCCCCCGGGCATTAACTTCCAATAGTTGCTGCGGCTGGCCAGGTGCCGCCCCATCGGTAATTAATACATTGCCATCCGAGAGCGGCACCGCATTATTGGTCCAGTATAGATAGCCGGGGCGTGTGCTTTCTATGCCCGTATGGCCATACTGCCATATAATTTTTCCCGTCTTACGGTTAAGGATAATGGCACGCTCGTTGCCGGGATCGGTAATCATCATGCGATGGTTCGGCATTCCATAGGAATCCTCAGGAATATAGAGTTCCCCGGGACCCGATCCTGAGTGATTCATCTTGCCAAACACCTTGAGTACCGCGCCGGTTTTCGGCGACACCTCATAGACGATTTGATGGGCATCCGAATTCACGATGAGCGGTCCCCCGCCGGGCATTGGATTGACATCATCCGGCATCGGCACATGCGCTTGCCACAAAATCCGCTTGTGAACGTTTACTTTAATAATTCGGTTCGCCTTTTCGTCAGCAATATAAATAGAACCGGAAAAAGGCGTTAACGACCCCGCCAGTCCCCGATAGCGATGAACCGGCTTAGACTGATGACGCCCAATAGTCTTTAACGGGTTTGCCCATTGCGCCAGACCCAGATTTTTGTGCTGGTCAGACAGCAAACCCACAATAATGGCGACAGGCGCCAACACCCATGCCATCCGACGGGCGATCCCCTGATAGTCCATGACTCGCATCATCTTTCTCTACCGAGTTTTCTATTCCACCATCGACTAGGCGAGCCGGGGATGCCATGGGCGAACGACCAAACATCCATGGCCCACTTGGCCTACGGTTCAAGCTCGCACCGAGGATCTGGCCTGGCTTACCCAAATCGGCCGACGCGTGAGACCGAGACCCAAACACACCGCGACCAGGTCACCCTGGGTAAACTCCCCGAGCCACATACCCAACCCGAGAAAGACCCTATCCAGCGGTGTTCACCCCCTGTCTGACTCAATCTTTACCATGGTGGCTGGGACCCGCCGCGCGGTTGACCGCACCCTTTACGTTCCGACCGTGATGGAGCGGTCCAGCCGGATCGTTCCCGATCTAGTTGCCTCTCAGAGTGATAGGGCGGGTCCTGGCGGGTTATGGATGGGTCGCGGGAACCGCTCCCGAGACCTCGCCGACCCTCGGCATCGCGCTGTAAGAGAGTACAAACCATTTTGTCGACAGCCGCGTTGCGATCAGGCGGCGTCCTCTTCAGGGTGCCTGTCAGTGGGACCCCGGGTCCCGATGTTCAGCACGCTCACAGAGCCTGCGCGACCCTCGATGACGGGGTCGCAGAAATCGTCACTACGCGATTCTCTCCTTGCGCACTGATCGAAAGCACTCCCCCGTAGAGTTCACGTCCCCCGTGCGGAGCCCTTTTTCAACCGTGGACATTTTGCAGCACGATACCGGATAGGTCACGGGGTGTCTGCGTGACATCAGACAAGAAAGGAACAGTGCAGATACCGAGAGAGGTTTGCTGCGTGAACACTTTCATCACTGCATTAAGTGAATAACACTGAGGGCAATACGCGCCCGCGCGGGATCCCGCCATTCACCACGGTCAACCAATGGGCGCGGTCCGCTAGGACCCGCGTGGCTAACGCAATCCCCGTATGAGGGAAAATGTTGGGACCACCGGATAAGTCGACCGGCGGTAAGAGGGGACAATGTATTCGCGACCGCATCTCAATCCCTGCGGCATATTCCGTCTATTTGAATCCAAAAGCCGTTTATTGACACGCGGAGTCTAAGATATGAGATGAGGCGCTTATTGTTTCCGCATTGTTCAAACAATTATTTAGGCCATTAAGCCTACCAAAGGAGGCAGTCAATAATGGGCGGTCCTGACGCGACGGAGCGAATCCCCAGGCACAACCACCCTATGTATGGAATAGGGCACCCCATGCGGAACAGGGGTTGGCCAATACCGATGATGCTGTCAGCACAGCCATAAGCATTTGGACCCATGTCGCAACCTGCCGGTCGCACGGAATTCCCACCGCATCCGCAGCCAGCTCTCACCCCGAGACCTCTCACAAGCACTCTCCCTCTCGCCGATCCGCCCTTAATCTATCAGCCGGAGCTGTCGTGCTTTGTCGATGGTCTCCGTCCGATTTCGTGTCTTTAGCTTCGCAAAGATGTTGGTCAGATGGTTTTTGATGGTACTATCCGACACAAACAAGACCTCAGCAATTTCGGCATTCGTGCGGCCCCCTGCAACGAGTTGCAAAATCTCCCTTTCTCGCGGAGTAAGAATCTCTTCACGGTGGGGAGCCAACAGCGCTGGCAGATACATGGCAATCAATTCAGGCTGTACGGCCGATTGGCCGCTCATCACCTTGCGAATGGCGTTCGCCAACTCGTTAATTTCCACATCTTTCAATAGAAAGCCTGATGCACCGGCCTTCAGCGACCTGACCACATTTTCCTCTGTATCGAAAGTTGTCAGCATGATGACTCGGCCCCAGTTATGGTCCGCTATTTCGCGCACAGCACCAATACTGTCGGCAGGGGGCATCCGGATGTCCATCAAGACCACATCGGGCCGAAGGGATCCTGCCAGGGTGACGGCTTCGGCTGCGGTGGAAGCCTCACCAACAACCCGAAAATCCGGCTCCGCCGCCAGCACGGTATGCAACCCTCGCCGGACAATCGGCTGATCATCAGCGATCATTATGCGAATCATGACGACATCGTTCCTTCCTGGCCCTGTGTCGTAGGAAGCGTCACCGTCACCCGGGTGCCGCTGCCTCGTTTGCTGGCAATGTCGAACGCCCCTCCCAATGACGCTACCCGCTCACGTATTCCTGCGAGGCCAAAGTGTCCTGACGGTATCCGCGCTGGGTCAAACCCTTGTCCATCGTCACGAATTGAGAGGGTTATCCCCTCATCGTTCTTGTGTAACATGACACCCACAGAGCTTGCTCGCGCGTGCCGCTCAATATTTGTCAATAGCTCCTGCCCGATGCGCAGCACTGCGTAGTTCAGCTCGGTGGACGGCGGATCTCCCGCTAGATTAACGTCCCACTGCGTCGTCCAGTTCTGTCTTTCCTGCGCCTTTTCCAGCATTCCGTGAAGCTCGCGTTCGAGCGACATGAGCGAACGCCGCAGCTCGGTCACCGAGGATCGGAGT
Source organism: Bacillota bacterium (assembly GCA_021806205.1). Taxonomy (GTDB): domain Bacteria; phylum Bacillota; class Sulfobacillia; order Sulfobacillales; family Sulfobacillaceae; genus Sulfobacillus_B. The sequence goes on along the minus strand of JAJZXX010000063.1, from coordinate 15,890 downwards.
TGACGCGTCGCCTCGCGTGACAGCGCCTTGGTTTCCGTCAAGACATCCAATGCCGATTCGTGGTGTTGTGAGCGCACGAAGTAGGTCAATGCTTCTAATTGCAAGGTAATGGCGGTTAGCGCATTTCCCAATGTGTCGTGCAAATCGCGGGCAATGCGGGTACGTTCTTCCAGCATAGCCAACTGCCGGTCACGAAGACGTGACGTCGCCAGCTCTTCATTAGCGCGTGACAACTGCTCAACTAGTAAATTTTGTCGTTCGTTAACCTCCTGCATGTAGCGGATTACCCAGCCGAGTCCAAAAGACCCCGCAGAGGCAATCAATGCACTGATCATGGATTGCCATGTAACATGAGAAGACGAGGGATACAATAGCCAGAGAACCCATGCGATCAGGGGAAGCGCGATGCGTTGCAGCCACGGATTGGGCAGCCGCAGTCCCAACACCCCAAGATCAACAAATACCAAAAAGCCAAATGTTCGGGAGAGTACCACCACCAACAGCGTGGTAAAGAGAAACATGCCAATCAAGGCAGCCGTAGCCCCACGACCGGAACGGAGCCGGAGCGCGAGCAGACTGATGAAATACAATACGGTAGCAACAACCTCTCCCGACAGGCTGGCGGACGATCCAACGTGATGGACCAGCACTATAAAGTTCACGACAAGGGCAACTCCGATCAGGCCATCGAAGGTCCATGCCCATGAATCCCTAATCATGGCACCATATTAACAGAATCTGGAGCATCCCCTTCGCATTTGCGCCGACTGCAGGTCCGCTGATGCGACACATCCGCTCGGATGACGCGGTGTCCTTTTGCATCGGTGACGATGAGGTCGCAATATTGCGCCCAATCGATGGTTTGTACGGGCCGAACCTGTTCAGCCGCAACGCCCGCCTCCTTAAGAGCGCGTACGCAGTCGGTGCTCGACCACCGTTCCATTCCTTGTTTAATCTGTTCGGTGACAACTGGTGCATGAGCAACCCGATCGGCGGCGTGTGCATGGGTTTGGTAGAGTTCCTTCAACCCCAAGGCCTCACACAGGCGGCGAAAGGCGTCGTCGGAGGGAGCACACAGCGCAATCCAACCATCCTGGGTTTGAAATAATCCGTTGGGCACGATGGCGGGATTGAGGTGGGGCTCGTGTGGGTGGACCGCTGAGCCGTTCAGTTCTCCGATGGCCACATGGTTTAGAAGCAGGAGGCTGGCTGTATCCAATGAGAAAACGAGGCTTTCGCCGACGCCCGTCACGCGTCGGCGACTAATAGCATCAAGAATGCCAATTGTTCCGAGCAAGCCCGTCACAATGTCGATTGCGGGCACCCCCAGGCGCTGCGGGGGCTGGTCCGGCAGCGATTGCGCCAATCCCAGCGCGGCCTGAACCGTAATGTCAAGCCCGGGGCGGTCGTTAGTCCTAAAGGCTTGAAATGTGCCCATAATAATCCGGGGGTTTACAGCGGCCAAGCTCTCGTAGTCAAGTCCCAGCCGGCGGCATGTGGAAGCACGGAAATTGTGAACCACGACGTCTGCGTGACGCACCCAGCCGCGAACCACGGCGCGCCCTTCGGGACTGCCCAGGCGTACAGACTTCTGATTCTTATTCCAATTCAGCCCGGCATAATAGAGGCTCTGGCCGCCATCGGCAAAGGGGCCCCACCCGGCGGCCAGGTCGGGATGCTCCGGATCTTCGATTTTCCAGACCTCCATCCCGAGTTCCCCCAAAAGCCGTGCACACAGAGGAGCCGCCAAGGCTCTGCTAAAGTCCAACACCCGCACTGCTCTGCATCTCCTTTCTGTTAGGATTTATTCCAACGCTGCGGTAGAATCGGCGAAAAGCCCCGACGAGCACCAGAAAAGCGGCGCCAAATATGGCGGCGATGAGCATCTGCATATGCACAAGAGGCCAGCCGCTCACGAACACGAGGGTCAGCGAGCCCGCCCCCCCCATGGCCCCCGTCACTCCTGACGTGATTCCAGTCACTGCTCCTCTGTAGCGCGAATCTACCCGATGCTGCTCATAGGCAACAATTAGCGCCGACAACTGCCCCCCAATGGCTGCCAAGACAGTGAGAGCCGCAAAAGCCATCCAGAGGTGTGCCTCGATAATCCATGCGCCATAGACTACGGGAATCGCCGCCAGACTTCCATACAACCGGCGTTGGGTCGATAAGGAAGCCCAGCAGTTTCCCCACAGTGTACCGAGCGTCATGGCCGCGAGGGAGGCTGCCATCAGCAATCCGTAAACCAAATGGTCCCCGTGCAGCATAGTCACTGTCAGAGCCGGCAAACTGCCTGTCACCAGCGCCATGCCACAATTGAGCAATGCATATCCCGGCAGCGACCAATACACCAAATCTATTTGCCGAAGAGCTCCCAGACCGGTTAAGTCCACCGCGCGATGCCTGGTGTTGGGCTGTGTGATTTTGTGGTGCACCGTCGGCAGGAACACGGCGAGAACGGCAACTGCCGCCATGAGCGTTCCCAGCGCATAGTTGTTCGCCGCCTGTCCAACAGGTGAGACCATAAAAGCCACGAGTCCCATCCCGCGAGACAGAACCTGAATTCCCAACAAGCGCTGATTTTGGAAGGTCCTTTGTACGTCAGGCACCTGTTCATTCAGTGATGCCGTGAGGTTGGGGCGAAAGACAGTTTGGGCGATGGCGTATATTCCGATGGCGCACAACAGGGAAGCTAGATCGCGATCCAGCAAAGCCAGCATGGCGGCTCCGGTGCGCGTCCAAAGACTGAGACCAATGAATAGGCGCCGCTGCCCCCGATCCCCAAGCGCTCCGGCCGGACCCTTTAATAGTCCCAGCCCGGCAAGAATCGCATTGACAAGCCCCAACGTCATAAGGTTGTGGAAGTGTTGGTACAGCGACCAGTTAATCGTTGCTAGGAACCAAGCGCCAGAGAGCCCGAACAGCGCCTCCACGGTTCCATACAGCACCATATAATGACGGGTCATCGGCCGATCACCTCGGACAATCGGGTTGCAAGTACGGTTTTCTCCGTCGCTGGCAGGAGACCCAGTACGGTGCGCCCCGGACCTCCTATAATCCATTCCTCAACGCCCAACTCGCGGCAGCGATGGACCACGTCGGCAAACCGCACGGGCCGATTCAAGAGCCTGGCTAAATGGCTGCGAATGGACGGACCGTCATCCAGCACGTCGCCAGATATGCTGGAGACAACGGGACTACGGGGATCCGTCAAGCGGCACTGGGAAAGCACCTCGGCGACATAGCGGTCATTGACACCCTGCATCAGAGATGAGTGAAAAGCGACCGGAACTCCCAACTCAAAAATTAAACTCCCATATCGAGCTAGCGCCTTCTCTAGCACGCTTCGAACGCCTTGCGCCGTCCCCCCAACGACAAATTGGCTTGGCGTGTTGTATCCGGTAATTTCCACCAAGTTTTCCGACTGCACTTCGTCAACAATGGCCTCCAGTTGTAATTGCTCGATCTCATCAACGATACCGGTCATCATGGTTCGGCCATCCGTCATCTGTTCGATCAGGCGCCCCCTTTGGTAACACAGATCAACCGTTTTGGTGGAGGACAAAGCCCCAGACAAAGCACAGGCGACATACATTCCATTGCTGAGACCAGTAAACGCGTCGGGCGGACCATGTTCATCGATCCACGCGTGTCCGAGGAGAATGCCGTAAATGACGCCGATGACCGTGCCCCAGCGAGGGCGTTGACCCCACACTTCGAGATTGTCGACAACTTCTTGGAGCGAGCATCCCAACACCTCAGAGAACTGTTCCGCCAAATGGGGAAAGACACTCAGCAACGCGGAGAAATCACTGGCCAGTGCGCCATAATGTGTTCCGACCCCTGGGAATGCCATCACGCGCTTCATCAGCTTAAAACCTCCGCCACGTCGCCGGATCGGTCCCTGGGAATCAAGACACCCGACGCGAGCGCCTGACGAATCTCATCCCAGGTGCTGAGCGGCGCAGTGTGGTGCCCATCCCATAAATAGAGCGGCATTTCGTGGGAGAGGGCCACTTGCCAGGGACCCAGCAGTACCAGATGCTGAGTGTTCCCGATGCGCACCACACGCCGACGAATGCGCCGCAGGCTTTGGGACGAGAGTGATGACACCTGTGAGACGGTCAAGTGTTGCACGCTGACCGTTTGCATTGTGAAAATCCAAATCGCGGCACTCGACATCTTCCACGCGCGGGTCCATCGCCATAATCCATCCACGGTATTGGGGTTTTCAACGATGAGGTAACGGCCTGTCCGCGACAGGGCAACCGCTGCATCAGCCAGATCGTTCGGCTGCGCCACCACAAAACATCGTTCGGAAGGGAACATGCTCACAACGCCTCCTGTTTTCTGGACAACCCGTTCCGTTGCAACACCTCAGCCGCACGCTGCCCGGAGATCGCGGCCCCATAGACCCCGTGCCCATAACGCCCCCAATGGGAGCACGCCACGAGGTTGGCATAGGGAAGCCGGGTGGGAATCCCCTCATAGGGCAAAAAGCGGTTCCAGCCGTACAGAGCTCCATTCCAATTTCCGGTATACCGCACCATGGTAGACGGTTGCGCAAGCTCCCATCGCCGCACGGAATCCTTGACTTGCCATCCGGTGCCGCGTTCCACCGCCGCGATAATTGCAGCCGCATACGCCTTTTTCTCTGTCAGGCGATAGGGAGTCGCCCGGGTCGGAACCGCAAACGAGAGCACCTGGTGTCCCGGGGGACAGAGCGACGGATCCCCTAAAGTTGGAATCGACAACACGGCATGTACTTGCGAGGTCGTGAATAGTTCGTCGGGAGAAACCATTCGCGGGCCTTCGGTCCAGAGCATTGATTCCGGCACCGGGTCGATCTTTAGACCCGTCCCTGCTTCAAGATAGAGGATGAGGGCTGTCGTTCCGGGATCGAGACGCGGCAGGTCGACAGGAATCAGTTCACTCAAGCGGTCTGGCGTGGCCGCCCATACCACCGCTCGACTGGAAAAGTGCCCCCGTGTTGTCGTTATGGACCATCGCTGCGATGCCTTGTCCAACCTGAGGCCAACCACGCGAGTGCGCGTCTTTACCTCAGCCTTGTGCCGAACCAGATGTCTTTTAAGCGCCTCGGGCAACTGCCGCGAACCGCCGCGGGGATAAAATCCTCCATGATAATAACTATCGAACATGGACACCGCACTGAACGCCGACAGTTCGTCGGGCGCCATGCCGGTGTACAGTGTGCTGCTGGATTCCAACAGCACTTGGCGGGCTTGCGCCCACGGACGCTGGTCTATCCAGTGGCGGAACGAATCGCGGTGCATCTGGCGTGACGGACGTGACACTTCACGCCGGATGCAGTCCGACAGCCCCCGATCCCAGGTGTCATACAACCGGCCGGCCTGGTAGATTGCGAAAAGTGGATCTACGGGAACCCATTCCAAGGACACCCCGCACGCATCAAGGAGGTTTGTCAGCACTTCGCCGGGACCCAACCCGCCAATGACGTGAACCGCCGCATCGAACCAGACATGTCCCCGCTTGAACATTGAGCAATATCCGCCCACCACGGCATGCTGCTCCAGCACGGTCACGTCTGCACCCTGGGAGGCGAGGTAACACGCCGCAGTCAGTCCCGCAATGCCAGCCCCCACCACAATTACGTCCGCCATTTCGTCACCCGGTCTTTCGTACTGCAATGGTCGCACTGTGTCCTCCAAACGCAAAAGAATTGGACAGGGCCACCCGCGCGTGAGGGAGTCGTGTGGCCGAGCGCAGCATCGGGATGTGGCGCGCCTCGGCCATTGGATGCATGAGCCCGAACGTTCCGGGAAACACGCCCGTGTCGAGTGCCATGACGGTCGCTGCCAATTCGATGGCTCCGGCTGTTCCCAAGGTGTGGCCAATCGCCCCTTTGATGGAGCTGACCGGTGGGGGCGGCGAGCGGAAGTTGGTAAATACCCGGGATACGGCCATAAGTTCCACCGCGTCGTTTACGACCGTGCCCGTGCCATGTAAGTTGATGTAATCAATGTCTTCCGGGTCCAACATCGCCATGTTCATGGCGCGCTTCATGGCCAATTCAGCCCCCAGGCCCTCGGGATGCGGAGAAGTCGGATGATACGCGTCGTTGGCTGATCCGTATCCGAGAACCTCCGCCAAAGGGGTGCGGGCGGTATCCGCAACCGCCGTATCGGCAACGAGAACGAGGTAGCATGCGGCCTCTCCCAATGACAAGCCATCGCGCTCGGTGTCAAGGGGCCGGGCGCCACGCTTGCTCACGACCTTCAGTCCTGTAAAGCCCGCCATAGTCAGGGTAACGAGCGGGTCAACACCACCCACCACACAGGCGCGCAATGCGCCCGAATGGACGAGATCGAATCCCATGCTGACGGCGTGAGCGCTCGCGGCGCATGCTGCCGAGGCAATCGCCATCGGACCGCTTAGTTTAAAGAATTTTGTTAGGCGCTCCGCCAATTCAGAGATGACAATCAGCGATTCAGACTGCCCATTGACCATGCGTTCCAGACTGTCATTTCCGCCTAGCGAGGTGCCCATGATGAATCCTGTGCCAGATAAATCTCTGGGTGACAAGGCGGATTGCGCCAGTGCCTCGACCAGTGCGGGAATGGACAAACTGATCAGCAAATCGCCGCCGTGCGATATTTTCGCCGGGCTGATACCCGGGATCTCAGCAGCCATCGGCGACGCAAAGCCCAGCGCCTTGAGACGCTGACTGGCGCGGACGGCCGTTCGATTCGCAATGAGCTGATCCCAAAAGATGAGACGGCCATATCCGAACCCTGAGATAATTCCAATTCCCATCGCGAAAACACGATGCTTCATGGGATGACCACCTCAGGGTCGCCGGCCGTGTTTAAGAAGTGTGTGATGGCCGCTACGGATTTCAGTACCTCGACATCAGTTTCATCGCCAAAGTGGCCAGAGAACCGCTGCTCCATTCCCATGGCCAGCTCTAAGACGTCGACGGAGTCCAACGCTAATCGGCTCGTTTCTCCAAACAATAATTCAGTGGGGGCGAGTTCCCCAACTTCGTCATGGGTCAGGCCCACGCGAGTGACCAAGATTTCTCGCACCAGGGTTGAAATCTGAGTTTCGTCAACGGACATGAAGTCCACTCCTTTCTGTTTTGGGGTGAACGAGGGGCGGTGTTGCTGCCAACAAACCTCCATCGACAGTAATCACTGTTCCCGTCACATAACAACTTTGCTGCGACAGCAAGAACTTGATAACTCCGGCGACTTCATCGGCAGTTCCCAATCGGCCCGCCAAGGCATGGTGGCGGATGCCATCCCGCTGCGCCGCCGACAACGATTTCAGCATTGGCGTATCGATAAACCCGGGGGCCACGGCGTTGACCCGGATGTTCCACCGCGCCAATTCCTGAGCGGCGACCGTCGTCAGTGCCAGCACGGCGGCTTTTGACGCTGCGTAAGCGCCTTGGCCTGGACGTGGATGCAAAGCTGATACCGATGCAACATTGACAATGCTTGTGTCGCAATTCGCGTTGATTAGCAAGCGTGATGCCGCCCTCATTAGTTCGAACGTCCCCCAGAAGTTCACGTTCATCACAGTCTCCCATCTCTCACGGTGGCTTTGCAGAAGAAACTCATCTCGGACAATGCCGGCCGCATTGACCATGCCGTGGAGCATGCCGTCCTGTTCGCGTATAAGGTTTATAGCATGCCGGATACTCCCAGGATCTGTTACGTCTAGATGCAAACGGCGCGATGCGGGATGGTCCTCCAGACTGGAGCTGCCAGTCCAAACCACTGTGTCGTCGCGGCGCAGCGCTTGAGCAGCCGCCCGACCGATGCCGCTGGACGCACCTACAACAAGGAGAATCCGCATTGCGACTCCTCCTTTGTTTGAGGGCGGGCCGCCACCACATAAGCGGCGGCGTAGTTGTTTGGCTGGCGCACAATTACGACCTGCTGCCCGTCTTTCAGACTGCGAGAAAGTGCCGAAATGGCGCGTGCTTCCCAGCCGCCATAAAGTGTAGCACCCGCGTCGTCGTCGATCGATGCCACCGGTACTCCGCGCCAGTGGGACGGGATAGGCTCATCAACATTTGCGAACCACACATGCGTGAGATTCGCGGGCGTAAAGAGGTGTTCCATAAGGATCAAAGGATTTTGATCCCCCACATACCCGGAAGTGCACTCGGTGACGTACAACGGCGCGCGGGTTTTCTCCGAAGCGGTCTCAACGGCGATGGCGGAAATCGTTTCGGACAGGGGTTGATCGGTACGCCTTGGCGATGTGCCGTAAGAAATGCCGGCTGGATCGAGCTCTCCGATATCTATAATCAAAGCACGCGAGGCCCGACCCAGTTTGAGACACAACATTCCGAAATATAGCGGCGCTGTAGCCATCGTCGTCATTGACTGCCCGGTCAGTCCCAAGCGAATGGCGCAGTGGCCCGCTTGCGCATTGGCCACGGAGTTGCTGAAGTGAATAGGGCTCAAGTTGGTGACTCCATCGGTCCGCAGAATCTCAAGACAGCGGACGACCGTGTCCATCGGCCCCGCATAGCTGTTTACCAGCAGCGCGATGTTCTCATCAACAATCCAATTGGCCAAGGACAAGACCTCCGACACAACATCCAAGAGGACGGTGCCCATCCGGTCGATGCGGCGCTCTCGGTTGGAACTGCGCAGCAGTTTTGGCAAATTATTTTCCCCGCCCACAGGGATGGACGGAAGCGTTGCGGCCGCGGTGACAGCGAGAGTCACACTCATAACAAGTGCACCTCCTCTATCGAAGGAACATACGGGGTGAGGTATCGCCACGCCAGCCACTGTTCCGGCGTTTCTTGCAGCCACGCCGCGAAGTCGGCAGCAATGCGGCCTGCAGCCGTCTCGGGATCAGCTGCGGGGGTAATGTCGATGCGGAACGCAAGTGTCGGCGCATCTCTGTGCGTTCGCATGGCCATTGCCGCAATCGGCACCCGCAGCGCTTGTGCCAATCGAAATGGGCCGTCTTGAATCTGAATGGCGCCGTTTGGCAGCTGTACCGGAAAACCGGCGTTTCGAATGCCGGACGACACATCAGCGGAGATTAGGAGTGTGCGGCCCTTTCGCATCGAGCGAGCCGCACGGACTAATATGCCTTCACCGTCAGTCGCCAGCATTTCCATGTCCATACGTCGGGGGGAGTGAGCCAAGGCTGCCGTTAGCAGGGCCGTCTCATCCGCATTTGCCAGTACGGTTGGTCTCCACTTTGATGCTGCGGCAAAGAGCCCTGCGGCGGGAAGCCAGCCAAAGTGAAATATCAGGACGATAGGCGCGGGCGGATCCATAGAGCCGAACCCGTCTGAGACCTCAAGCCAGAATGTCGGGTCCGTGGCGTGAAGGCCCACCGTCACGGCCATGGGAAGACGTTGGCGCAGCATTGCTCGATGTTCCACACAAAATTCCTCTTCGGACCGCGTTCCGCAGTAATCCATGAAATTATGGGCTGCCAATCGCGTGACGTCGTCAAGCTGTCGGGCCCATTCCCCCTCCGCGTCGCCCAACGAACGGAGTGTCATGAGGCTTTCGTACGTCACCCGCCAAGGAAGGGCTTTTAGACTGCCCATGATGACCGCTTGCTTCAATAGATCAGACCCGCTCCACATGCCTTGCCTCACCACCAATTCCAAGATCCGCAGCGCTTTGATAGCACTCAGGCATAGGTGCAAAACAGTCCCCTGACTGCGAAAAAGCATAACAGCGGCAGGCTTGAGTGGCACAGTTGCCATCGAACCGGCACCCACGGCAGCCGCCCAGTTGCGCCAATTCCCACCCGCCGCGATAAAAGTGCCATTGTTTGCTGTGCCAAATATCGTGCAACGATGCTTCCCGCAAACTGCCAATTTCCAACCCGCGTGTTCCTATGGTTTCTGTACAGGGATAGATCAGGCCGTTGGATTGGATGCCGAGATGAAAGGTACCCGCTTCTGACATATTCGAAGCCAAGAAAGCCCGCTCTGATTTAAAATCGGCCGCGTGGGGAAAGAACTGCCATTTGAACTCGGTTTTGAAGCTGTCGGTGTATTGCCTGGCAAGTTCCCTGATGCGCAGTTCTGCCCCGAGCAACTCTTTCGGGCTCAACGCCACGGGATTCACTTTCGCCCGTCCTGTGTAAGAAGCGGGGTGCAATGACAGTCCCCGAATTCCCAATCGTTTAGCCACGGCAAACAACTCCGGCAGCACCGTAAGGTTGCTGGGAGTTAAGACTGACTCAAGAATCACGATATGCCCATCACCGACCAGTATTTCAATGCTCTTGATGACGCGTTGAAAAGAGTCCGCACGGCCTCTCAGCCAATTATGACTCTCGGCCGTTCCGCCATCCAAGCTCACATGTACGTGCATGCCCAGCCTCTTGCGGCGCAAAAGGCTCTTCAGTCCGTCGCGGATGGCGGGTGTGATGCGGTGCCCGTTTGTAAAGAATTCGGTGTGCGCGCGGACGTTATGCAACAGTCCAATGATTTCCACAATATCCTGGCGGACCGTGGTTTCTCCACCGGACACTGCCAGAGCCACCAGTCCACCACGATTGAGTTGGTCAAACAAATCCGCCAATTCCATGGTGGTCAAATCGTCGCTGGTGTCGATATAAGGGCTGGAGCTTCTGAGGCAATGCAGACATTGAAGGTTGCATCCCTGCGTCAGGGTGAGGTTGACTTTACTTGGAAAGCGCATCGGCTTGGCGGGGGCGTCGGGCACTTCGTTATCGAGTCCCCACAGTGGCGCCGTAGTTTTGGTTCCGGCTGGCGCCTCGACTAACGTTCCTTCCTTGACCAACTGCTGCACAAAGGCGTCAAACTCCGCGTCCGGGATTGATTCACCATAGGCCAGGGCCAATTTTGACACCCGATGTCGCGCATCCGACGCTGTCATCGCCGATGTCCATGACTTCAACAAATCAAATGTGGCCGGCGACACGTAGGTGGTCTTGTATGCCGGAACATTGCGATAGCATAAAAAGTCGGGATGAAACTGCCGCTCATCACGCAGCACAACATCGTTGTTTAAGACTAATGCCATTACGAAATCCTCCGTTTCTGGGAGGGCCCGCACGGGGCCCCCGCCACCGATGAATTACAAACAACCGCAGTTGTTCATGCTGGGATGAAATCCAGTGAACGCAACATCCTTAATCATCATGGCACCTCCCTTAGTGAATTCATTTTCAGCATGGGCATGTTCCGACAAAAGCGCGAGATGACAAAAAGGCGTAATTCCAGTTGTCAACCGTTGTCAACCACAAGGAAATTCCACGCACAATCACGAAGTAGATCTGGGATCTGCACCGTGGAATCGGAAGTCAGCAATACCGAGGGGGCCTTTGTTGTGAAACCCGCGCCTATTCGGGTGGTGATCGCCGATGATCAAAAACTGATCCGTGACGCGTTGCGTATTATTTTGAAAACGGATGAACGCCTTGCTGTCGTGGGCGTCGCGGAATCCGGGCATGACGCGGCGGTGCTTGCCGAGCTGGAAACCGCCGATATCGTGCTTATGGATCTCCGCATGGAGACGTCGAGTGGACTGCAAGGCACTGTAGCCGTAAGAAATCTGGTACCGCAGTGCAAGGTGCTTATTTTGACAGCGTATCCCGACGACAGCGAGGTACTCGATGCGGTGCGGGCGGGGGCTCACGGCGCCATCCTCAAGGACTGCACGGTTGAGGAACTCATTTCGAGCATTGAGCGGGTCATGTCGGGCGAGGTTGTGCTGTCGCCAGACATTATGCAAGCGCTGGTGTCATGGTTTCGGGTACAGACAAGTGGGCCTCCCCAGACACTCTCATCACGAGAGATTGAAGTAATCGAAGGAGTCGTCAGCGGGATGACGAATCGCGAAATAGCCGGAACACTGTATATCACAGAAAGTTCCGTAAAGAGTCATCTGAACCGTATTTTCGCCAAACTGCAAATTAGACGCCGCACCGACTTGGTCAGCTGGGCGAGCGAGCATGGACTCATTCGCGGTCCGCATTCACCCAGGTGACTGCCGCCGCTGCATGGTTTTCAGTGTGGGAAATAGAAAGGCTTATATGGTGAATGTTGGCGGCGACGAGCTGTTGCCAGACTCTCAGTGGCAGGTGCAGCACCGGTGCGCCCGATACTGAGCGGACGATGCTGATTTCGCCGTCAGCGATGGGGGACGGAACGAGTTGGCGGATTAGCTTTGCTGCTAACCACCGACCTTCCGCATGTCCGGTCTCCGATCGACGGGCCAGCTGATATGCTTTTGACCTTGTCTCGTCTAAACAGGTGTAAGCGACGAGCGAATGTATAGGGGACTGGGGATCAGAAATACAGACCGTAGAAGAGGAGACGGTCCCGGATAGATGCCCGGGTTGGGCCGCCTGGCGCGGCGGATGTAAGACGGTTGAATTGCCGGACTCCACGGAGGAATGGCACCAGACGAGGCAGAGGACATTGCATTCATCGGGCACCCAAATTGCGTCATAAACGGTGGGCTCTTGAGATTGTATTCGACCATCCCCCGTCACATCCAAGGGTGAATGCGGCGGGGGCGGCAGTTCATGAATCCCCCGGCCAGTGGATTTGGCGTAGGCCTCCTTGAAACCCCACACGATCGCAGCCTGACGGGAAAACGGCAAATCCGCGAAAACGTTCCACGAACCGAGAAAATGGATAAGTCCGTGACGGCCGTAGTGTGCTTCCAGCCGCTGGAATCTGGTCCACGGCACCAGATCAATTCCCACGCGCATGGGCGACCCCCACCTATAGAATACTCTGAAGCTTTTGGATAAGGTCGAGACGCCCTTGAGCATTGAGCTTTCGTGACATACGCCACACATAGGTCTTCACAGTCCCCTCCGTCACATAGAGCTCATCGGCGATGGACTTATAGGTGTGGCCAGCGATTAACAGCCGGCCGACCTCCGATTCCCGGCCCGAGATCGGGTAAGGGGCTTGGTGCATATCGCTGGGTTGGTTCCTGAACGCCCAGCCATGCACCCATATCAAACCCGAGAAACCGATGCCCACGATGGCATCCCACAAACCCGTGCGCCCATGCATGCCGGCGTCTAGTGCCAACAAGGCGATGGGCACGCTCCACGGGATTCGTACGAACAACTGAGACCGCAGCCACGGAGAAGACAATCCTAAACACACGCTTCCGACCACTGGCGCAAACCCAGCCACCAACCCCACACAGGCTCCCATTACGCCGAGTATTACTAGACCATCCCAGAACAGGTACCGACTGGGATCGCGTTCAGCCAGTAACGCGGAACCAACCGTTATCAGAAGCAGGATCCCTAATGCTACCGATAACAGGAGATCGGCAGGTGGTTTGGCACCAGCGCGACACCAAACCGATACAATAACTGCGCAAATTAGTCGCTGAAGCGCTGGACGCCGCAGCAATGCTTGCAAAGCCATCACCCCCTTATAGAAGTATTTGGCATTCTGCATAACGGTATTATCGCCAAACGGTGTCGATCGGGGAAGGTCAGATTTGGACGGATAGCGTTGCATTTCTTGGGTCGAAAGATGGAATTTGGTGGACACGGCAGTGACGACGGACTAGGAGAAACTTCCTATTTCGTAATCCCACTTTTGATGGCTCATCTTTGGCGCTTTGGGCCAGTTTGTATTTTGTGCGATCGAGATACCCTGTGAGCGAGGTGATTATATGACCATCTTAGAAGTATCACATCTGCACATTCAGTACGGCAGACGCGTGATTGTTGACGATGCCACATTTGTGGTGCAAGCAGGAGAGGTTTTCGGTTTGCTGGGTGCGAACGGTACAGGCAAGTCCAGCATTCTCGGAGCCATTGCGGGGTTGGTGGTGCCGACTCAAGGGAGCGTCCGCGTCGCGGGCCGGCTGGCTCCAAGCGTGGCGGCCCGGAACCAGCTAGGCGTGGTGTTGCAGGATAACGCGTTCCCTCGGGAACTCACCGTCTACGAGGTTGTAAGGCTGTACCAGGGGATCTACGGACTTCGCTGGCCGCCTGACCGCATGCGCCAATATCTACAAGGATGGGGCCTGTTCGATATCCGTGGCACTCGCTCTCACAATCTGTCCGGAGGCCAACGACAGCGGCTGGCATTAGCCCTCGCCTGGATGCATGACCCAGCGCTGATTGTGATGGACGAACCAACAACAGGTCTAGATGTCGACTCCCGCACACAGGTATGGTCGCGCATCCGAGCTTTGCCATCGTCATCGCGGGGCGTCGTGCTGACCACTCATGTGGAGGCCGAGGCCGAGACGCTCTGTGACCGCATTGCCGTCATCCGCAATGGCCGTCTAGCTGCATTGGAGGCGCGGAGCCGCGCGCCCCTTCCCCAACAAGGAGGTTTGTAACGTGTCCAACACCGTCCCTACCCGTCGTCCGGCGAATTTTATGGCTTTGGTTCGAGCGTTTGTCACCGCCTACACTCGCAGCTTCCGGGGCACATTGTTCAGTCTGGCATTGCCACTCCTCATCGTCTTCATTGGTGAATTAAGCGCAGGTTCCCACGCTTCCAGTTTAAATAGTTGGATTACGGCAGCCATTGCCCTGAATACCGGACTGTTTTCTCAAGGACTGTTTGGCTATGCGGTAGATTTAGCGCACGACCGCGATTTAGGCGTTTATCGTCGGCTTTTGTGCAGTCCCGTCACCTCGGGGCAAATTCTACTGGCACAGCTTGTTGTGCAATGGATCGGAATAGTCATGCAAACAGCCGTTGTGGTTGCGCTCGTGACAGTCGGATACCATGCCTCTTGGGCCATGATTCACGCTGGCCTCGGTCTTCTGGTGCTGTTTGTCACAGGAAATGTAACATTATTCCTCGGGCAGTGGCTGTGTACGATTATTCGCAGCGTCCGAACCCTAACCGCGGTCGCCCGCCTGTTGCTATTAGGATTGCTTTTTGCCGAGGGGTTCTTTCTTAGACTCTCCCAGTGGCCGACGCTGTTTCGCCATCTGGCCGACGTGCTGCCTGTACATCTCAGTGTCACGGTATTTGAGGCATCAATAGGGTCCGCGGGGTGGGCCGCCAGTGATTGGCACGATCTACTCGGCCTTGTCGCCTACGTTGTCGTATTCGCCGGTATTAGCTTGAAGTTTTTCCGCTGGACCCCAGCCTGACACGGGAGACTGCAATACCGGAGACGAGTTAGACTGCCCCCCGATCTGACACGAAGCCGGGGGGCAACATTATGGCTTTGCTCATCAGTGATTCCTCACACAAATTCCTGACGTCGTGCAACTCTGCCCGGATTTTTGCCGATAACCTTTGCAACGAACCTGGGTCTGCGCCGATGTTCTTTTTCAGTATACTCCTCGCGTCTAACAATTGATGATTTAGGCCGCCTACTTGAAAACTGGGAAATGGAGTGTCAACAGGGTGCTGAACTTGGCGTGATGGCGACCACTGGTGTCGGCCAAGCAATCGACGATCGCCTGTTTGACGTAAACTTCGGGGAGTATCGTCCATGCAGACACCACCAGTACTGGCTGCATAGCTCGTCAGCCTTCACAAACTGCCAGAGCCGTTCGATGAGGTTGAGATTGGGTGAATACGTCGGCAGCCAGAGCAATGTCATCACGAGGCGTTCCGCCTCGGCCATTACGTAGGCATTGCGGTGATAACGCGCGTTGTCTAGCACCAGGGTGGTGAACTGCGCGGCCAGCTTATTGGGTAGCGTCACCATACTCTCGCTATTGATGGAGGTGTCTTTGGTGACCGTGACAACCTCGTGTGTGATCGCGTGTAATGCGCCGACGCCCTGGGTAAATATGAGTGCCTCCGCCTAAGTAACCCCTGTTCCGAAAATTACATAGGAGCCCTAAATCTCGGGACGGGCATAGCAAAGCTCGCCTAGGCGATCGCCCGGATCGGGGCGCTTAGGCCGGCGCCCATCGGGTCATTGGGCTAC
>JAJZXX010000056.1 GCA_021806205.1 Bacillota bacterium | reverse complement strand
ATGTTACGGATTGTCTAATTGTGCCTTAATTTCCTGCACTCTTCTATATCCACGCTTCCCATAATTAACGATAATGAGCGGGCCTCATGAAAGGTGGTCATGCTCATTAAGGTACGTCAACCAGCTCAGATTCAGACGGTGGTCCCTGAAGTTCTTGATGCGCTAAAGCAGCACGGATACGCTTCGTCAACAATCAGGGAATACAAAGCCAGTTACTATCACTTGATAGAATACATGGCAGCACGCGACCTCGATCACTTCACACAAGAAGTCGGTTTGGCCTATATGAGCCAGCGATTCGGGTTCAAGCCCGACGACTGGATAGCCGGTGGACTCCCGGGGCGGGTGGGGGCAACATGGAATCATCTATTGATGCTGTGGCATTTTCAGGAGACGGATTCGGTTGTGGGGCGGGTCCGGCGCCGCACGGTGCCGTTTCAATGTCCCCCAGCGTTCGTCACGCCCTATGAAGCGTTCCGGGCTTTCTGCGCACGCAAGCAGTATACGCCCCAAGGTCTTCCGGCCCTGATGAATCCTGTGCAACGGTGGCTGTTGTTCTTGGAGAGCCAAGGCGTGAGCGATCTGCACCAATTGCAGCCGGAACATCTGACGACGTTTGTGGCGATGTACGCCGGGCATTCGCGAGCCTATCTGGCCACCATCGTCTCGTCTCTCCGGATTTTCTTGAAACAGTCAGCGGAAGACGGGTTGGTGGCAGGGAAACCCTGGACGATGCTGCCCCCGATGCGGCATCGGCGGCAATTCTTTTTGCCGGCCTCGTGGACGTCGGCCGACGTCCAGAAGCTCCTGAATGCGATCGATCGGGGCAATCCTACCGGGAAGCGGGATTATGCCTTGCTGCTACTTGTCGTGCGCCTCGGCTTGCGTGCCAGCGATGTGCGCCATTTAACCCTGAACCAGCTCGACTGGGCGCACAAACAACTGCGAGTGGTGCAATCGAAGACCCAACAACCCTTGGTGCTGCCGCTCTTGGATGATGTAGGCTGGGCCTTGATTGACTATCTGAAACATGGGCGGCCTCCGACAACGGTGGACGCCGTCTTTGTCAATCACAAGGCCCCGTACGGGGCCTTCCGGGACACGAATGGGATGCAGCACATCCTGTGGAAATACATGCGATTCGCGGGTCTGGCCATTCCGCCGGACGAACATCGAGGGTTGCACTCACTCCGAAGCACCTTGGCTCGCACGCTATTAGAACAGGGAACCCCCTTACCGGTCATCTCTGATGTTCTGGGTCATGAGAGTGCCCAATCCGCCCGCAGTTATTTACACATCAATGTCGAGGCACTACGGCGTTGCCCCCTCGATCCTGAGGAGGTGTTCCTCGATGTCCACTGAGTCCTGGGAAAGCGCGGTGGGTCCCGACCTGGCCGCGTTTCTAGAGTGGCGTCGATTGGCGGGGTACCAGTTTCGGGTTCAAGAACGGTGGTTGCACCAGTTTGACCACTACTGCGCAGATCGTCGCGTGTCCCGATCAGAATTAACCCCAGGGGTCTTCGAAGCGTTTGTCCAACAGCGACCGACTGAGTCCTCGGCCACGCGGCAGGCGCGAACACGTCTCCTAAGTCAATGGGCCGAGTATCTGCGTGACCACGGGATGGATGTCGAGGGGCCCGGTCGCCCGCGCCATCCTGCTCGATATCCCCGCCATGAGCCCTATATTTATACGACCTCTGAGTTACGTCGGCTGTTTACGGTCATCGATACCTGGGATCCTCCTGCGCACAGCCATTCGAATCGCACGGTGGTCGATCCCGTGCTCTTCCGCCTGTTGTATGGTTGCGGACTCCGCATTATGGAAGCGTTGCGGCTACGCCGCAACGACGTTGACCTGAACGCGGGTGTGCTGCACATTCGGCAGGGCAAAAACCAGAAAGACCGCCTCGTTCCCATGGCGGACAGCCTCACGGATCGGTGCCGTGCCTACACCGGCGCGGTGCATGCTACCTCCCCAGAGACCGCGTATTTTTTCCCCGGAGCCCATGGCGGGGGCTACGATTCCAGTACGATCTACGTCCGATTTCGCCAATATCTGTGGTCGGCCGGCATTTCGCATTCCGGGCATGGGCCAAGGGTGCATGACCTCCGCCACGCCTATTGTGTCCATCGTCTGGCTCAGTGGGTGCGCACCGGACAGGATCTCACCAATCTGCTGCCGTATCTGGCGGTTTACTTGGGCCACGCGGATTTTCGCGGCACCGAATATTACCTGCGGCTGACCGCTGATTTGTATCCCGAACTCGTAGACGTTCTGACTCAAGCCCACGGAACCATCATCCCCGTACATCCCGCTAACGAAGGAGAGAACTCTGGATGAAAGCGCCTGAGAACGATTTTGCGCGGTCGCTGACCACCTTTCTGGGTCAATACCTACCTGGCCAACGCAACGCCAGCCCCCATACGGTCGCGGCGTACCGCGACACCTTTAAACTCTTTCTCCGCTACTGCCAGTCCGTCCATCAGATCCGCCCAGACCAGTTGCGGCTTAACCGCCTGACCCAAGCTTTGGTGTTGGGGTTTTTAGATTGGTTGGAAGCCGAACGACAGAATACCATTGCCACCCGCAACCAACGGTTGGCGGCCTTGCGGGCTTTTTGTCTGTACGTACAACCCGATCTCCCAGAACATCTCGACGAATGGCAACGGATTCTCGCCATTCCCTCCAAGAAGAAACCCCGGCCTCTCATCCCATTTCTAACGACCGACGAAATGCGGATTTTGTTGCAACAGCCCCGACCTGGAACCCGCGACCAGGTACTGTTGGCCACCCTGTATGACACCGGAGCCCGGGTTCAGGAACTCCTCGACCTCACAGCCCAGGACATTCGCCTGGACGCACCGGCCGTGGTGACCCTGCATGGCAAAGGCCGCAAGAGTCGGTCTGTCCCCCTCATGCCGCGCACGCGCCAATTATTGGACGACTACGTGCAGACGGCCCGGCGTGCGCCGGGCTACGCGACTCCACCGATTTTCCTCAACCAATATGGAACCGCGCTGACGCGCCGTGGGGTTTCGTATCTCGTCGACAAGTATGTACAGCAAGCTAGCACGGTCCCGGGGTTTCAGGTGCACGGCCGCATTACACCCCACGTGTTCCGCCACAGTCGAGCCGTCCACATGCTGCAAGCAGGCATCAATCTGATCTACATTCGCGACTTTTTGGGCCATGCCACGGTCACAACCACGGAAATCTATGCCCGAGCCGATACCGAAATGAAACGCCAGGCGTTGGAACGGGTCGATTATGGATTTGACGCGGGCGAGATGCCCGGATGGGACCGCGATGGCGAGCTCATGGCGTGGCTAGAAAACCTCTGCCGTTGAACATTATGTGACAGGATATTGGGTGGAAGCCTTTCTATGTTGCGCTACTCTGGGGGGTGACTTCGCATAACCGTGGCCAACCCATAATGGCGATTATGTAACCGGTAGCATAACCGCCACTCCCTTGTGACTCAAACGCCAGCTCCCTACAGAGCCTACTTGAGTTTCGCACCCTCACAATACCGTGTTTTTAGACGCCCACCATTCCGCCAATCCTTGAAAACACCCACCTTTTCACCATTCCATTTTAGCGATTTATGCGGACTTATTGAATGCTTGTAACT
>JAJZXX010000215.1:3172-3673 GCA_021806205.1 Bacillota bacterium | reverse complement strand
CTGAGGAAATAAATCGGCGGACGTTCGAATGTTGTCCGGCCAACCGACCTGTAGAAGCAAAGATTCTGGAAGAATCTTATGGGGATGGTCTAATAAGTACTTGAGTTTCGCACCCCGTCTACACCGGGTTTTTCCGGCGGCAGTAATGCCGCCAAGCCTTGCTAGTTCTCACGTTGTCGCTTAATTCCACTGTAGCGGTTTAAGAGGCTTTATCGAGGGCTTGTAATTGATGACCCAAGAATGACTCCTCGAACAGGGTTTTCAGGATGGCATAGTCGGGTGATCGTTTAAATTGCCGGAGGTCCACGGTGTCCGAATCGGCGATGGCGACTACGACGGCCTCCAAGAGTTCCTCGAACAGGGCCCACAGGCGTTCCGCGAGATTTTTTTCGACCAGTTCGACCGCCATGGCCTCAAATAACGCCCCTAACGGGGCGTACGCATGCACCCGTCGGAAGTACGCGAGAAAGATGTAGAGGATGCAGCAGGTCGTGACGTGGG
>JAJZXX010000215.1:0-3162 GCA_021806205.1 Bacillota bacterium | reverse complement strand
CCAACCGGAGTTGCTGCTTCATTTCTTTGAAAAACACTTCAATCGTCCAGCGTGTGGCGTAAATCTCCATCATGGTGACAAAGGATAACGTGGTATCCGTGGACAGAAACACGCGCCACTGTTTTTGATATGGGAAGCGGCACACATACAATTTGACCTCCCCGATCTCGTCGTAGTGCACCACGACCTCATAATAACGGGTGTTGAGTTTGCGGCAACGCTTGGCGTTGCCTGCTTTTTTCAGGATCGCCAGGAGGGCCTGGGCATTGACCTTGTTCCCGTGGTACAGATACTGTCGCTTGTCTTTACGCATCCCACAGATGACGTGGAGGGCGCCGTGTTTGATCTGCCGGATCGCCTGGATGAATCCCTTACTGCCGAACCAACTATCGGCGAGCACATAGTGTGCCGGAAACCCGTGCTTGACGGACCGCTTGACCATGGCAATCGCTTGGGTAATTTTGTCTCCGGCGCATTCCTTGCGCCGGACGGATCCAGGGGATCCGGGGTGGCAGGTTTTCCGATATTGCTCCCGGCGCTTACGCCCCTTTAATCGTTTTTCTGCATGAATCGCGAAATCGAGCGGGATAAAGGTCGTGCCGTCAAACCAGCCCAACACGAGGTGTTTAAACCCTAATAGGGTTTTCCCGATCACATGATCGAAGACATACGAGACGTTCTCGAGGCGCCGGCCGACCCGGCGGTCGGTGGTGTCGTCGAGGATGAAGGCCGCATGAGGCGCCACGATCTTGTCCGGATTGACGATCTTGTGGAATCGCTTCGCGATCCCATACAAAATTGGACGCCACGGGACCTTCTCGTTGTTTTTTAGGCGGTACACCGTGTCCTTTTTCATCGCCGTAATCGCGTGAAACTCGCTGTGAAAGAAACTGTTGACGCTGCTTAACATCATCAGGGGGAACATAATCAGGAGCGCTAGGACTTCGGTGACCGCGTATCCCTCCTGCTTCTCAAACTGCGTGTGCCGAAGGATGGAACGGAGCTTGAAGGTTTGCATGACATCAAATACAATCGAGTCGATCGAATACTGGTGTTTATCAAACACCTTTTTGATTTCTGACGTGGTCTCCCGCATGATAACACTCCATTTTTGGTGAATTTGGATGGCACCTAATTATACCAAAAAATCCAGTGTTCATGCGGGTTTCAGCGTTTTTGTGGGGTCAAAATGAGTTGTGAATTCGGGGTGGGTAGGTAGAACGCGGCCTCGAGGCTTGGCTGTTCTAGCGAGTTTCTCTTGGGCCGCGAACCCCTGCAGAACCGAACGTGCGGAATTACCGCATTCGGCTCCCGATTATCTTGCCATCATGCGACGGGGCCGGAGCTTGGCTGGGGGTACCCAGAACCAGCGTTGGCTGTAATACCAGCTTTTACTACGATGGCTACGCTGGCTACGTCGCCGCAACACTTGAATCCACGCATAAAGCACCTGAAGGCGAAGCGTTTTCAGGGCCTGAGAACAACCCGGCAGGCCAAAGTATCCGAAGAAACCGCGCAGGGCGCGACTCAGATACTGCTGTTGGGCCAGCACACTCGCATGCATCAGTCGATGCAATTCGGATTTTGTCTGGAGGAGAAATTTGTGACGGCTCTTGGGGGTTGGGCGACGTTGAAGGCGCCACACTCCGGTAGACGTGCGGGCTCCAAAGTGCCGGAACCCGAGAAAGTCGAATCGCTCGGATGGAAGCCCGCGGTCCTCGGCGGCACGCCATGCGCGCCAGCCAAAGGGCATCAGCCGGGTTTTCTCTTCAGCCAGTTCGAGACCGAACTTGGCCAAGCGCTTGGGCAGTGCCGTGGCGAAACGCCGCGCATCGTCTTCGCGTGCGAACAAGACGAGAAAATCATCCGCGTATCGCACCAATTGGGCCTCTCCGCGGCAAACGGGTTGTATCGCCTTCTTGAACCACAAATCCAACACGTAGTGCAGATAGACATTGCCGAGCAACGGACTCAACGGCCCGCCCTGAGGTGCTCCTTCTGTGGGCGTGGTACGTGAGCCATCTGGTTCGACGATGGGGGCATGCAGCCACTTTTGGATGAGCCGCAGGATTCCCGGGTCGCCGACCCGCTCGGCCAGCATCGTCATCAGCCAGTCGTGCTGCAGATGGTCGAAGAATCCCCGGATGTCCGCTTCAAATACCCATTGCATCGGGCGCCTCGTCACGGCCTCCTCCACCGCGGCCAAGGCATCATGGGCGCTACGCCCCGGACGGAATCCATAGGATTCCTCCAAGAAGTCCGCCTCATAAATGGCCGACAGCAGGCGACTAACCGCCGCTTGTAACAGGCGGTCTTCTACCTCCAAGATACCGAGGGGCCGTCGCTTCGCTGGTTGACCCGGTTTCGGAATATACACACGCCGAACCGGAGGAACCCGGTAGCCGCGCGCTTTGAGTCGAGACACTAACGCCGCGATGCGGCGTCCTCGTTGACGCCCGTACGTCTCCATGGTTTCCCCGGAAAGTCCCGGAGCCCCGCGATGGTTCAAGCCTTGCCACGTGTCCTCCAGAAATTCTTCCGTCAGGTGGTGAGCCAGCGCGGTAAACCGCGCGGCGGGTTGTGCTTTAGCGCGAAAGGCAATGTCGTCTAATTGGGGTGACATGGGTAACTCCTCTCTGTAGTCGGACCATGGGTCCGTTAGACGACCGATAACCTCGACACTCTTCCCCATGTACACGGCTTTCCCGTGCTCGGAGTACTATAATGTCGTCCGACTGCTCTGGCGGCATTCCCGGCCCTTCGGCTCTCACCTATCGGGGAGCGGGTACGCGCGTCGCGCGACCGCCGGAGCTCTCCCAAGTTCTGGCCCATTTCGTTTTCCGCCATGCCGAGCTCTACGACTCCGCCGAGGTCTCCGGGGCACTTGCCTGTACCGCGCCCCTACTTGTTGCCTTCCCGAACTTTCGACTCGGTCGGCCCTCGGACTATACCTTAACGAAGCTCAATTGCTTCACCCCAAGGGGTTACGGCCTGGACGTCGCTCTGTTTACGCTTAGCACCCGCCCTCACGGACGCGCACCCAAAACTCGATTCTCCGTGGAGGGCTAATCCTTGCGGAGACCGGAATTACACCGGCTCGAAATGGTCAGCTTTTCTTGGCGCACCGAAAATCATGGTGCAAGAGGTTTTCAGCTTGATGGA
>JAJZXX010000059.1 GCA_021806205.1 Bacillota bacterium | reverse complement strand
AGGCCACCGTGTGATGGAAGTGCCGATTGCGTTTCATGATCGCCAGCAAGGCTATAGCAAGATGTCAGGGGCCGTAATCCGTGAAGCATTATCCACTATTCCTCAGTTGCCCCGGCGGATGCTGCGCCAACAAGCAGTGCAGACGGCTCTGCCATGTGTGAGCAAGAAATCTTGAAGGCGTGGGGTTATCTATTCGTGCCAGTAGCCGGAATCTCATCGTTGAAAGGAGAGTAAACCACAGTGGAAACGTGGTGGATCCGTGGGGCCCGTGATTTGCGGGATTTTATCGGCATTACGGCCATTCTCGTGATTCTCATCATGCTGAGTTTGATTCGCAGGAATCCCCGCTACCTCACCCATCATCAATGGCGCATCGTAGGCCAAGCGTTGGCGTTGCTGATTATGGCGGTATTGTTGCCAGGATTGGTGACATTTTTTGGACGGTAATATCAGAAGGAGGCCGGGAGTCCGTGTGGCGTGATATTTTTATCCAAATGCTGACCGACTTAACAATAGTTTGTTTAGTCGTTGTTGTTGCCTGTGCTATCGCCGGATTGCTGGGTGGGTACGGGTGGCCCATGAATCCGTTGTAAGGGGGTTTTCGGGTTCTCTGTTCACGGACGACCGACCAAGACTTCGCTAACGGCGCTGATGACAATCGCAACCCATCCGATCAAAAAACGGCGATGTATTGTGGCTTGATCCCAGGGGCGGAAGTGAATCTGATCGTAGAATAAAGCCGTCACCATACTGTATGCCACAAGTTCCAAGCCTCCATGCGGTATGCCCCACAGCCATGACATGATGAGCGGGAGCCGATGTTTGACGATCATTCCCGCTAACACTAAAAATCCTGCGTTGATTCCCATCCATACCAGAACACCCCAGGTTACTAACCCTCGCAAGCGAGAGTGAAAAATCGTCTGGCCAGACGATTCTAGGCTATGCCACGGGGCTTCTAATGTGCGATAACACAACATGCCTCTCAGTCCGTAGAGAGCACCTGTATACCACAAGAAATAAATTACAGTGTTGGATGTCATGATGGTTGCACTGCGCATGATGATTGACGGACTTCTCATTGCTCCGATTTGAGTAATCATTGTCATCTTGACAAGCATACGAAGATTTGCGGCATTAAAATGAGGAATCACACTAAATACAACCGTACCTGCTACATAACAGCCATACCACAGTCCCCACCAGGCCATCCACCGTATGGTTGTTTTCCATTGATTGGTCATGTCTAGTCTTTCTTTCCTTGTTATGGTTCTGAACAAAATATCATAGGAAGTGAATTCTCTATGCTTCACTATTTTTCCTTTATTAAATGCGGCAATTTCTGGTCGCAACCGGATGTGCAATATCGCTGGACACAATGGAGCCGACGTGTTCTCCGAGGGAGCGAAATCATGACCGTCGCGTGGTTGGGTAGTGTCATTATATGGAGCGGGTGGATTCATCGCCAAAGTTTCTATCCCAATCATATGTTGTGGCAACTGACCTTCGTTGTGGCTATTGGCATATTCAGTGTTGTTCGACGCCGTTTGTTGGCACGCTCTACCAGTTCGCATCGAGGAACTCATAAACGGTTGCGTTCCTGGGATCGACCGCATTGAGTCGTATTGGCATACTTTTCGCATTGCCCTTCTTAATCCAGAATATTTGGCGTTACAGTGTTCCGATAAAGCGGGTTTTAAACAATCTGAACTGACGCGTAATTAAGGAGACGGAAACATCATGACGGTCATGGACCCTACATTTTCTGTGCCGGTCTCGTTTGACGAGTGTGTACCGCAGTGGCGTGCCGATGTGCGGGCACTGGCGCATCGGTGGGCGAACGTTCCGGGTTTGGAGCGGGACGACTTAGAACAGATTGCCTGGATCGGACTTTGGGAGGCGTGGCGGCAATACCAACCTGGATCGTCCCCTTTTGTAGCTTGGGCCCGCCGCATTATGCGTTTTCACGTATTGGATGCCGTGCGGGCTCATCATCGGCGGAGCCGGGGATTGGCGCAATGGGCTGTGTCGGACAATGGTGAGCATACAGTTCTCTCCCGAGCGATCCCAATCGATCCCATTCGCCGGTGGGTGGAAGCCGAAACCCTTCGTGACCGGCTCAGAACCTTAACAGCCCGGCTGACGCCCTTGGAACGGCAGGTGTTGTCTCATTTGTTGCGAGAGGAAGGTCCCGTAGCCACTGCGCATCTTTTGCGTCTTCCCTACAAAACGGTGGACAATGCGTGTCAGCGTATTCGCCGCAAGGCCCGGCGAATATGGGGGTGAGAGACCTAGTACGGAATGTTGGGCATCGAATTGAAAGGATGGGATATGATGACCGTATTGATTCATCTCGCCCAAACGGTGAGCAGACTGATGCTGTTAAAGACTGGCTTGTCTCCTCCGCTTCGGTGACTCGCGTAATAACACGCCGAATTGGTACCACTTACGGTATATCGCTAATTTTGAGGAACTCATGAGATGATTTCTTGGTTGCGTCTCCCCAGTATGTCCTCAGTGTTCGAGGTTGCTGCGATGTACCTGAATTTGTATTGACGCTATGTGTATGGCGACACCCCTGCGGTGTCCATTTTTTTGAAGGAGGAATTGTCCGATGGCACTTTTTACAAAAAACAAGGCGGATACGGCGGCCCGTTCTGCGGCGAAGGCCAAAACTTCCGAGAAATTGCCCGCCGGAGCCACGCGCATCGCGTTGGAATCCCTCGTCGACATTGCGGGCATCGAAAATAATCTCGTGCACCGCAAAGACGGACAGTGGGCCGCCCTGATTGAAGTACAGGGCGAAGCCTTTGGTCTCTTGACCCCGGATGAACAAGACTTGCGTATCGAGGCTTATGGACGGGTGCTCACCGGGTTGCAGGATAATTGGCAGATTCAGGTGACCCGCTTGGTGGAACCGACCAACCTGGGATCGCTGGGGGAATATTTTGAAGAGGTGGTCCAGCGCGAAGGCGCGCAAACCCCGTTGGGTCAGTTGGGCGACACCTATGCCGACATGATGGACACTCTGCAGCAATCGTTGCTCAGCCATGTTACGTTGATTACGTTATGGGCCAAAACTGCGGAAGATTGCCAGGAAAAAACCGGGATGCTGCTCACTTCACTGCGGGACAATCAGTTCCAGGCTCATCAATGCGATACCGAACGCATCGGCGTACTTTTGCAAATTGTCTATGGACATGAGCCGGTGTCCTTGGAGCAAACTTTAGGCGGGTGGACCACGGCGGTCAAAAATCACCAGAAGGCCTTAGAAGCCGATCAGGCAGCGGCGCAAGCCAAGGCTCAAGCTCAAGCCCGGTCCGGTGCCCGGCCTCCGCGCAATGGCGCCAAAAAGAAAGCTAAAACGGATGAGTCTGAAGCGATTGCCGTGGATCTTCATCAGCCGCCGGTGCTCGCGCCTTTGATGCCGAACTTGCAAGATGTGCTGGAACCTTCCGCCTTACTCGAATATCCCGGGTATTTGGACGTCGGCGGCCTCTTTACCACCACGCTCGTTGCCCGAACCTGGCCCGAACAAGTGTCCAATGGCTGGCTGGAGTGGCTCTACAACTTTGAAGAACCGGGCGTGCGCCGCCGCGTTAGCTTCTATATCGAATCTCTGCCTTCCTCTCGCGTCATGGCCGATCTGCGCCGCCGCCAAATCCAGTTGGATGCTGAGACACACTGGGCCCGCAAGCGCGG
>JAJZXX010000096.1 GCA_021806205.1 Bacillota bacterium | reverse complement strand
TCAATCCTTAACTAGGAAACTTCTGCAAGATAGATTCTGGGAAATATCGCCTGTGGGCAGACCCCTGAATTTATTTGTGGGGGTGACGGGGTAGGCGACGCTTGCCTACGAGAACGTGCCGCTGCGCAAGTTCGCCACCCGCCGTCGGCTGCGCACCGTAGTGCGCCATTTGATCACCTGTGAAGCTAAAGTCGTCCGCCATGAGCGGACGATCTACCTGCGCTATGCCGACACCAATCCTCGGAGGAAGGGTACTGCGGCAATTGTACGCCGACTTTGCAGCACCCTGATGTGTCCTCCTTAGGGCAGTCTGTCATTATCGCAGTCTCCGCAAACTTCATCATCGCCCTCCCATTTTTCCCGTTCCACCGGAACGGGTCCTTGGCGCGCGTCGAACAACCCATCTACCGTGCTTTGCAAGTCGTCCCGGCTAAATCGGACGACATTCGTTCCCTGGCCACGTTGACCAGCCCCATTATAAGGGTTATCCTGGCATTATCGGTTAATTTCGAATCGTTATGTCACGAATTCAGGATAAACGCTAAAGCTCCCCAATTTAGGAAAAATCCCTGAAATGGGCGCAAATTCTCACGCTGCTCTTAGGAAGCGCGGCGTATGGTATGGATGGATACAGAAAGTAAGGTTGTTCGTTATTGGATGTTGGTTCGGCAGCCGAGGCGGACGAGTTGTGGTTGACGTCCGTGCGGTTTACACTCACCAAATGGCGAGGAACCTGGGTATCGAGGCAAGGGCTGATTGCGGCCAAGGTCTCGCGTTGTGGCAGACGACTTGGTGCGGAATTATGCGTTGTCCGCTGTTATTTGTCCTGTTGGAACGCAGCAGCAGAATACGATAGGGAGGGCGATGAGTTGCGATGAGGACATCACGGTACTGGGTGGCCGCGGCGGCGACTCCAGCGATGATTGCGCTGGTCGGAAGTGTGACGCTAGCCGCGCCCGTCAAATCACAGGTTCTTTTGCACAGTCGACTCTACGGCAACGTCCCTAAAGTCACCGTGCGCGGCGTAAAGAGCGGAGTCGCACCGTGGGTGGCGGCTGGCAACGCAACACTAACCCGGACCCATCTGAACGTGTCTGGCACTTGGTTGCTGATCCCACCTGGCGTCATGGCCAGCGGGGCCGCAGTGCCCAAGACCCTGATTGGTACGACCGCAGGGGTAAAGAGTGTCGTCGCGATGGTCACGGATGCCGAAGGGGCGCACATTGTCACCAAACCAACAGCTCTCAGCAAGTCGGGAAGCTTTTCATTCAACGTGCCGATCCATTTGACGGGACAGGTGAGTGACCCGGTCATCCTGATTGGGCCGCCAGGGAAATCGCCGCATTCCATTTTCGCCTGGTTTGCCGCCACTGACTTTATGAAGCAATATGGTACGGCAACCCCACAAATGGTACGCGCATGGGCGGCCACCGCCAAGAAGACTTCCAAGAGTTCTGGCGGATACGGGTCGAAGAGCGGCGGATCCAGTTCATCAGGATCCGGGTGGTAATAGCCGCACACCTCGCTGCACCGGGCCCGGGAGTCACTTCCGGGCCCGGTGGTGAGTATCCCGATTTCGCTCAGTTGTGACCTCAGCGGGCAGCGGGATTAATGAGATAACCCACCACGATCACGGCCAAAACCAGTCCGATGGAGATAAAGGCCCAGAGCGGCGGGCGCGGGGTAGACGACAGTTGGGCGTTTTTGGGCCGGGGCATCAGTCATAGGCCTCCTCAAGTCGACGATTTGGACAGGTTCCGAACCTTGACGCGCTCAAGTGTAGCATATTTTCAGGTCCCTGCATGCAAAAGGCTCGCCCCAAGCACGGTCGACATATTTAAGCACGTCGATTGGGTGCATCACGGCACCTAGACTCCACAAGATTTCGGGCGTCGATGTGCATTTGCGTGACTGAATCCGATCGGAGCGAATATGGCATTACATGCCAGGCCATTAACGTACCAAATCGGCACAGCGTAATAAGTTCGCTACCCAAGCCGTTTTCACTAAAGTGACCTTGGAGGCGACTCGCGTTGAAGTAAGATGTGGGAGCTGAGTTGAGGGGACTAACCGAAAACGTTCTAGATCAAGGATACATACGGTTGGTTGATTGGCTGGGATCCGATCTAACGGTGGTTAACTCGGCGCGTGTTTCCCGTCGAGATACGAGTCGGAAAGTTCATAAATTGCCACCACGATGAGAGTGTCAAAGACGGCACACCTGGGAATGATGACCCATGCGTGGTCGGGCGGAGGTTGTCCCAAAAGGTCCGTTAGGGTACCTTCCTGAAGAAACGTCGAATCGCCTAAATTGGCCACAGGCTTCGATTGCATGATGGGGACCAATTCGGCAAGATGGCCGGGAGCATCCTTTTGAGACAACGCCGTGATCCGTCGCCATCTGATTCCAAGAAGGCGACGGAAGATCTCGGGTTTCGGATCGTGATTCATATCCATTAACGGGCACCTTGCGCGGCAAACCCGTGCAGGGCGCCTACTTGCCAGCGTAAGCAGGCGCCCGCCATAGCTGGAGATGAAAATGCCTCTTCTCCCCACTATGATTTTGTGCGCTACGTAGGGGGATCCGTGTCCACGAGCGAAGGGATTGCATCAGGTGGACGATCGGGTTGCTCCCAATGACGGAACCAATGGTCTCGGTCACCCGGCCCGTGCGCCACATCGCAGAGACCAAGGTATGATCAGGCGCGACTTCAACCGCGATGGTCCCATCGGAGGACGGACAGCGTGGCACCATCGCGGTGAGTCCTTTCGCAGAGCTGACCGCGACGGACTTGGGAAACCCACTGGCTAGTAATTCAACAGACCATCCTTTGACGTGCCATGCCATCGTACTTTGCTCCTGACGCTCAGGCCCTCGATACCAAAACTTTGCTCGCACTCCGGAACGCAGCGTCACTGGAATCGTCCGCTTCGGCACTTTCCAAAAGTACACGTTCTTCTGTACCGCTACTTGGGCGCCAGTGATGCTTGCGTGGCGGGCACCGCCAAACCAATAGTCACCATCCGAGTTGTTGATGTTTGTGTATTTCCAGATGAACCGGTAGTTCACTGGGAGCGTCTTGGACGTGTAGTATAAGTTGACTCGGTACGCCGTTTTACTCTCGGTGGTCGTCGCGGTTAAGTGTCCGATTGAGGCAATTGGCGTGCGGGTTGGACCGACTTTTGGCGCCCATGTTGGTGCCGTTAGGGGAACGGTGGTGATCTTTGCCACCCCCGCCATCGCTTCATTAATCACCGTCGGAAACGGCGGGGCCGCTGCGACGGCAACTCCCATGGCGGGAATCAGCAACGCTCCGGTCAGCCCGAGTCCCAAGCCTCGGACGGCCCGTCGTACTACCATCATGGTCCACGCCTCCTTCGTTACAAGGCGGTTAGCGACCTCGTAAGCGGTCTCCCAGAATAACGTCACCCACCCCAAAAAGGTTACAGAGATGAGCGTTCCCCCGATGACATTTGATGTAAAGGCAAGTTGTTCCATTGTTTAGACGTCTACACGAAGAGGGACGAGAGCTAGAGAGCTGGTGCAAAACTCAAAAAGTCGTTTTTCGGGGATCGCAACCATGCGGGTTTCCGGATTCTACATCCGGCTCTTAGGGACTTATGCACCAGTTCTCTAGATAAGGCTAGATTTTGGCGTCTTGCGGGATCCATAGGCGTTTCGAACCCGGCGTTGCGGGAATGGGGGACTTCGAGAGTTCGGGGGACGCAGCCTCACTCTCCGTGTCCCACCATTGTTCTAAAACCACGGTTTTCCGGTGTTGCAAGCGGATACGTTTGG
>JAJZXX010000122.1 GCA_021806205.1 Bacillota bacterium | reverse complement strand
TGAGGGCACCTTGCCATGAAAAGTTGGCGGGTTCCAATACAGGCCGAGATTGTTCTGACTGATAGCGGACGAGGAAACTCCGTCGTGTTCCAGCACTTTGCTCACGGCATTGGCCTCAGCTTGAAGTCCGACCATGGCGGACGAAACGGGTCCGCTGCCGGTGGCGGATAAGTTGATGAAGAGCTGATCCTGCGATGTGCCGACAGTTGGTGCCAACGCGGTGCCCACCACGGTGATGGTACGCGTCGACGAATGTCCCCCCAGAACATGCGCCTCGGGTGCAAACCGCGCTGCTGGCAAGAACAAGGCGGCGGTGAGCGCGATGCCGGCGTCCACCCCACCTCTCCCCCAAAATACTTCGTTGAACATCTCCTCTCTGGGATGGATGATGATTGTTAAGAATCTTGGCGCGTCTACAAGTAAAACGCCAAAGCGGGGAAAAACGTTTCCCCGCAGGGTGAAGAAGAATCGCCGACTGGAGGTGTCGGGATCGGGGTGAGCGGTAACTCAAGGTGACCCGAGTTTCCTCCTGCCGCGCTGCGGCAGGAAATGAATAGCGGATCAACCCCCGCTTCTTAAGCGGCGACGGCGAATACTCTAGCGGTCGTATTTCGCAAAACTCACTAAAAGCTGAAAAAGGAGGCACAGACGATGCGTCGACAATGGGCGGTCGCTGCCATGGCGGCGGCGGGAATCGTCTTGGCGGCCGGATGGACGAGAAGTATTGCGAGCTCGGACACGATGCATGCCGCCCCCGCCTGGGTTATGATACAAGGTCGGGTAAGCCAACGGTCGGCACAGTGGGCCACGGTGGTAACGCCTCCCTGGCAGCCGTACTGCCCGCCGGGGACCATGTGTCCCATGGCCATTATGGCTGGACGGACATACCGCGTGCGGCTGATGGGAGCCGTCGCTGAAACCGCGTCCGGTATGCCCAATGCCGCCCCCATGCGCGTGGGAGAGCAAGTCGTGGTGGCGGGCACCCCGATGTCGCCGGATCATTCGTCAACTTCGTCGAGCACGCCGTTATTTCAGTTGCAGGCCAAAGTGTGGGAGGAGCTTCAACCGACGACCACGGAGCCCGTTCCCTGTTTGCGTTCACCCTGGTGCGGCGGTCCTCCCGTGCGTTCGCTGCCGCAGAGCTAAGGGCGAGCACAAGCGCCCGAACAGCAATGGTTATAGACGGTGGGGGCAAGCCGCTTGATTGCCTGCCAAATGGTGGGCATGCCGCCAGAGGGTGGACCGAACTCGCTCGCAGCGCCGAGTTTCGTCTCCCAAGAATGGGCACGGCATGGCTGGGCTGACCTCGGGAGAGGTCGGTCGATGCTCTCAAGTCCGCCCATACAGTCAACGATGACGGTTTCTTTGCGGAGTCCCCACTGGCTTGCAGTCAGGGCTGCGAGCGTTGCATAGCCGGAGGCGGGGCTCCTATTATTACGGATCGCCACTTCTGCCCTTCGACTTGGACTTAAATCTTCTTACAGATTTGATCCTCGCAATCGTAGCCCACTAAAATTAAACAAGGCTGACAAATTTAACAGAATGAAGAAGTGAGGAGGAGAATGCATGTCGGTATGGTCCACACTTTCTATCGATGGACCGGGCCTCGCCCTGATCCTGGTGTTGATCGTCTCGCTGAAGATGTCTTATCCATGGTTCGTCGGGAAAATGGGGGAATCGGAGGTTCAGGCGGTGCTCAGTAATCTCGATGGCAAACGCTACACCGTAATCCATGACGTGTTGGTAGAGACGGAACCGGGTCATACGGCGCAAATTGACCATGTCGTCTTCAGCGTCTATGGAATCTTTGTCATTGAGACCAAAAATTACAGCGGACAGATCTATGGCCGAGAGTCGGAACCGAGCTGGACCCAGAAATTTCCTCGGGCTAGTCACCGCTTTCAAAACCCCATCCGGCAAAACCAGGGGCATATTCGAAAACTGGCTGCCGGGCTGGGGATTCCCAGCACTAGTACACGACGACGTTAGTTCCTATTCAGAAGAAACATATGTGAATATTAGCTAGTCGACGAAATCGTCAGACTAATAGTACGGACAAATCGATTGGGAGTATCTGTAAATGCCGTACTAAAACAAGATTAACGGTACGTCAGGACGCCACTGGGAACGAGCGACGGCCTGTTCGTCCGAAAGCGTAAGGTTACCAACGCTTTGCGGTATATCCAGCCGACCGCAGCGCGTGCGAAGCCCGCGACGGTCTCATCGAATCGGTAGGGTGGAAAGGCATCGACGGATCGTTCTGGCACGCCCCCGCCAAGCTCCGCTTGGCGACCCCGCGAATTGCCGTCAGGTCCCTCCCACCACCCACTTCCCGCCAATGCGACGACAGGAGTAGCGAGTAGCGCTTCGGATCCGCGGGTTAGGACGCTTGGAGCAGCTCGCCCTGATAGTGCCAGTTAAACGGTTTCGCCAAGTATTGGTTGTAATACGCGATAAATTCGCGCAAGCGTTCTTCTAACGCCGCTACCGAGGTAAAGCTGGAGCGTTTGTTCAGCGGACGGCGCACCGGAATACTGAACCAGCATTCCATTGGATTGCGCCACGAACAATGTTTGGGCGTATAGAGGAACTGCACACGGTGCCCGGCGTCTACTAAAAGGCCTTCCGACGTGCCTGATCTTTATAAAATGCCCGATTTGCCTTTTTCGCCTAGCACCGTGTCCGGGATCTTCAGCCCCTTGTGTTCCATCACGCAGCGGACCAATGTCTCGGATTGATGGGTGTTGAGATTATCCAGGACAAAAATATGTTTGGCCGTCGGCTGAAGCGCCACCACATTGCGGATATGTTGTGCAAAATCGACTTCGGTGCGCGTCGGCTGAATCAGCGGTTCTTTCACTTGACCCGTCACGACATTGCGCGCAGCGATCATCCCCGACGTCCCCTGGCGCTTGTATTCAAATTCCAGACCTTCGGGCTTCCCCGGTTCCATCGGAAGCGGGGGATGGGTCTGCTCGTGGGCTTTAATTCCCGTCATCTCGTCCGTGGAATGTACTTGGACACCGGCTTCGGCCAGCTGCGGCGCTTCCGTATACAGGTCGCAGATTCTGCGCACGTTGGCCTCTGCGAACTCCTTGGGATCGTCCACGTCAGGATTTAACCAATAGCGACTCCAATGCGGCGGCGTCCTCCAGCGCCGCCCCGATGGCCGCGCGTAACGTGCGCGGCCGATCCGCTTCGGTCCTGTCGAGCGTCTGAGCACTGGCTGCCCAACGCTTGCGCCACGCTTTTACCGTATTGCGATTCACCTTGATGGTGCGTGCAATCTTGGTATTGGTCTGGCCGTAGGCGGCCAGCAAGATAATGGTCGCCCGTTGGGCGAGATGCTGCGGCACATGCGTGCCTTTTTTGAGTTCCTCTAAAATCTGGCGTTGCCGGGGACTCAGGGTAATCTTAGGGGCTTGAAAGAGTTTGAACATTAAGGGCCTCCCTGTCGCGCCCGAGGATTGTGGCCAGTCCGGAGAAATCGTCCTCGTGTGAGGGCGCTTTCAGCGCAAGACATCGACCGATTGGCGCATTTTCCTCATAATCTCAGGAAATCCTCGGCAAGTTCAGCCAATTATTACCAACCGTGGCAGCGTTTGCCTTTTCAATTAATAATCGCAAAACATTGTGCCATCCCGCAACTCCGTCTATTCCCAATTATTTCCCCTGATTACGGACTTGCGTCGTCGTGTACTAGCTTCCATTCCATTGTCGCTTTTGGCCGACATGCCACGCTCAAAGTGGATACCAGGACGCCGATCATGTACATTGACCAACTTCCTGGCTACATCCGCCAGTATCAGGCGGTATTGTTTAGCACCACGCAAATCGGACAATGGAGCCAAGCCCTCAACCAGG
>JAJZXX010000194.1 GCA_021806205.1 Bacillota bacterium | reverse complement strand
CTCAAAACGGGCGAAGTCCGGCAGGCACCCGTCGTGGGGCTGTGCAGCCGCCGCCCGGCTGAACTCCCCCCCGAAGCCCTCTTGGACGCAACTCGCTTGCATTGGACCATCGAGAACCAGGTCCACGAGGTCCGTAACAACCTGGCGGGAGGACCAGTCACGGGTGCGCACCGGCGCTGCCCCACGTGTCCTGGCGAGCTTGCGCAATGCCGTGCTAAGTTGGCTGGATTTGAAAAAGAAGACCCGGATTGCCAGCCAACGCCGCGCCTTCGCCTGGGACCGTGACGCCGCGACCGCCTTGGTCACCGAGCCTGTCTAGCCGCGGTTCGCGGCCGACCCCACACCCATACGCCGACATTTCAACCGGTCGCTAGCGACCGGCCCATTGGCGTGCCCAGTACCATAGCTTTCGTCACCATCAGCCGGTATCCCCATCAAAGTACGATTGCGATTCGGAATCAGGCCAATTTGCCGCATTTGTCACAATTTCACTTTGCCGAAGACCTGCCGGAAGGGCTGATCGCCGTGGAACTTGGCCGGAGTCATGGTAAGCTATAAGCAATGGGTGCGTCTATACCTGACGTTAGCCTTTGTCTATTATGTCAGATTTCCTGGAGGTCCACTTGATGGAACCATTTGACGCCTTAGTCCAAAAAGCCCGGGGCGACGGCATCGCGTCTACCGTCGTTGGCCTCGTTCTGATTCGCAACGGCCGGCTTCTCCTGTTAAAACGGCGGCCTGACGACTTCATGCCTAATCTATGGGAAATTCCAGGCGGTCACGTCGACCCGGGAGAAACCATCCCTGACGCGATGCGTCGCGAGTTGCTTGAGGAAACCGGACTGGCGCTCGATGCGATTGTGGCCTATCTGGGTGGCTATGACTACGCCGGCGAATTTGGACGGACGCGGCAATGGGACTTTGAGGTCACCGCGCGTGGCCAGGTCGCCGAGCATCCCGAACACACCGAATACCGTTGGACGACACCGAACGAATGGCCAAATTTAGCGATGAGTTCCGAAATGCGCACGAGCCTCGGTATTTACGCCAGTCACGGACCCGTGCGCCAGGGTTTGACGGGTCAAGCCCGGGACATCGCTTCCCCTTAGGAGTACCTGGTTGCATCTTCTGGGTCTGTCAAGAATTCTGCGAAGTCCAGCCTCATCCAGAAATTCGCAACCACTTTAGCCAATGGCCGGCCTATCCCCGCATCCCCGATATTGTTCAGGGCATCAAGAAGGCGAGGATTTCTCAAAGTCAAAACCCGGAAATCGCGCGTCCAATTCTTCGAGTGTCGCCAGATTGGCCGCTTCCACCCGCACCCGGTCCCGTATTACCGGAAAATCGCCGGGGTCATCGTGCAATCTTCGGGGTAAAGGCTGATTTGACGCTTTCTGCCAGGTATGGAGCCACTCTTGGGGAACGGCGGTATCAATGGATAAGGTGTGGCCGGCCATGGCGGCCCAAAGCAGCGTCCAAGCGCGGGGGACCACCGACAACACTTGGTAGCCGCCACCGCCGGTGGCTAGCCATCGGCCGCCATACTGGTCGATGTATTGGCTTAAGAGGCGGGGGGCCTGATCATAAAAGCGCGTACTCGCGCACAAATCCGCCAACGGGTCGCGATAGTGGCCGTCGCATCCATGTTGGGAGACTACCAGGTCGGGCTTGACGTATTCCATAACGCGGGGGAGAATCGCCCGCAGGACCTGCATCCATAATTCGTCGTCGGTGGCCGGCGCCAATGGGACATTCAACGTGCTGCCTTGTCCTCTTCCGATCCCCGTTTCGTTCACATAACCAGTACCGGGAAAAAGGAATTGGCCGGATTCATGAAAGGACACAAAAAAGACGTCCGGATCTTGGTAAAATGCATCTTGGACTCCATCCCCGTGATGCGCATCGAGATCCACATACAGGATGCGCCAGCCGGTCTCGCGCCGAATCCAGCGAATGGCCACGACGATGTCGTTATAAATGCAAAACCCGGCGGCATGGCCTGAGCCGGCATGGTGAAGACCCCCGGCCAGGTTCAGCACACGCGCGGCCGAGCCTTCAACGAGCATGCGCGCCCCGGTGAGCGAAGCGCCGACGGCCCGGCTAGCGGCTTCATGCATACCGCGAAACACTGGGTTGTCCTCGGTGCCCAAACCGAGCCGCTCGATGCCATATGCCTTTTCGCCGGTACGGCTCAGACTTCTGACAAGATCAATGTAATGCGGTTCATGGGCAAGCTCCAACATCTGCACCGAGGCCATCTCGGGCGCGACGATGCGCGAGTCGTCGAGGATGCCAAGACGTTTGGCCAAGTCCATCGAGGCTTTGATCCGCAGGGGATTAAAAGGATGGTCGGAATGAAAGTTATACGCGAGAAGGGCTTCGTCATAGATAAATCGAGCTTCGGTCACTTCAGCCTCCCCTTGTCTGGCCGCTATTGGTTATAATTGTAACATGAAAGGCTCTGGGAGGTTCCGGACCCCTAGCCTCTTCCAATGAGGAGGTGACCTTGAGGTGCGCGTGATCTTGCGCGATGGTCGCGTGGCGGAATTTCGGTGCCCACAGCCGGACGAGCATGACCGCACCCGCCTCCGGGATTTGTTTGACAGGGCCTCACCGGACAGCCTTTACTTCCGCTTTTTCCATGTGGTGCGCGAACTGAGCGATGCACAGCTTGATCAAATGACACGGATCGCTGCTTACGATGCGTACGCCTTAGTATGCGATACCGGTGACGCGTTTTTAGGGATCGGCAACTACGCGCGCTGTGGGCCCACCACCGCGGAAGTAGCGTTTTTCGTTGACGACCGCATGCACAACCGCGGCCTTGGCACCCTGCTTTTGGAGCATTTAGCCGAACACGCCTGGCGTGAGGGGTTTCGCGAATTTGTCGCTTTTGTGCTTCAGGATAATCAGCGGATGTTGCGCGTGTTTCGATCCAGCGGATATGCCGTCTCGCAGCATTGGCAGGAGGGCAGTCTGGAACTCACCCTGCCGCTCATTATTACCGAACGGCAACGAAGCCTGGCGGCACTGCGCGAGAAATTGGCGACAGCAGCTTCCCTCGAGCCATTTTTTCATCCCCGCGCAGTGGCGGTGGTAGGCGCCTCGCGCGACGACGAGCGACTGGGGCATCGGGTGTTGAAGCATCTCATTGACGGGGGTTATCAAGGGTGCGTCTACCCAGTGAACCGCGAAGCCGCGTCGGTTCTTTCGATCCGGGCGTATCCGCGCATCGCTGACATCCCCGAACCAGTCGATCTCGCCTTTATTGTGGTTCCCGCCAGGGAATTGCTGCCCGTTATTAACGATGCCATTTATGCGGGAGTGCGGGGCGTCATGATTGCCAGTTCCGGATTGGGTGAGGCCAGCCCTTTCGGCAAGGAACTGGAAAACGCCATTGTCGCCAAACTGCGGCAATCCGGCATCCGCCTGATCGGCCCCAGTTCTATGGGGGTAGTCTCGACGGGGAGCACGGTCAGCATGAACGCCAGCTTTGCTCCCCAGTTTCCACAGCCTGGCCGTCTAGCGGTGGCCAGCCACTCGGGGGCTCTCGGGATCGCCATCATGAATTATGCCGACCGCATGGGGCTGGGCATCTCCCATT
This sequence comes from Bacillota bacterium, assembly GCA_021806205.1. Lineage (GTDB taxonomy): Bacteria > Bacillota > Sulfobacillia > Sulfobacillales > Sulfobacillaceae > Sulfobacillus_B. Next base: position 17,046 of record JAJZXX010000194.1, on the reverse strand, counting down.
TTGTCAGCTTGGGAAATAAACCAGATGTATCCGTCAATGACCTGTTGCAGTACTGGGAGGATGATCCCGAGACCGATGCCATTATGCTGTACATGGAGTCGTTCGGAAACCCGCGCAAGTTCTCGCAGATTACTCGCCGTCTGACGCGGAACAAACCGATTTTGGCCGTTAAGAGCGCGCGCACCCGCCACACTGCGCCAGATGTAGCCCTGGGTCCCCTGCAGTGGGACATGGCAGATGCTCCCGTTGAGGCGTTATTCCGTCAGTCCGGCATTATCCGGGCGGATACGCTGGAACAGCTTTTTAATGTGGCAGCCATACTAACCACGCAACCGCTGCCAGCAGGAGCCCGGGTGGGAATTGTCACGAATAGCGCGGCCGGCACGATGTTGGCCGAAGATGCGATTCAGACAGTGGGGCTGGAATTAATCGCCACCCTTGACATAGGGTTCGACCACTTGGCCGCGGGATATCGTCAAGCGATTCCTGCCGTGTTGGACCGTGACGACATCGATGCCCTGATGATTCTCTTTGTTCCGGTCAATGACGCCGAAACGGCTGACGTTCTAGCGGCCATCCAAGAAGCCGTTGGGGGCTATTTTGAATCCGTATCCACCCCCGTCCCCATCATTGCCAACGTCGTGCTGTCGAATCCCCTGACGAATCGTTTTCTTGAGGTGGGGTCCCGCATGATTCCGGTCTACGCCTTTCCAGAGACGGCTCTTTGGGCACTGGCGCGAGTTCGCGACTACGCGCACTATGTCAGCGAACCGGTCGGCCGTACCGTCGATTTGGCTGACGCCGATGTGGTCCAAGCGCGTGAGATCCTTCGCGAAGGTCTTAAACAGGTTGATACGGTACGTCTGGATCGAGATCAGATCCTTCGTGTCTTTAAAGCCATGGGACTCACCATCGACAAAAGTCCGGGGGATCGCGGCGGGCTTTCTATCGCCATGATGTCCGATTCGTTATTTGGTCCCATTTTGGGGGTGAAGAACGAACACGGTCAGACGCACATTCGCCTGATTCCCCTGACGGATCAGGATGCCCACCGACTGGTGTCAACGCCTCAATGGGTTGATGTCTTGCTCCGCGTGTCCCGTTTGGTGGAAGACTGTCCAGAGATTCGGTGGCTGTCCATGACCGCGGCGTCTCTTACGGACTCGGGACTTAAGGTGGGGGAATGCCTGATGGAAGTGGCACCGCCTAATACCACCGTCTAGAGACTATATCGGCGGTTCGCCTCTGACCGTTTGCCGCTGTCAGCAGACTTCCGAGGAACGGGGCCTCCATCCCTGAAGCGAAAAAACCCGGAAGTTCTGGGGCCTCCGGGTTTTTTCGCCCATCAAAGTTCGTCTAAGCCGCATTAGGCTTTAGCGGTATTGCCCCGCGGAATTTCCCAGCCCGCGTAAATCAAGGCTGACACCAAGCCGCCCACCACAGGCAAGGGCAATACCGAGGTAAAAAGGCCCGCAAGCCAGTCACCACCCCAGATGCTGATTACTAGACCAAAACCGAACGCAATTACGGCTGACCAGCGCCACCAGTCGCGAGGAGTGCGGGGATGCTCAAAAAATGCGCCCGGGAGGGTCCGTTTTCGCTGTACCCACACCCAGTCGACTATCATAATGAAGGTAAAGGGAATAATGACGTCCCCAATAACATCCAAAAATCCCACCACGTGATTAAGAATGCCCAAAATGGCCAAAACAGTCCCTAGGACGCCCAAGATAATTGTGGCAATAGGCTGCCCCCATTTGGCCTGCCGACGAAATGTGTTAATGGCCACCAGCAAATCGACCGTTGACGGATAGAGGTTCATGGCATTGGTATGCATAATGGCCAGAGCGACTCCGATCGCGGCGATCACGCCCCAAACCGGTGCATGAGCGCCTAACAAGGCCAGATTCCAGTTGCCGGTTCCTTGTTGTGAGTACATACCCATTAGCCCCATGACCAGTACCGACACCATAATGCCTACCGAGGGAGCTAAAAAGAATGCGGTTTTACCGCGCGGATTCGAGGCCGGTGTCGCAAACCGGGACACGGTGGACACTTTGTAGGTCCATGATAGAATGGAAAAGGTAACGACCGTGGTAATGGCTGTCCCCCAAGCCATTGGCACGGTGGGCCCCGGCATCTTCACATGATAGTGAGAGAACAAATAGTATGCCAGGACACCATAACACACGAGCAGCACGACAGAAGTATACCGATAGAAATATTCCAACCACTTCATGCCAAACAGTACTAAGACGACTTGGAGGACCCCGATAATCCAAAACCAGAGGTTTCCCGGCATGTGTGTGATAGCGCTCAATGTCTCTCCCGCCACCGCCGTGTTCAAACCGAACCATCCCATGTTCACAAAAGTAAAGAGTACCGAAAATAAAAATGCTCCCACAGTTCCGTAGCTTTTACGGGCAACAATGAGGGCCGTCAACGGAACTTCCCGCCCCATTTCCGAAAACAGTCCGGCCGGCACCAGTCCGATGAGCCAACTCAACACAATTGCCAAAATCATGTCGGTCACACCAAAGTGAAACAGTAGGGCGCCGATGAGCGGTGTGGTTGCCGAAGCCGATGCCATTAGCCACACGATGCTCATTTTGCCAGGAGACATCGTACGCTGCTTGTCTGGGACAGGCAGTATCCCGACGGTCTCCACTTCCCCGAGAATACCCGCCGGTAACGATTCGGATTCCAGTTTTTCCGGTCCTGCCATAGTCAACCTCCTCAGTAGAAAATATGAATTCCAGAACCTGCGACGACGCTATGAATAGATATTCCAAAAAGCCGCCGTTCTTGTTCATCAAAGCCATGAGGCGCTGAATTTCCCCAGGCTAAACGCCAACGCCGCCCGTGTCAGGACGGTTGGATTGCCGTCTGGCCTGTCTCCAAAAGCGTTAACAGCACTTGTTTAAAACGATTGGCATCGGCCGCCAGACAGACATGGGCGTTGGCGGGCTTTTTCCACACATTGAGCCGATCGACAACCGAGGTGCCCCGCGTAAATTCACCGCGTGTCTCAATGGCCACATAGTAGTCTGCGCCGTCATGCCATATCCTATTATCCAAAGCCATCGCCATCGTGAGGGAATCGGGGTGGCTAGTCCCATTAATGCCCCCATCCCGTTGGTTAAACTCTAATGTGGATTTCTGGGTTTGTAAAAAGAAGCGACTCCAGGGGGTGTTCATTCGGCGAATCTGATCGAATTCCACCGGACCCAGTATGCTAGCCTCAAGCACCACGTCCCAACCCACCATATAGAGGTTAAAACCAGCAGAAAATACGATAGCCGCTGCTTCGGGATCAACAAAAAAGTTGTATTCTGATAATGGCTCGATGTTGCCGATGCCATTGCCGCTCCCCCCCATCACCCACAATTGGGCAACACGCGAGGGAAATGTCGGATCCTGACGCACCGCAAGAGCCAAATTGGTCAGTGGGGCTTGGGCAACAATTACCAACGATCCATTCCACCGGTGTGAAGCCTCAAGAAGAAACGGGACCGCATGGGTGGTTTCCGGGCGTTGCCGAACCGGAGGGAAATAAACTTCGCCCATCCCATCGGCCCCATGCACATATTCGGCACTAACCCATGGTCTCAGCAACGGGACTGACGCCCCCGGATAAACCGGAACCTGTTCGGCTCGCTCGGCCACCTCAACGGTCTTTAGTGCATTTTCGACTTGCTGATCGAACCTGACGTTTCCCACGTTTATCGTAATCCCATGCACATCGACCCACGGCGTGCGTAAAGCCACCAAAAGGGAAATCGCATCATCCCCTGCAGTGTCCGTGTCTACTATCAAATGCACGCGTTATCACTTCCTTTTTTAGAAAACCCTGAAGAACCTCCCAGCATCTCCGCATTTTGCGTCCCACCCTCAATCCGGCGGTTCACCTCATCGACCGCCGGAATTGCCGGAATTACCCCTGGCCGGCTGACGCTTAAGGAGGCCCCGACGCACGCTTTATAAGCGGCTTGCGGCAATGATTCGCCGTGCGCAAGTTTTGCGGCAAAGATCCCGTTAAATACGTCGCCCGCCCCGGTGGTGTCCACCGTCTCAAGCGATAATGCCGGAACGCGAATATCCTGCCCTTGATGCCAGATTAGAGCGCCCTCAGCCCCCAAGGTCAGCACGATAGTTTTACCGTGAGTTTTATCCGCCAACAACTTGAGCAGCTCCAAGGAAGTCACGGGATCATCAGGAGCCAGCCCGCACAGTATTCGGGCCTCGGTTTCATTGGGCGTGAGAATATCGACCCAATCCCATGATTCGCGAGCGTAGCTTGCATCGGCTGGCGCCGGATTTAGGATGCGCATTCCGGAATGCTGGGCAAATACGGTTCTCACCGTGCCTAAGGGCACTTCCAATTGCGCCAGCAAAATGTCGTCTGGCGGCCAGTCCTTTGAATACGGCAATATCGTGTCGATCTGCATCTGGGCATTGGCCCCTGGGTTGACCACAATCGCATTACGGCCGTGGTCATCCAGGAAAATAGTACCGATGCCAGTGGGGTAATCTGGCATCATGACCAGTTGGGAGACATCAATGCCCTCATGCAGCAACATCTCGCGGGCACTGATCCCGGCCGCGTCTTGTCCCACGGCACCGACAAATCGGACGGCGGCCCCAAATCTCGCGGCCGCCACCGCCTGGTTAGATCCTTTGCCTCCATGGCTAAAAAACCCCTGGCGGCTTAACAGCGTTTGCCCCCATACGGGTAAGGTTTCGACCGTATAAGTAATCCCGAGATTGTAGCTGCCGATTATTGTCACCGCACCCAACGATTTCACCTCATCCCGCTAATACTGGTCTTCGGTCGCGCCAGCGGCGTCCGTCATAATTCGGACACCGGCACTCGTGCCCAGCAGCACGGCGCCGGCCTCCACCAGTGCCTGAGCCTGATCCCCGGTGCGGATCCCCCCTGAAGCCTTCACCAATGCACGCCCCTGGGCGATCTGCGAGAGCAAACGGATATCCTCTACTGTTGCCTGTCCGCCCTGACCCCAGCCACTGGAATTTTTCAGATAAGTCGCCCCGGCCTCAATCGCTAGTTGGGCGGCCTGGGGTTTTTCTTCTTGGGTCAGCAGGCCGAACTCCAACATGACTTTGATAGGGATTCCCTCGGCCGCCTCCACCACGGTCCGAATGTCCTGCTTAAATGCTTGATACTGCCCCGATTTCAGGAAACCAATGGCGGGCATAAAATCAATTTGCTGAGCCCCTCGTGCAATGACATCCCGTACCTCAAAGGCCTTGGCCAAGGATGTCATGCCCCCCATTGGATAGCCAAGCGCGGTGCATATGGTCACCCCACTGCCCGCCAACCGATCGACCACCAAGGGAAGCCATATCGGGGCAACCATCGCGCCGTTGAAGTGGTACGCAATGCAGTCATCGCACAACTGAAGCATCTCATCGCGCGTCGCGTCCGGCCGCACCAAAGTTTGTTGGATTTTTTGCGCAATCTCCGCACGGATCATACCCTCGCTCCTTCATCACCTGTGTAGAATGCTAAACCGTACGCCATAAATGGGCAACCGATGCTCTGAAAGGAGGGTTGAGAAGGCGTCGATCCCCAATGATTAGGTGTGACCGCGCACCCAACCTCACCTCAGGGCCTTGACTGGGCCGCACCACAGCTCGACCGGTTACCGGGGGTGATCTCGGGCAACAATGGATTTCAGCCGCATCCGATCGGGCCGAATCCACACGCGAGAGCATTCTACCGGTATGTTCCCGGTCACGTATGTCACCTGGCTCAGATACAACAATGGTGCCTTTCTCTCGACGTGGAGTACGCGCGCGATGGCGTCGGTCGCTAGCGCAACATCTATCGTGCGACTCCCCCACAAAATCGTCAGATTGTGGTCCCGTTCAATAACATCAAACAGCCTTCGCGTACAGAAGTTTACGCGTTGAATCCCAGGAAATAAATTCAGCGTGACATAGTTATCAAGCAACGCGATGGTTCCGTCGGCTGTCTGCTTGACACGCTGCAGGTAAAGCACCGGTTCTTCCGAGTCAATATGGAGGTCGGTTTGAACCCACGCGGGAGCCGTCTCCAATACGCGGCTGCGCACGACCTGAGTGGTTACCTGCTGACCTTGAAGATCCAAAGCTTCCGATAACGATAAGAGGCTTTGAGCGAGCGGCTCCTCTAGCACGGGCCCCGACGCATAGGTGCCTTTGCCACGAATTCGATAGAGCTTCCTGTCATCAACTAATAGGGCGATGGCTCGTTGCAAGGTTCCCCTTGACACATGTAATTCTTCGACCAATTGCCATTCCGAAGGAATTTGGGAATACGGTTGCCACACCCCCTCTTCGATCTGCCTAATCATCCAGCGAGCCACTTGCTGATGCAGAAGGACAGTGGGTAGTTTTACCCCTGCCACGATACCCCTCCTTGTCTAGACAAGTTTATACTAGTTTGGTGTAAATTATATGTCAATACCAGAATTTGAAAAACGTCGATATTCGCAATATTTCCTATCAAACCTTTTGTGATTGATTCTTCATCAGATTTCGCGGCGTAAAAATCCCAGCGTTTTAGGCCGGCAAGGAACGTGCTCCCTTCCTCTCTGGTATCATTTGATCCCGAGACCACCGTTGATAGAGGTACTCCGCCGTGTACGTTGATAACTGTATCTACGGGGGTTGCCGAACGGAGTGCTTTTCTGCGAAAAAGATGCAGGCGGTTTCACGACGCCACCGAGGGGTCTGCCCTCATCTTGAACGCAACTTCGTGACGCAATGCCTCCGCCATTTGACCCGTTTGGAGGCGCCAGCATCAGCATACGCCATTCCCTGGTCGACGACCGGAGCGGCTGTTTTGCGGCAAGTCATTGGCATTGGTTCATCTGCCGCTGAACCTCGTCTCCGCCAACAGCCTACTTGCCCAATAACCTCAGTTGCCTTGACTCTTACTCTTAATTCCTCGCGAATCTGCCAAGGCTTCGGTACACTAGAATGACTATGAGGGTTTTGTTGGGGAGATTATGATGCCAGGATTATTGACCGTCTCCATGATTGTGAAGAACGAAGAGCGTTTTTTGGGAGAATGCCTGTCGTCCATTAAAGATGTGGCGGATGAGATTATCGTCGTCGACACTGGCTCGACCGATCGGAGTATTCAGATCGCTCAGGACTTTGGGGCCCACATTGTCCAAATCGAATGGCCGGACGATTTTTCCCGAGCCCGCAATGTAGGGCTGGACCTCGTCAAAACCCCCTGGGTACTCATTATTGATGCCGACGAAGAACTGATCGCCGACGATGTGCCCACCCTGGAAGTAGCCATGACCAAGCCCATCGCAGACGCCTATAATGTCCGTATCGTATCGGTCATGGACAAAGCCGAGCACATTTCCGAAAGCTACGTCCTGCGTCTTTTCCGATCTCATCCGGCAGTGCGTTTTGAGGGACGCGTCCACGAACAAGTCTTCAACGCACTTGGTCGACTGCATATGAACGTGACGCCATTGAATGTGCGACTGTTGCATAAAGGATACCTCAATGCGGTCATCGACCAGCGCGACAAGACCCAACGCAATCGCGTCCTCTTAGAAAAACAGGTGCAAGAACATCCTGAGGATGGATATATGCTCTGGCAACTAGCCCAAACACTCATCAGTGCGGGTGACATCCCCGGGGCGCTCAGTGTCTGCAAACGGTCACTAAAGCATCTTCCTGTGCAGAGCCCTATCTGGGTACTGGCCCAAATGACCTATGCGAAAGCGTTAGACCTGCACGGCGAGAGAAAACGGGCGATAAAAGTGTTGCAAGAAGGCCAAGTGGCCCACCCCCGCTATACAGACTTTTACTATCTTGAAGGGCTCATGCGGATCCATCTGCAACAATGGACTCAAGCCGAGCAGCTATTTCTCCAGTGCCTGCAAATCGGTGAGGCCAAGGGCTTTATGATGACCGACACCGGGATCGGCGGATTTAAGTCCCAGTGGCGTTTGGCGCAAGTACTCTCGCAGCAGGGAAAAACCAAGGAGGCGCTCGCTTACCTGTTAATCGCCATCAAAACCCATCCACCGTTTCGCGATGCCTGGAACGCCATTTTCACGCTGTTGCAAGGGAGCACTTTTGATGCCGTGTTGGACACCATCCTCCTCACCATGCCGCTTGATAACATCATCAACACCATGAGGATGTGGCAAGACCTCAATATCGACGAGACCCGACTACTCGAGACCGCCCAGAGCCGCGCAGGTTCTAGCCAGCAAAATTAAGCGAGTGATATTTTCCACCAGACTCAGGCGTCGTTGCAACCCGGCGGGGTTGACGGTATTCCTCTAGGCCCATAATGAGGTTTTTCAAAACGTCCTTGACGGCTACGAGCTGGGAGCCGTCTTTCGACGTCGCGGCTTGCATCAAAGTCCGCCAGCAATAGCCGTACAAATCCTTCATAGTCTGTCCGTGGGGATGGTTCACATTAACGTCATCGGCCAGTGCCGCCAGGATGTCGCGCGCTAACTCGGACGTGGACCAGCCCGATTGGGGATCTTGAGCGAGCGATTGAATACAGCTCTCCACACTGCCCAAAGCTGCTTCGTACAGCATTAAGGTGAGTTGCTCTGGCGTAGCCGTATTAATGGTATCGAGTCGGTACTGATAGAGTTGCTGTTCAGCTTGATCCATCATTACCCTCCACTCGTGGATCCGTTGGAGTTTTGATTGTATAGCGCGTTTAGTAGCGAGTATTGCTGGGAATATTTGGCCACGTTATTAATCCACTGCCCATATTGCTTAATGGCCTGATTCTCCTCCACCGTGAGCTGCTGTTTTAACAGCGCGATATGACTCTGATCCTGGGAGACCTGGGCGTTTAACGTGGCCACGGCCTGGCCGACGGTACTACTCGGTCCCTCGGAAAAATTGGCGATCACCCCATTAGCGGCTTGTCCCCCCGAGGTTGTCCCAACTCCCAACGCACTACTGAGACTAGTAAACAGTGATTGCACGGCGGTAGGATCGTTCGTCAGCGCAGCATCCAATGTCGAGGTATTTAAAGAGAGCTGGCCGTTGGATCCTAGTGTGACGCCAATATCGGCCAAAGACTGATACGTGCTGGACGTTAACCCATTGGTCGCGGTGGCCATGACATTTTCCGCACTATTTAACGACAACATCGGCAGCCCTGATGTCAGCACCTGGTGGCTATTGCTTTGGTAAGTATAACTGGCGCTCGTCCCGGAGCCGCTTTCCACCACCTTGCCGGCCTCCGCCAAGTTTTGCGTATCGGAAGCCCACTGGTTCCAGTCCGAGACAAACTGTTGGACCGATTTGGCCATGCTCGACACATTGGGGCTGACGGTAATGGTCGTTCCTCCGGTCGAAAGCAGCTTTATCGTCATGCCCGGAATCAGATTGGTAATGGTATTGGACGTCGAGGTCACGTAATTGGTCGAGTTAAAGGACGTGCCAAAGCTCACTTCGGCCGAACTCGAGGCCTGCAGCACGTTAGCGGCGCTCAAGGTGCTCGTGCCGGGCGTTGACCCGTCAGACGACACCACTCCGAGATAGTACAAAGGGCCGTAGCTCTGCCCCGAACTCCCCGGTGAATCCGTATAGGTAATGGCCTGTCCGGTCGTATTGGCTTGTAACTCCATCACATATTGTCCCGAGCTGTTTTCGGACAACGATGCCGTGACGCCCATACCCGGCGTGGTGTTAATCTGCGAGATCAAGGCATTTAAACTTTCCCCGCCACTCGGCATGGTGACACTGACAGCTGTCCCACCCCCGACGGCGATGCTAAAAGTCCCTTGCAGAGCTGCGCCACCTGAGAGGGTTAACGTGGCATTGGGATTGGTCACCGTCATATTAGCGCTGCTGCCCGAATCGATTTCCGCCTGGGCCACGGACTTTACATAAATATTGTAGGAACCCGGCTGGGCGCTTTGGTCCACCGCCGTAGCTACATTGCTCTGACTCGACGTGGTACTGAGCTGGTTATACGTACTCGACGCGCCCAACGTGGTTAAATCCGACAACACGGTATTCGCATCGGACTGCAAGGTGGTCCATGCGCTAATCTGGGTGTTATCCTGCTTTTGCTGACTGGTGTACTGGGATTGCTGCATCGTGGTTTCTTGGCCAATCAGGCCAAAAAACGTCGAAGGATTCAGGTCCTGTAGGAGTGCCCCGATCGGCGTATTATAAATGGAAGTCCAGTTAATGCCCCCTGAACTACTCATAGCTTTCACCTCCCAAGCGACAAAGGGAGCCGGCGAACCGACTCCCGCCGATCATTACCCGAGCAGTTTCAGCACCAAGGATGGTAGCTGTTGCGATGTCGATAGGGCCTGAATACCAGTCTGCATCAGAATTTGCTTCTGCGCAAATTGGCTGGTCACCGTCGCCATATTAGCGTCCATAATGGCAGCTTTAGAGGATTGTAGGTTGGTGTTCTCGGTTTGAAGGTTTGAGATCGTGTAGTTCAGCTGGTCCACCTGAGCCCCCACCTGACCTTGGGCATTACTGAGCATTGACAGCGCCTGTTGGGCCTGAGTAATGGCATACTGGGCACCTTTAGCCGATGTCACATTGACGGAATTCAGTCCCAGTGTCACGCTGTTGAATGTGCCGAATTCCAAACTGACGTTGTTGCCGTTGCCCTGATTCGGACCGGTCTGGAACGAATACACTGACGCCCCTGTGACGGAAAACCCGGTCGTATAGGCCGTTCCGGCACTGTAACCCGCCGTCACCGATCCCTGATTAACGCTTATGGAAAAGCTGTCTTGGTTCCCGTTGGAACCCGCCACAAGCTGCAAGGTGACGGTGCCCGAGGTGCTGGGCAAATTGGCAATGGTGCCTGACGCCACAGTCGAGCCCGACGCATTGGTAATGGCTAGGATGTCCTCGCCACCGTTGGCCGTCGAGTACTGGACACTGACGGTGTAGCTCCCCGAGTTTATCGCACCGGAATCCGCTCCAATGGAGATATTAGTCACGGTATTGCCGGAACCGACACTCGCACCGGTCGCACTCGGGCCCTGGGTCAACACTAACTGGTTATTGTAGTTGAGAGTGCTGCCGACATTGTCCAGCGATTGCAACAACGAGGTTATCTGGTTTTGGATGTCGGTCAGGTCCGACCCGTTGTTTGTGCTGTTTGAAGCTTGCACTGCCAACTGCTGAATTTCCTGGACTATCTGGACATCAGTCTGCATCCCGCCACTGGCCACGTTTAATAAATTCGTGGCTTGGTTCGCGTTGTTGACCGCCGAATTGATACCGCCAATTTCCCCTTGCATCAAGTTCGAAATGGCCAGCCCAGAAGGGTTCGCCGCCGGCGAATTAATGGAATAGCCGGTGGACATTTCCTGTTGCAGGGTGTTCAGAGAGTTTTGCGTGTTATTGAGGGAATTTTGCGCAAAAAGCGCAGCAACGTTCGTGTTAATGTACATCGTGATATCCTCCTTGATTTGGATCCCCAACATCCTGTTGGGGGTATTGCACATTTGTTATAGCAGACCCGTCCACATCCGATCAAACTATTAGTGTCCATTTAACCAATAATTTTGTCGAAATTATCGAATGCGTAGAAAACCTTGCCTTTAGGCATGGGGATATATGGCGCTCGCCATCAGGCGAATCTTTTGGTATTGATACGCAAGATAATTTTGCATATGCTTTCTATATAGAGAGAAGGGGATACGCGTGTACTTGACACAGAGCAATCAAATCAAACGGTTGCCTCAAACGGACTATGAAGCCCTACGGGAAATGTGTCGGTACGCGAAAAATCTCTATAATGTGGGGCTGTATTCGATCCACCAGTATTTCCTTGCAGAAGGCCGTTTTCTCCGCTACGCGTCGAACTATCAGGTGGTGAAGGATAACGAAACCTATGCCCTTCTGCAAGCGGGCGTCAGTCAGCAAATCCTCAAGGTGGTCGATCGGTCCTTTCGCGCATTCTTCAACCTCCTAAAAAAGGCGAAAAAGGGCGAGTATCGCTATCATGAGGTGCGGATTCCGCACTTCCTGGATAAGAATGACTACTTTCCGCTCATCCTGTCCACCAATGCTATCGTAGCGAATATGGACAAGCGGAACAACCAACACTTTGTTCAGATCCCACACGGCCAACTGCGCAACCAACTCGAAGCGCTGTGTGAACGCTATGGCATTCAATATGTTGAACAGGAAGACAGCGACACATCCAAAGCCAGTTTTCTGGACGGCGATGCCATTCCCCTTTGGAATGGCACCCATCAAACGGTCCTATTCAGCGGCAAACGGGGTCAGTGTGGGTTGTATCGCACGAAAGCCCATCTCCTACTGAACGGGGCAACCAACATCTTCCGGAAAAGTAACCATAGACTCGATTTCGAGCAGGTGGCTAGAGGGCTTTTGGCAAACCCTTTACGAGTAAAGCTAACGTCAGTCGGTTCCTCGTGAGAATCCCCACCAGTACTCGCCGTAAAGATCGCCGGCTTGAGCCGTGGGGAGTGTCAAGAGGCAAGAGATCGTCGATAATAGGGTGAAAAAGAAAGCAGGCATATCATGAAAATCTTATGGGAGGGCCCTTTCTTTCGGCCCTTAAGCTTGGATAAGGTGAATCGTGAAACGGTATTGGAAGCCATTCAAAACGGCCATGACGTAATTACTCATCCGCTGGACGAGCTCCCTACCAATCTCGATCAAACAGCCCAAGCCCTCATATCGCTTGCCATCGGCAGCCGACCCGTAGACTGGCACATCCGGCACACCTGGCCGCCATACTGGCAGGATCGAGCGGGACCACTCGTTATCTATCAACCGTGGGAAACAGGCGCGGTTCCTGATGACTGGATTCCCCACCTCTCGAGCGAAAAAGTGGCATTTCTCGGAGTCTCTTCAATAGCCGTTCAAGAAATGTTCGTCCATACTGGACTTGACGAAAAAAAAATTCACGTCATTCCCCATGGAGTGAACCGTGCCATCTATCATCCCCATGGTCGCTCCATGCGGATTGCTGATGCCCGCACCACAGTGATCCTCTGGGTGGGTGGCATTGTTCATCGCAAGGGCTTAGACGTGCTGTTAGAAGCTTATAAGAAGGCGGTAAAGCCCGATGACGACGTGACCCTGGTGCTTAAAGTGGTGGGCCAAACAACTGTCTATCAGGATGTAGAGGCATTGAACCATCTCAATCACACCCTATCCCAACCCGGGTTCCCCCATACCATCGTGGTGGACCAAGACCTAAGCGAGGTGGAAATGGCAGCCCTGTACCGCCGTGCTGCCCTGTTGGTCTCCCCCTATCGTGGGGAAGGCTTTAACTTACCGGTGCTCGAAGCCATGGCGTGTGGAACCTTAGTCGCCGCGAGTGACACTAACCCCACCAATGAATTTTTAACTGAAGCGGTTGGGTGGCGCATTCCCGGAAATCGCCAGTATTTTCCTGTTAACCATTCCACTAAACCTGGCTGGACCTTTGAATGTGACCCTGAGGCCCTGGCCAGCATTCTTGGGACGGCTTTACGGATTTCCCACGACGAGGGGGAGAGACGACGGGCACGGGGGCAAGAACTAATAGACACCCAGTACACTTGGCGGCATGTGTGGAAAGTCTGGGAGGCGGTCCTGGCCGAATCACCGCCTGGGTATGCGGTCGGTTCTCACCAACGATCCCGCCAGACCATTATATGGCGAGGCCCGGTGCGCAACGCCTCGGGCTACGCGTCCGAGGCACGCCTCTTTCTTAAGCATCTTCCCAAAGAAGGCATCTTGACGCGGCTGGTAGACTTCAGTGGCGATACCCCAAACATTTCAACATCCGAGGAAGAAGCCCTCTGGTCTGCCTTAGAACGGCTACCGGTCGACGATCGGGCCCCCCTCATTCAGAGCGTTCCTGCCCACCTACTCAGTAGGGGACATCGCGGCTTGAACATTGCCCGCACCCTATTTGAAACCGATCGCCTGCCTCGCGACTGGATTCCCATGCTTGTCGGCCTCGATGCCGTTCTTGTGGCCTCCCCCTTCAATGTCAGGACATTTGCTGACGCGGGAGTTCGTGCCGACAAAATTTTCGTGGTACCGGGTCCGATCGACGTCGCACGGTTTGTGCCCGGGCCAAGCCCTCTTCCAGGGTCCAAATTTCGCTTCATTTCCGTGTTTGATTGGTCTTTGCGAAAAGGGTGGGATCTGCTTTTAGAGGCCTGGTTTAAAGCCTTTACTCAGGATGATCCGGTGTCACTGGCCATAAAACTCACGAACATTATCTCCCAAGACACCAATCGTGAACTGAATCAGTTTATCGACCGTCACCACATTCGCATCGAAAAGGGCGCACCGATTCAGTTAATTGCGGAAAGCTGGACCGATGACAAGCTCATCACTTTTTACCAATCGGCCAGCGCCTTTGTCTTGCCGACACGCGGCGAAGGCTGGGGACGTCCGATATTAGAAGCCATGGCCTGCAACTTGCCGGTTATTGCCACCTATTGGAGCGCTCCCGCACACTATCTTACGGAACAGAATTCACTGCCGATTCGCGTGAAAAGCCTGACTCCCGTGTCTAATGAGTTCGGCCCCAAAGCATACCAGGGGCACCAATGGGCTGAACCCGATCTCGACCATTTAGTCCATCAACTGCGAACCTGTGCCTTCGGTCAGCCCTTGAAGTTAACCGGCGTAAGGGAGACAGCGCTTCAATATTCCCCGGAGCACTGTGCCGATATGCTAAGCACCGTGCTCAAGCGGTTTGGATTCGACCAGGGTCGCAAAACATCGTGACACCTCGTATCGTCTCAAAGCTTCTCATGATCAGTGAAGGGATTGTCGCCCATGGATAGTGTGTTCGTTTTTGGTAAGCCTTTTTCGCTGGTCTCGTCACATGACCAACACATCGGACCGGCATTAAGAACCCGAGGGTTTTGGGAACCCATCAACACTCGCATCGTCACCAATCATCTCATGTTTCATCCCGATACCGTTTTCGTGGATATTGGCGCCAACGCCGGATATTATTCCGTCTTAGCCTCCGAGATCTTATCGAATCGCGGACAAGTCCTGGCCTATGAACCGGATCCCCTGCAATTTCAGTGCCTGGTCGACAATATTCGCCGGCGAGACCTTAAAAATGTGCAAGCGTTCGCCTTGGCGGCCGGCAACGAAAACCGAATGGCAAAGCTCATGCAGCATCATGCAAATTTCGGAGACAATCGCATCTATCCGGGACAGGGCACGAATCACGATGACGAATGGAACTTTAAAGAAGGGCTTATTGATGTGGAGATGGTGACACTGGATTCACACCTCAAAGGCGTCGTACCGGACTTGATAAAAATCGACGTGCAGGGCTATGAATACTTTGTGCTCGAAGGATTAAAAGACACGCTCCACCAATTGCCCAACCACTTTGTGATGATTTGTGAATGGACTCCCAAAATGCTGAGAACCCAGGGCGTAAATCCTGTCCAATTGGTGGAGTTCCTCCGCTCGTATGACCTCCATCTGTACATTAACTTCCCGAATTATGGAATCCCCACACCCCTCGAGGATTGGAAACCCCCTTCGGATTGGCAGGAGGCGTTGAATGCGGACTTAATCTGTTCGAAAAATCCTCTCGAACCCCGGGCCTTGTCCGAAGCGTTTCTGCCGACGCTGACCGACTCGCGCCTTTTGACTTTAATCGCCGACCAGCTCAATGGCCACGATGCTGCCATCAAGAACACGGTTTCGCAACTAGAAGCGTTGGGCTATTCTGTTTCTAGGCCCAGCCGCTAAACGAATTCGTCACAGGAGTGTGAGAAATATATGCTAGCTATCACCGGTGGTCGTCTTGAAACGGTCACCCAGGGCTCTATTCCCCATGGCACGATCCTCATCGGTGATGATGGCAAGATTCAGGCAATCGGCCAAGATATCACCACTCCTCCAGGCTGCCCGATCATTGACGCCGCGGGGCAGTATGTCTTTCCGGGGTTTATTGACTCTCACTCGCACATCGGCGTATTCCCCGACGGCGAGGCGCAAGGGGCCGCCGACGGCAACGAATTGACGGACCCCATTACCGCCGGTGTCCGCATCATTGATGCCTTCAACACCGTCGATGTGGCGCTCCAAGATGCCATACAGGGCGGTATTACAGCCGCTTGGGTCACGCCTGGTAGCGGCAACGTAATTGGCGGTCAAGGATCCACCCTGCGGCTTTTTGGACAACATATCGACGACATGATTTTAAAGTCGCCCTCCGGCATGAAAGGAGCCATGGGTGAGAATCCCAAGCGCATTTATGGGGGACGCCAGAAGCTCCCCTCCACGCGTTTAGGGGTAGCCCAGGTCATGCGACAGGCATTTCTGGACGCACAACACTATCGCAACGAACTCGAAAAAGACGCACACTATCAACGCAATCTGGATATGGACGGACTTCTTTTGGTCCTGGACCGCCAGATCCCCTTTCGCACCCATGCACATACAGCCGATGATATGCTCACTGCCATGCGAGTGGCCCGGGAATTCGGTGTAGACCATATTATCGAGCATGGCACCGAAGCCTATAAGGTCGTCGATGAACTCTTGCGATACAATGTGCCGGTTTCCTGCGGCCCAGCCCTGGTGGCGCGCGTGAAAGTGGAGGTGCGGGGTCGATCATTTAAGACCCCGGGTATTTTAGCAAAAAACGGCGTCAAGGTTTCTATCATTACCGATCACCCGGTCGTTCCGGAGCAATATTTGGTCGTGAGCGCCGCTTTAGCCGTAGCCGAAGGCATGGAGGAGCAGGATGCCATTCGCGCCATTACCAAAACGCCTGCCGAATTGTGCGGCGTGGCCGATCGAATTGGGTCGTTAGAGGTCGGCAAAGACGGGGATCTGGTGATCTGGGATGGTCATCCGTTTGAGTATAAGAGTCATGTCGACAAAACCATCATTTTGGGTCGGGTGGTCTACGATCGGACATATACTCCTCGCAGACTACAATTAACGATTAGGCCGCGGTATCGAAGAGCTGAAATTTCAAAGTTAATAAGGATTGCAACTTCTGTTGGAAAGTCGGGTCGGTGCGTTCTAAGGCGGTAACGATCG
>JAJZXX010000185.1 GCA_021806205.1 Bacillota bacterium | reverse complement strand
AGACACTGGCGGTGGTCTCATCCTCCCCGGCGCTGCGCCTCTCACGGATGCCGGTCCGTGTTCGGATCCATTCGTCACTGGTGTCCATGCGCTGGCTTAGCATGTTGTTAGTAATAATATGAGGTGGCGCGTAACCACCTACCGAATAAATACTCGCGGCTGACATTTCAAAACCCCTCCCCGTTTCTCTTTCGCCTATCGCCGGAAGTTTTCCTGCAACTATGTCGGGCCAGCCCCCTAGTTTAGCAACAAAATCGCATGCCGGTTCGTTTGGTTGTTAAGGCCATTTTGTGCACTAGGGAGCTGGTGCATAACTCCCAAAAAGCCGGATCCTGAACCCTGAAACCCGCATGGTTGCGTTCCCCGAAAGAGGATTTTCCGAGTTTTGCACCAGGCCCCTATAGCGTAGCGACCAGCGAATAGCTTGTCAGGTTGGCATCTTTGCATTATGATGCGGGCGGGAGGAGGTGAGTTTTGCGTCATGGATTGGGAAGCCTATCTCACGACGGCTGTAGGCAGCGTATCGGATAAATATCAGGCGCGGCGCTATAAAGCGCATTTTCGTGCTCAACTTTTAGAAGGGCATCAGAAATTTATTGAGAAGGGGCAATCATCGACCGAGGCGATGGTAATGGCGATGGTGACCTTAGGCGATCCCGAACATTTGGCCGAACGGGTGTCTGCACCCATCACGCACCAGCGCGGATGGTTGTGGTTGTTGTCGTTGGCTCAGTTAGTGATTGGCATTTCCATTGTTGCTTTCAGTTGGCGTACGGAGTCGTTTGCGGCCATGGCTTTAGGACGAATCATGGCATTATGGGGCGGGGTATCGACGGGATTTCAGGCCCATCGTACGCGGGGTATCCGGGTTCATCTACGCATGCTTCAGTGGCGCTTAGGCTCGGCTCGATGGGGGCCAAAGATACGGGACGTTCAAAAAATGACGGCCGTAGGGTTCCTCACCGGCATCTTGGTGGCGTTAGTTTCAAGCCTTCCATGGAATGTTGTGACCGCCAATATGTTTCACCCCGTGTTGTTGTCGACCGGTAGTTCCCTGATGCTTAGCGCCTTAGTCGTGGTCTGGCCGTGGATCTTGGTGCGACGGTGGCTGGGACCAAGCTTTTATGTCGTGACCTTGCAAGCTTGGGCGGCCTTAGGCGGTTCTGCGGGAGCAACCGCGCTCATTTTATGGCACCAAGGTTTTGCTCCGCCGCCCTTATTTAATTGGCAACCGGAAATGTTGTTGGCGGGCGGGTGGGTATTTAATTTTATGCTCTTGCGTCTCGTCACAGCCATGATCACCTTTCGCGAACGCGTTTTAGTGGGATTTGACGAAGATCGTTTTCCGTCCTTTTAAAATCCACATTCTGCGATATGCACTAGCTGGAGCCCACACGCCGTTATTTGGGCTCTGGGGTTAGGTATTCACTAATGGCCTGGTAAAACGGGCGCGCCGCGGGGACGTTCCCGTCGGTGGTAACGATATCTTTATTCTTTTGACTACCTGCTCGATGGATGAAGCCGAGGGTCTTTGGGACCACATGGAGGGATTGACCCCAGTCGGATTTTAAAGCAGGGCACACCCAAGATCTCATTCGGGGTAAATCGTACCGACCAGAGTGCGCCACTCCTAGTCGACAACCGTGGGTAGGTAAGAGCCAATTCGCGCTTAGTGTACCCCCCGGGACTTAGACGATAGCGACCGAACCGCACGATGCGGCCACGGCAGAACCCGGTCTAGCATATTGAGGGACCAGGTGGACATTGATCCAAGGCCCCATATCGGGGATTGACGATTGGGCGCTCCGTAAAGGGCACACGTATGCCACCGTCGTGGTGGATTTAGAACGCCATCGCATCGTCGACGTCCTCCCCGATCGGCAGCCCGAAACCGTTAGCCAGTGGCTAATTCGCCATCCCGGCATTCGGGTGGTGAGCCGCGATCGGGCCAAGGGGTACGGCAAAGCCATCGCCGACGGCGCCCCGGCCGCCCAACAAATTGCCGACCGGTGGCATTTGCTCGAAAATCTCAGTGACGCCCTGAATGACGTGTTCACCCGCGAGCCGCCTCGCCCGGAAACGAACCGAGTCCCTGAGCCCCGGGACCCGGTAGCCGATGGCACGGAACCGGCGCTCGCCAGCGTCGTGCATCAGCAGGAGCGTTACTGTAAGGCCCCGAAATTACCATGGACAGGCGCATAGGAATCGCGATAGGATCACGGAAGACCGTGACACCACGGCATTGGGAGGATTCGCCAGGGTCTTAACAGATACGCGGCGTCCGGGACTGTGGGGCTACTCTTGATCGGCCAGATACGTTTGAAACATCGGTTCGTGAAACGTGTAACGACCATGGCCGATTCGCTGGATCACCCCGTTGGCCATCAGCTCATCAATCGCTTTTTTGACTTGTCCCGCATTGACGCCCGGCGGATACACGGGTTCGTTTCGCGCCAGCCGCACGAGAATTCGTCGGGCGTGCGGCGTCCCATCCCAGCCTCGCAGATCACTTTGGAAAATCGCCTCCAGCTCGGCCGTGGCCCGCTCCAGCGCCATCCAGGCGATTGTGGCATCAATCTGCGTTGCGTTCAGGTCGCGGGCGATGTCATACACCGCTTGGCACACTTTCATGGTGTCGTAAGGATGCCCGCTCGTGTTTCGTAAGACTTCGGCCACGACGCCCGGCTTCAGCGCCATGCTCTGGGCCACGAATTTGCGCTCAATATACTGTGCCCACACATCGTCAGGAATATCCGGGAGCTGCAAAATATCGGCAAACCGATACAGGGCTTGCGTGGTTTGACCGAACAACGCCCGCATCATACTGCCCTGACTGCCAATGAAGAGATACGCCGTGTCGGGCTGTTGCTGCCACACAGCCCGCATGCGCTTAATGAGCGGCTGCCCACCTATCGCCAGGGCATCTTGGAATTCGTCGAGAAGGATGACAACCGGGCGGTGCTGCCGCTCCGCTAAGGTCTGCGGTAACGCCAGCGCGTGCTCGATGAGTTCTTCCTGGGGCATGCGGTCCATGTGGTACAGCCAGCGGAATTCCACCGAGTTGAGGACGCGCACCACGAGCTCAGACCCTTGAATCCAGCGGCTGATTACAGCGAGCGAATCTTGGACGACGGACAAGATCCGCGAGTCCTGGTTGGCGAGGACCGCCGTGATTAATTTCTTCGCAAACTCCTCGGGCGTGCTTTGCAAGAACAAATCGACCGACGCCGTGAGCGCCCCGTGATCCGCGCGGCACCGGCGCAAAATCTCGGTCGCCACCGCCGTTTTACCAATACGTCGCGGGCCGGGGATCATGACACTTTGGTGCTCGACCGTGCGCCGCGTCACATCCCGAATGAACGCCTCGCGCCCGATGATATCCTCCGTCGGTAAAATCTTGGTGGTCGGAAATAAGCTCATGACACCCCTCCGAATTCTTACTCATGAGTAAGAATTTATTACTATTGAGGGAGGAATGCAAGAGGAATCCCCGTGAACGTTTTAGCCTCCTCAATACGTCGGTTGTGTCGCCGTCGACAACCCCTGAGCAACGGAAGTCGGCACCAGCGCGGTGGTACCCGTGGCGGGCAGTGGTGTTTGGGTTGTGCCGTTCGCCATGATGCGGGCGCATCCGGACTTGGAACGGCGGGTGGAATCGAAATGAGCCTTTGACGTTAGGCGACCTGTGCGTGCGTCCATATCATTGAGCACTGGACAGACACTATAAGTCGTCTATCATCATGCAGTCCGATGAGCCGGTGACCAGCCTCTAGGAGCTTGTCCAAAAATCGAGGGGGTTGTGCGCCGTAAAATTCAGCAGTTCTTGTCGGGGATGCCGTCTATCGTGTCCGCACGGGTTTTTTTGCAGAAGGTTCCGACCTCAAAGGAGTTCGCCGCGGTCGTGTCGAATGATCCCC
>JAJZXX010000099.1 GCA_021806205.1 Bacillota bacterium | reverse complement strand
CCCTCGCTCCACTCTCGACGACACGAAGAAACTGCTCTCTTTCCCCATAACCCATTACGACCTTTGGTTAGCCGGCATGGTCTGGTGTCCGTTTGGTAAAATATTCCTCGCTATGGGTAAAGCTAAGCTCCGAGGAGGAGGACCTTCATGAATCAAAACTGTTCATCAGAATTATAGGAACAGGTGGTGCCAGACACACTTGGGCCAGGGTTTCAACGACTACATGGCGAATTTGGAGAGAGAAGGGCGGACGCTGTTCTGCTTCAGAAGAAGCGTCATGACAGTCACCTCGCTATTATAGAACGACTATCACAAGGATAACGAGAAAGGCTATACGAATAGGATGAATTTGAGGGTAATGTCATCCCCAAATTTTAAGAGAGTTTCGAGAGAGAAATTTTTCTTCTAATTTTTTGGGAGCCAAACATGTTCTTTAGTTACTGTAGCCGAAGAAATCCCGGCGACAACGATAAAACGTGTTGCGCACATAAGGCGGCAAGGTAGACGAAGAATGGCACCGTGTACCATGTTAATGCTTTTTGCGCAGTGAGGGTTTCCGGCGTCGACTGTGTGATTCGAAAGGCTTGATAGACCAAGGCTCCAAATGCGATGAGGAGAAGGGCATAGATTAAAGTGGGACCGTGAGGTCCTGCGATCTGGGGATAAGTCCACAACACAGGATGATTAAACAGGGCCGACAGCAGGTGACCATAAAGGTTTCGAGGAAAAGCGAGAAGATTGTTGGCTAAAAACAACACATTCCCCAGAGTCCACCATAACAAGAATGTTCGATTGCGTTCAGCAAACAATACGGCCATGGGAACAAGCCAGACGATCCACTGCGGGAGCCAATAGGAGAATATGAAAATGGATGAACAGACCATCATCCAAATGAATCCGACAGCCAGGGTGCCTTCTTTGAAACGATAGGCGATACCGAGACGCCATGCTGTATAACAGATGATAGCGTATATCATCAGCCACAAGTGAACAGGAATGAGGCCCAGACGAACACTGGAAAAAAGGCTGGCGCCATTTTTGGCGAAAAACACGCGTGTGATTAAAGCGTGTCCCAAAAATGGGGACAGGCTGAGTAAAAAGGGAACACTGGCAACAACACCCCATTTGATGACCCGTCCAAAATTTCCTCTCGCCAACAAGAGAGCTGTTGGAGGCACAAACAGCAGAGGATAGACCTGGAAGGCTGCTGCAATGCCAAGCCAAACAAACAATTTCCACTCTTGGTCCCGTGTGTATGCCAAAAGTGCAAGAATTGTCAGCGTCGCCGGTATAATGTCCATTTGTGCCTGCATAAATGATTCTGCAATGACAATCGGACTGAAAAGCCATAAACGGGACATCATCTCTGGCCTGCCATTCACTTTGTGGGCAAGTTGCCCCATTGCCCAAGCACCGACAACTAAAGCGATGAGGTTGGGAATCTTGAGAAGCATCAGTCCCCAGAACATGTTCCATCCGTGGGTCACACCAAAGATGCGGGCATACAGAAAATCGGCGTGACGAGGAACCGGGTCGAGGTGTACCAGGTGAAGAAGTCCTAAGTAAAGGCCTGTTGTCACATAGTAAGCGGGAGGCATAACCGTAGCAATTGGGCGCAGAGGGGGAGTCTCAGCGAAATAGTGGTAGACATTCCAATGTCCTGTGGCGACGAAGTTGGCCACGAAGGAATTGAGTTGAAGATCTCCATACTTGGTTACCGCCATAATTACCAAAAGAATACTGCCATAGAGCGCCCATCGGATGAACGCACTCGATGTAGGTGTGGAACCTTTGGACATTGTCGTCTGCTGCTGCTTCGAATCCATATATCCACTATACGGCATGTGGGGCGAAAGACTAGCAGATTTTTTGAAAAAAGTGAGACGCGGAAAAAACACTGCTTTAAGGGTCGGAAGGAGTATTGTGATTGGGGAGGACAGGCATGCCTTCATGCTATTCGCGGATGGAAACGGAGCCAAAGATAGATTTAGGGGAGAACCCGTTGCGAGTTTTTTGTTCAATACCATGTGAATCAAAGGTTGACACTAAACGAGAACAATATAAATAACAATAGTTATTGCCGCCTTAATGCACAAATCTCGTATCATATGGGAGCTAAAGGCTGCGTTACGACTCAAGATCTTTAGTTGTTAAGCCTGCTTTACGCAGAACAGCTTTAACGTGCTGGAAGAGATCGTGGGGTATAGTGGTGAGATAGGCTATTGGGCTCTTTTGGTCGAACGTGGCTGCCGTTCTGACGCAATAAGACGATCCCGCGTCTTTGCGACAGTCGAATCAATTTACGTCGTCATTGCCTTATGCTTCCAGTCATGAATCGCTAAGGTTCCAGATGAATTCTCCTCGAGATTTCCTGTCTTCCAAGTTAAGATCGATAGCTTCTTCAGCATTCCGGAGGGATCCGTCAAGTGTGACTCCCTATGTGAAACAGCACGGAATGGCAGATAATGAGACGGTCCATATATTGTCCGCAGAATCCCACATGAGAATTTACAGAAAACTGTCGAACAGTCGCCATAGTTATCACTATCCTTTCTAATCTAATCCTCGGTGGAGTTTTCTAGCATACTTACGCAAATGACTCCTAAAAAATATGCTCAGCCCTACACCACCCGAAAAATGGGCGTAAAATGGAGAGCAAAGGGAATTCGTCCTCCCCCAAGGAGGTCTCAGAGTCTATGACGTGAATGGAGTGGCCACGACAGTTTCGGACCGTGGAAGACTGTCAGGCATTCTTAGTACAACAACGGTGGCCTGAGGGAATTGTGTGCCCCGCTTGCGAACATCGGGAGGCGTGGATTATTCATCGGCAGGATCGGCACGGCATCGATCTGTATGATTGTCAGGCCTGTCGCCGACAAACCCGCGTCACAGCGGGGACGGTGTTTCACCGCTCCAAAGTGTCGTTGCCCCTCTGGTTTTGTCCATCTATCTGATGGCCATTGACAAGTGCGGCGTCGCTGCGCTGACTCTGGCACGCGAACGGGGTGTGGCCTATCATACCGCCTGGTTGTTGCACCACAAAATTCAGCAAGCCATGGTCGAACGCAATGGACAGTACAAACTGGGCGGCCTGCTGGAACTGGACGATGCCTATTTTGTCGGGGTGAGTCATGCCCCCGGCAAACGGGGCCGCGGCACCGACCAAGATCCGACGCTAGTGGGCCTAGACGAGCACGGCCATCCGCAATACGGATTTCTCGAGAAAGTGCCCGATTTAACCCCGGAGACCATCACAGAGCGGTTGCCGGACCGCGTGAAACTCCAGAGTACCTGGCGCACCGATGGAGCCGAAGTGTATGCGAAAGCCGCCAAAATGCTGAAGGCCACGTGTGAGGTCACCCTGAGTACCGATCCGCAGGCGGCGGAGGTGTTTCATGGGGTCAAGGTCTTCATTCGTAACGCCCAGGCCTTTTTAGACGGGACCTATCACGGGCGCGGACGCACTCGGAGGCTGCCGTACTTCGCCGAGTTTGTCTATCGGTTTAACCGCCGGCATTTTGGGTCCCGACTTCCGGAATGACTGCTCCTGGTGTGTGGAGGCGCTCATTCGCATCCCTACGGGATGTAACGATTCCCGATCCCCTACATCGTGACGATTTGCCCCAGCCCGCCTCGTTTCTCTCAGCAGGTTTCAGTAGGCGATGCCTTAGTGCCGTCTCTGAGCCTCGCGTCTCATCTCCCGAGCTCCCACCTATCCCATCCGACCCGACTAGGCTTTCTCTATTTGCCGCTATCCGCCATAAATGGATGTCCCTAGGATAGGAAGTCATTTATTTAAGTATATTTTTCGTTACTGTTTAGGTATCCCCAAGGCATGCCGAATAGGCACCCGATCGACGGGTGCCCAAGGGCGAAACGGGCTAGCTAGGAATCCAAGCTTCACCGGCCAATACGGACCATAATGTCGTCAATG
>JAJZXX010000161.1 GCA_021806205.1 Bacillota bacterium | reverse complement strand
ACCCAGCTGGAACAGGTAGCTCTGCATGGTCAGATCCCAACGTGCCAATACCAGTCCGAGGTATTCGAGCATCATTTCACGCTGTCCCGCGTTCGGAATGCTCGATGCCAAGAATTGGTCCACGTCTGGGCTGTATGCGGTCGGGTCCCAATCGGCCTCGATGAGCCAGGTGATCCGGTCGTCCGCACTCCACTGTCCGGCATGAAACACCGGATTGGCCGGGTCGGTCAGATCCAGCGTGCCATTCTGGAGCGCCAGCTTTGGTTGCGCGTCCCAGTGCGCCTTCGCGAATTGCGCCCCGCGTGGGCTCACCCCAAGAATCGTGGTCACTGTCGTGCTCACCGTATTCGCAATCCGCAGCGGATCTTTTTGTCCGTAGGCGGCCGCGATTTTGAGGGCGATTGGGGCGATCCACGCCCCACCTTCCACGTACCGCCGTTTAATGAAAACCCATGGTTGATCGTGCCGCCATTGTGCCGATGTTTCGTCTATGATCGCCACGGCCAGTTGGTACGTGTCGATTTTCCAGCCGTTCTTGCCGGGCAGCGCGAAGTCGGCGGCGTGGCGCAATACTCTTTCCGCGATCGCTGTCACGAGCCCATCCCCCACGACGCCGGGCACCGCCGGTGCGCTTGGCCCCGTACCGGCACCACCCGGAAACGGTATCGGGTCTTTTCCGAACGTTCCCGACTTTTTGTTGCTCGATCGTTCCCGTTGTGCTATACTAGGTGTAAAGTGATTTGCCTTAACACCTACCCCGCCGGACGCGGGGTTTGTCTGTTGTTCCTTCATCTTGTGATCCTCCTGGGAGCTTTATTTTTGGAGTGATCCGCTCCTCTCATGGAGGCAGGTAATCCTGCCCCAAAGTTTCTTGCCTAGCTCACTTCCTCGATACGGTTCACCCAGTCGAGCGGGATGATGATGCGGGTCCCAATTTTCCGGTGCGGAATCCGGTTTTCGTTCGCCGCCTCATAAACCAAACTTTCGGATACGCCCAACACCTGTGCGGCTTGGCGGGGCGAACACCATTTTTGCTCCGCGTTAATCGGTCGTACTTTTCGTGCCATTTCCTCCTCACCCTCTTCGGTCGCCATCAAGTCGGCGACCCTATGATTTGAGTGTAGCGCCTACGATGTCGCATGTCAATCAAGACGACGACTTGACAATCAAATGGGTCATGACGTAGCATGACAGTACGGTACAAAACAGGACGGAGGCATGAAATTGGACGAAAAAAAAATTCCTCAGTCGACTCTATACGAGTCGCTGACGGGGTATTTCCGAGACGTGCGGACGTTAAAAGGGCTTGGGTTGCCCACGATTGCTTCAGCGACGGGTTTTCACACCTCAAACCTTTCGCGCATTGAACGGTCGGTCCATCGACCCACCATAGATACCCTCGCCCGCCTCGCGGCTCCGGACAGTTATGGGTGCCCGTGGTGGTCGCCGGCGGACAATGCCTTATTTCTGCGCGCGCTCGCCTATCACCTGACCCAGGCGCCTTCCTACGCGCCGCGGCAGGCCGAATGGTGGCCGGCTGACGTGACGTGGACGAGCGCGGCGACAATCGTAATCAGTCAGGGCACCACATGGTCTCATTCGGTGCGCTGGCCATCGCTAGCGGAGATTTGGCCGGCCCTGGGTTTGCCAGGGTGGCAGCCAGAGGCCCAACCGGTGGACTCTCCGCCGCCAGCGACGACACGCCCATTGTGGCTGTGGGGCGCGTGGTCGGTGACACTGGGCCTCACATCCGACGAAGACAGCATGGCCGCGTGGGTACAGAATATTCGTGGTCGTGACGATACCGCGTTGGCGACGGTAGTGTTGGGTGCTCTTTTAGAGTCCGTTGCGGAGTGGCATCGTAGCGGTCAATCCAACACGCAAGAGACAGCGCCCATTCCCACTGACCCGGATTTTCGGGCGATCCTGTCCGCCTGGCCGGGTCTCAGTCCCGCACACCGTCGCCTAGTTCGCGCGGTAACGGAGGCGTTGCCCAACCAGCCGTAACTGCGGCCCATCGATCGATCCCTTGGGGATCGGTCGATTTTTCCTTTGTGATAGGGGGGTTGTCCGGGTCATTCGGCGTGTCAGGGTACGTCGTGCGGAGTGCTGTGGAATTTCCTGCGGCCCGTTCTGCGGCCCGCGGCCTCGTTTTCGAGTTCCTACGCCAAACAAAAAACCCGCAATCGCTTGCGCGGTGCGGGTTTCAAATGGTGGGCCACGCGGGAATCGAACCCGCAACCTTGGGATTAAGAGTCCCCTGCTCTGCCAGTTGAGCTAATGGCCCGTGTCAAAATACATGGTAGCGGCGGGTGGACTCGAACCACCGACGTCACGGGTATGAGCCGTGTGCTCTAACCAACTGAGCTACGCCGCCATTGGTTGCGGGGACAGGATTTGAACCTGCGGCCTCCGGGTTATGAGCCCGACGAGCTACCTGGCTGCTCTACCCCGCGGCGTGTCATCCTATTTCGGAACAATAGATATGATATCGGCCGCCCTACACTGTGTCAAGGTCAAAAATTCTCCACTAACACCAAACGCCTACACCTATGATACACTGAAAGCAACTGGTAATCTTGCGATTTTGTAAGTGTCTAAAGAGGAGGTCTTCTCACATGGAGCGTAAAGCCCGGGTCGCCGGTATCGAGTTGGCCATTGACAAGACAGATCGAGGCTATCAATTTCGTGTCGAAACGACGCCTGAACACGATGCCGCTCGCGAGCAAGTATTTGCTCTCTTTGACCAATTTCGTGTCGAAGCTCGCCGTGCCGGGATTTCTAGTCCTGAAATTATGGCGCATTGGGTACGAC
This sequence comes from Bacillota bacterium, assembly GCA_021806205.1. GTDB lineage: Bacteria > Bacillota > Sulfobacillia > Sulfobacillales > Sulfobacillaceae > Sulfobacillus_B. The sequence goes on along the minus strand of JAJZXX010000161.1, from coordinate 17,918 downwards.
GGCAATTTAAGCGATGGGGATCGCCACGCCCTTGAAACGCCCCATCCACTTATAGGCACCCCGTGACCTTGTGAATGGAATTGAACCCCGGATTAAGCCATTTTCCCCTTAATTCTGGGTTTTATGCACCACCGGCCGTACAATGATAGGCGGGTGGTGCAGTTTGGTGTCAGTAAAAATCAATGGAGGCATAGCGAATACGACGCCGGCCCTTCACAGTCAAACCGACGCGGTCGAGGAATTGGTACCAAATCGCAAGGATTGGACCACAATGGACGAGGCGCTTTGGGAGTCATTGTCCTCTCACGAATATACCGTGGTGGACAATCCGACCGATCCTCACCTGGAACAGTATTTGGCCATAATTAAAGCGCTCATCAATCGTGCGCTAGAACGGCATCGGGCCAAATCTGCCCCGTACTGGTCACCAAAGGGCACCTTTCGGCAAATGGTTTACGTCAATCAGGTTAACCACGCCCTAGACCAACTGGTTGCCGATATTAGGGACGGCCATCCAGCCACTCGTTTAGCGCAGCGCATGGATGCTATTCGTGGCCTGATTGTGGATCTATGGATGTGAGGGGACCGATGTCTGGGGACGTGATGTTTATCGGGGCGTTGAGAGACTTGGAGGCCATGGAAGCGATTACGGAGGCGAAGATACAGGCAACACTCAATCGCCAGGCCGATGTGCTTGTGAAATTATTGCAAGAACAAATTGACCCTTTAGAACGCCTTGGCACCTTGACGCTTGAGATCGGCACTCTTTCGGGCTCGCAACAAGAAGAACTTAGCACCCATATCGCCAGGTGGGCCCAGCGCGAACAACATTTGAAAGACTTATTAGAGAAAAATCTGGGCTATATCGGATACTTAAAGCAATTATTAGGAATTAACGGACCAGATCAACCCCAACTCAATCTGGGACTCTGACAATCACAAGGAGGTGAACCGTTATGGGCTTCGACATTCTCGGAATAGCCGCTCAGGCGATCCAAGCCCAACAGTTGGCACTCGACGTGACGGGCAACAACATGGCCAATGCCACCACCCCAGGATACCACGTTGAGTCAGTGAATTTGGCCGAAAATGCTCCCGCTCCCAATGCCGCCATGCCCGCCACCCTTATCGGCAACGGAGTGACCGCAACAGCGGTGTCTCGCGCCACTAATACCTTTTTGTCTTCCAGCGTGCGCAATCAAACCAGTGCCGTGGGCTATGCCACAGCCCTCACCCAAGGTCTCAATCAAGTTCAAAACGTCTTTCAGGAGCCTCAAAAAGGCGGCTTAGCGGAGATGATGAGCCAGTTCAATCAGGCATGGCTCTCGCTCTCCGAGAGCCCTACCAGCCTTTCGGCCCGTCAAAGCGTCTTACAAGATGGGCAAACTTTGGCCAGCACATTCAACGGCATGGCCTCCACCCTCAGCAACGAGGAGACTAGTGTCAATCAAAATATTACGACTGAAGTCCAGCAAATCAACCAGTTAGCCAGCCAAGTCGCGCATCTGAATGGTCAAATTGCTACGGTGAGCACCTCAGGGCAACAACCCAACGACCTTCTCGATCAAAGAGGCGCACTCCTCACTAAACTGAGCAAACTGGTCAATATCACCTACACATCTGGGCCGGCGAATTCTGTAGATGTTTATATTGGATCGCACCCGCTGGTAACCGGTGAAACGCTTTACGGAATGGGAATCACCCAAGTGGCTGTCCCGAGTTCTGGTACCGCCACATTAACGGCTGACCAACCAATATGGAACGATACCGGGGCACCTGTGGAAATCTCCTCGGGTTCCCTGGCCGGTAATACGGCGCTCTTGTTCCATGAAACGGTAAATGGCAGTGTCGGGGGGCCCGTCACGGCCGGATATCTGACCGGATATACCCAAAAGCTTAATGCCCTGGCCCAAAGTGTCATCTCGACCGTCAACACCGCTCAAGAATCCGGCTTAAATTTATCGGGCACGCAAAGCCTAACGGCATCCGGGCAGCCGATGCCCTTCTTCGTGGGCAGCAGTGCCGGTAGTATCCAAGTCAACCAGAGCATGACTCCTGACCTGATTGCGGCGGCATCATCCAGTGGCACGTTTGGGCCGGGCAACGGCCAAAACGCCGCTAATCTTTACAACACCCTGACGAACGGTCTGATGACTATCGGGTCTACGAGTCAAACTACGCTGTCCGGGTACTATCAGTCACTGGTCGGTACGGTCGGGCTCGATGGGCAAAAGGCACAAAACCTAGCCACCTCTGGCCAGAACACTTTGACGTCCCTGAACAATAACTTGCAATCGGTTACGGGCGTCGACTTAAACCAGCAGTCGGTCAATATGATTCAAGAACAGCAAAGTTATGAGGCAGCCGCCAAACTCATCGGCACGGAGCAGTCCGTCATTTCCAGTCTCATGGCAGCGGTCAGTTAGCGTACCGGAAAGGAGTGTTTCACATGAACGTCACACCGCTTATGGTATCCAATACGCTCTTGCAAAATGTTCAGAACCAAGAACAATCGATTACTCGTTTGCAAGTCGAAGAGTCCACCGGGCAGAGGTTTCAGTCCCCGTCGGATCACCCCATGGCCGCTGAGAACACCCTTAACTTCAATAACATGCTGTCGGAGATTACGGCGTTTCAGAGTTCCGCCAAAAATGCTCAAGGTTGGCTGAACCAGACCAACGGCGTGATGGGCAATATCATTAATCTTTGGGATAAAGTGCTGCAAACCGCTACTCAGGCCGCCAATAGCACCAATAACGCGACGGATCTCAAAGTCCTCGCTCAAAGTGCGGCCAGCATGCAAGCCAATCTCGGTCAGATGCTCAATTCGCAATATGAAGGCAGCTACATTTTCTCGGGGTTTAATGCGTCCACCCCTCCGGTGGCCTTGACAACATCGGGCGGTTATCCGTCATCCGTCACCTGGTCCACCTCCACCCAGGGGGAGAGCCAAAATTTTCTAGTGAACACCGGGGTTAGCATTCCCGTCAACCTAACCGGTTGGGAAAACGTAGGCCAGGCATCAGGCACCAACTATCTGGGACAGGCCTATAATGATTTGGGGGCACTGGCCACCGCCATTACCCAGGGACCGAGTGCCGTGACTAAACTTTTACCGTCCCTGCAAAGCGACCTGAACAATCTGACGGGTGCTCAGGCTCTTTTGGGCGGCAATATGCAACGGGTTCAAAATACCTTGTCACAACTATCCAACATAGCCAGTGACCTCCATCAAAATCTTGCCAATGTTGCGGGCGCCAACATGGCTCAAGTGACGACGCAACTGGCTCAAGAGCAAACTGCCTATCAAGCCACTTTGCAAAGCGGGTCCCAGATTTTGTCTCTTTCACTACTGAACTTCATTAAACCCTAGAAAGGAGTCCCATGCTCACTATCGATACGCGTTTTCACGGTACACTCACGGTTGAGGATACCGATATCTTAAGGGTCGATTATGAAATCATTGGGTTCGCTGAGGAGAAGAGTTTTATTTTACTGCCCCATCGCCCCGACAGTCCCTTTTTGTACCTTCAATCGACCATCACTGCGTCTTTGGCATTCGTTGCCATTGATCCCTTATTGCGAGTGCCCGACTATCAAATCCCGGCGAGTGATATCCCCCAAGCACTAGGGGAATCCCGAGACTGGGCTGTTCTGTGCTTATGTACATTGGGAAATGGGCAGACTCCCAGTATGAACCTGAAAAGTCCTTTGATTTTTAACCGCCAATCCCGACACGGCGGCCAGTTTGTGCTATCCTGGCCCTATCCATTGCAACACCCTTTGTTCGTTGACGAGGCAAAAAAAGGACCCGAGGAGCCAAGCCATGCTGGTACTCACGCGCAAAATTAACGAAGCCCTCCTCATTGAGGAGGGCACCATCCGCGTTGTTGTCCTTTCCGTTCAAGGGGATCAAGTAAAAATTGGGATTGAAGCGCCCAAAGACATTACCATTATGCGCGAGGAAATCGTCCAAGCCCAAGCTCAAAACCAAAAGGCGGCCCAATCTATCTCCCCAGATCGCTTATCGTCCCTCACGGAGCCTGAGACAGTGCATTCATCTCATCACCCGACACCAAAATCTCGGTAATTTTGACTCCAAAATTATCCCCGATAATCACGACATCGCCGCGGGCCACCAGCCGGCCGTTTAACAATAAATCGACCGGCTCCCCATAGGCCCGATCAAGCTCCACAACCGAACCCGGCCCAATTTCCAGGACTTCCCGGACCGTAAGCTCGGTCGTACCCAAAATTGCTTCCACCACCATGGGCACATCCCACACAAACTCGACCGATTCCGAAAGACTACTCCTCGACCCCGCATCGTCCAATTCGACAAATTCGACTTTCTTCACTTCGACCGCCGATTCCAACTCCGGCGGTTCAGGGTCGGCCGACTCGGAAGCTTGCACCAATGCATGTATTTCTTCTGCGGTTAGGCGGGACGCCTTCTTGGGCATTAGTCCTCCCCCTTTCGAGTTATGACCCGTGCGGCCACACGGCCGTGACTACGGCCTGGCAACACCAAAAATTTATCACGGTTGGACAATCGCATGATTAGGGGCTGATCAAACGGATTCTTTAAGACGATGGCGTCTCCCACTTTTAATTGATCAAATTCGCCTAAGCTTAATTCCGTTTTTCCTAACAAAACGGACCCGTGAATCGCCACAGACTCCACATGCTTTTGCATAGCAGCCCGCTTCACGTCGACGGTATCGAATGACCCATCCCGCACGAGTTGGGCTCGAACCGCTGCTTCAGCCAGTGGCGCGATATTAAGATAAGGCCAGACCATCATCATTTGACCCCGATTACCATCGATGGTGAGTTGCTGCCGGGAGACTAAAACGAGGTCCCCTTCACCAGCCACCTGAGCGAAAGCCGGATTGTGCTCCATACTCGTCAGTTTGCAATGGATCGCCATCAAAGGCTCCCACACATCACTATAGAGACCCAAAAGCCGCTCGAAAATACGACGCATGATGGTCTGTTCGATATCGGACAGACGGCGTGCTGCCGTCGCTCCGATTCCCTGGCCCCCCAGAGCCCGGTCAATCATCGTGACGGCCACTCCCGGACTACATTCAAGCAAAGCGAGTCCGGACAGCGGTTCTGACTGAAAGACCCCCAGGACTGCCGGGGCATGAACCGACTGAATCAATTCCTCATACGGGACTTGGGACACAACCATGTGTTGCAATTGCACTGGCGTACGCAGGTACGCCGAGAGGAAATTCCCTCCGCTTCGCCAAAAGGTTGCCGACATGGTAGTCAGGGCATCAAGCTGGGTGCGGCTGAGCTGGTGCGGTCGTTGAAAGTCGTAGGGACGAATTTTGTCGCTTTCCCTTACCAACCCCATGGCATGGACCCCCCTTCACTGTATTTTGATGAATATTCGACACTATTCTCGACGCGCTACCGATCTCCTGCCACCCTAGTGAATTCCCTACTGCGTCAATAAGTTAGAGAAATAGACATCGCGAATGGTACCCGGCCCAAAGATCGATTCGAGAATCGTGGACACTTGATCACGAAAGACCGTCAATCCCCCTGAATTTGTAAACTCCGCGTATGAGGTCGACCGCGCCAATGCAATTAGCTGGTTTCTGATGTCGGCATCTAGTTTAGGCGATCCGGTACCTCCGGCCCCACCCGCCGCGGCCGTGACACTCCCTCCGGCGGCCGTCAAAGCCGCTGGGGTCACCTCAAATTCCAAGTCAAAGCTAATGTAGTGTTGAGCCTGAGCCAGATTACTTTGGATGCCCGTTTCCGTTACCGAAACAGCGGTCTTGGAATTAAACGGCGCTGCCTCCACGACAGGAGCCGGACTATGACTCAGCAGCGAAGGCTCTAATTTAATAATGCCGCCAGCGCCCACCGCCAGTCCCACTACAAAAATCATAAGAAAGAGTAAAATTTTTTTCACGCGGATCGCCTCTTAACTCAAAATCTCCCACTAAGTTACACGTATTTCCACAGTATTCCATTACAATGGACCGGGAGGCAAAAACCGTGGATACTTACCTTCTTTGGGCATTGAACACCCTGTTTCAGGAACTCTTCAATATCGATGTCGCGCCGAATCTCAATAACGCCGGGAACTCATCCTTTCAAAATTATATAAACTCTCAAGCTCCCACTTCTTCCACTTCCGATGCTGCGTCGACCTCTATGCCAACGTCGGTGGGGCTCACGAACCTTCCCATCCCCGAAGGCGCATCGTCCGGGGTCAAGGCGGCCATAAATGCGGCGGCCCATGCCACTGGGCTATCGCCCGCCTTGCTAAAGGCTCTGGCAACGGTGGAATCGGGTCTCAATCCACACGCTCAAAGTTCTGCCGGCGCGGTCGGATTAATGCAGCTCATGCCTGCCACGGCTCAAACTCTGGGAGTCAACCCCCACAACGTCGCCCAAAATGCGTTAGGAGGCGCGGAGTTCCTCAAAGGGCTTTTGAGTCAATTCGGCCACAACGTCTCTTTAGCGCTGGCCGCCTATAACGCGGGTCCAGGAACGGTCGAGCACTATGGCGGGATTCCCCCTTATGCTCAGACCCAGCAATACGTTAACGACGTGCTGTCCGTCTACCAGGCGGCCATGAAGTCCCCGGCCTCTACGCCTTTAAACTCGTCGTGGATTGGGTAATCTGCTGATCCACCGTGATCACTTTGGCACTGAGACTGTATGCGGTCTGCGCCTGCACCAGATTCACCAAGCTTTGGGCCAAATTCGTGCCGCTGGAATTGACCGCAGAGGACGCCAACGGCCCGGTGCCCTGTTGTCCCGGTATGGTCACGGTCGGCTTGCCTGAATTGGCTGAGAGGCCGTATAATCCCCCTCCCTGAGATACCAATCCCTGGGGATTCGGAATGGATGCGATCTTCACCTGTCCCACCACTTTAGGACCATTGGTCCCGGCCACAGTGACCACCCCATCCGCGGAAATACTAAACTTTTCGCCTAGGGGGATCTTGACGGGAGGGTACAGCCTTTGACCACCCGACAAGACCAAGTGTCCCCCCGCATCCAACTGAAACATCCCCGCTCGGGTAAACGCCAACCCATTCTTTCCCGACACCATAAAAAACCCGTTGCCCTCAATGGCTAGGTTTGACGGCGATGACGTGGTTTGTACATTATTGGAAAAAACGGGGGGGTTAGCTACCATACCGACCCCTGCATTGAGCGTCAGGTTCGGGCCTAAGGTTTGGCCCATCAGCCTTGTTCCGCCCGGCCGCACTACGGTACTGATAGTGCTAGCCAAGCCTGGCTCCGTGCTCGCATAACCCGGGGTATTCACGTTAGCGATATTAGCTGCTATCGCGCTCAACACCTCGTTTTGGGCTGTCAGGCCACTAGACCCTATCCCTAAGACCGAATTCATCGATGGAACGCTCCCTTCCCCACCTAAGCCAACATGCCCAAGGTTGCAGCGGTTGACAGTCGTGTGGATTCTTCGTTGACCACCTGGGTCAGCGACTGATACCATGTCTGTGCGTCAATCATTTGTGCCATAGATCCTTCTAAATTCACGTTGGAGGTATTGAGCGACGACTGAACGACTTTTCCCGTAAACGGGGTGCGTGTCGGGCTGGAATAGATGTCTTGTCCCAATGCTTTCATCACTCCAGTCAACGGCAAATCTGCGAGCCCGAGTGTCCCCACCACGGTCGCGCCTTGCGTGATGACCCCTTGGGGACTCACTGAAAACGCAACCCCGGTTTTGAGTTGAATCGGCTTACCGTTTTGCCCCAAGACAAAATATCCCTGGTTGGTCACTAGATGTCCCTGAGCATCGACACTGAATTGGCCATTGCGCGTATAAGCCAGGCCCTGGGGCGTGCGTACGATGAAAAACCCGTTATTCCCCATAATAGCCAAGTCGTTGGGGTTCGACGTGGACTGTACGCCACCGCCCGCCACATTCAGACCAGCGGTGAAAGCCACTCCACTAGAGCTTTGCCCCAAAACTCCGGGTGTGTTGCCGGTACGAATCACGGTCCCGACCGGGTACGCGATAAACGTTCCGGTTTGGGCGAGATACCCCGGTGATTGGCTATTCGCCACATTGCCGGCGATCAAAGCCAAGTTCTGATTTTGTGCGATCATCCCGGAGGCACTAATATATAATGGATTCATCCTCATCCCCCCTCATATCGGATCTTGATTAATCTCTCGTGGCCAATTCTCGACCAACCTTCTGACAAACGCCCCCCACCCACCACGGCGAGGCGGTGGAACACGGTGTAACAGTCTGTCAGCCAAATCCCTCACGTCTTTGGTCGCTTCACTATGCGGATACGCCGCATAGAATGGCACCTGCTTTAAAATGGCCCGGGCCACCTGAGGGTCATCCGCCACTTGGCCTAAAAACTCCACGGGCTGTCCCAAAGCCTTTAACGCCAAATCCGTAAGTCTCGATCCCAGCCGCGTTCCCTGATCGCGGGTTTGCACACGATTCATAACGAGTTTCAACGCCACTTGCCCATCTTGCTCCCAGACCGCCTTGATGAGGCCATAGGCGTCAGCAAGCGCCGTGGGTTCCGGATTAGTCACCACCAGTGCCTCATCAGCAGCTAGGACAAAAGACAGCACATTGTCCGAAATTCCCGCCGACGTATCGATCAAAAGCCAATCACATTCCCCTTCTAATTCTTGAAACGCCTTAATAATCCGGGATATCGCCGCCGAATCTAAACGGGCTAGCTCTGTAATACCCGATCCCCCCGGAATAATGCGAACCCCGCTCGGCCCCTCCTCCAAGGTATCTCTCAGCGACACCCGCTGTTCGACCACATCCCACAATGTGTAAATGGGTTCATTACCTAGCATAATATTGATGTTGGCTAAACCCAAATCTGCGTCGAGAATAACGATTTTCTGTCCTCGTTCGGCCAATGCCATCGAGAGATTCAAAACTAGACTGGACTTGCCGACTCCACCTTTTCCGGATGTAACCGACAAGACCCGGGTGCCGGTAAGCCTTTGCTGCAATACGTCACGCGTCGCCTGATCAGCTTTGGTCTTCACCCAACTGCGCAATGCATCGCCTTGTTTGGCCAATTAAGCTCCGCCTCCTTCCAGGAGGCCCACAATGGTTTGCGGGAAGGCCACTTGAATATCATCAGGAACGTTCTGACCATCCGTGATGTAGGACAACGGCCACCCTAGCGTCAATGCTGCCGACAAGAGTCCGCCGGCCTGGCGGAGTTCATCGGTTTTTGTAAAACAAATCTTGGGATTTAACCCGTCAGCAAACTTCAACGCCGTATCGCACATCAACGTGGCGTCCATAGTCGCGGGCAAGACTAACTGCACATCGTTAGCGCGGGACAATTCGGCAATCGTGCGAATTTCGGACATGTAAAGAGCGTGGTTAAAACTATGACCCGCCGTATCGATCAGGACCACATCGCATTGCCTGTCCTTGAGGATGTGAGAAATATCCTGCGGTCTTAAGGCGATTTGAAACGGCACGCCGATAATTTCGGAATACGTGCGCAGTTGCTCCACGGCGGCTACCCTAAAGGTATCAGTAGAAATCAGCAATACCGATTTTTGCCGCTCTAGCCGACAATAGGCCGCTAACTTGGCAATAGTAGTCGTTTTCCCCGAGCCGGTGGGACCGACAAAGAGAACCGTAGCCGGCTCAGCCAATGCAATCGGGGCGGGTGGTGCCAGCCGCTCCAAAAGGCTCCGGTGAATGGCCCCTTCGACAGTCGCCGTGGCATCGGACTCGCGATACCGCATCGCGGTGTCCGCGATTTTTAGAGCCCAGGTTTCCGATACGCCGCGTGCTTTCAGCCAATCAAACGCTTCGGATACATCGGCGTCATCCCGCCCCTCGATCCGTTCCAAGCGATGGTCGAGACCCTCCAGCATGGCGATAACCTGATGCATTTGAGGCGTTTCTAGGGAGGGCGGTGATTTGGCGATCTTTTCCTCGGACACCCGTGCAACCTGCACCACCGGTGCAGATCGATCCTCCTCACGATCCCGGAGCACAGTAGGGGCGGCCTCGTGAGCTGCCAGTGCCCCATTACGCCTGGAATAATCCGTCGCCACTAATACTTGAAACCCACTTTGCCAAAACTTCCACCAGGATTCGCGGGCTTTGCCCGACGATAGGATGATGGCATCGTCACCCAGTTCCCACTTCGCCATAGCCAAGGCTTCTTCGGCTGTTCGGCCCGTAAACCGTTTGACGATCATAAAGACACCACCCCGACCGTTTTCACGGAAATATCGCTATCTAACTCCGCGTAGGATAAGACCGCCATATCGCGCCACATCCTTTCCGTCAGACGCTTCAAATACATTCGAATGATGGGGGAGGTAATAATAGCCGGCGGCGCCCCAGTAGGCAGCTTTTGCAGGGAATCACGGATGCTCTCGAAAATTTGTTGTGCTTTGGTGGGATCTAAATTGAGGAAATTACCTTGGTCGGTTTGCTCAATCGAACCCCGAATCTCGGCTTCCACTTCGGGAGACAGAACCAACGCATGCAACACCCCTTGCCGCATCAATCCTTGGGTTATATGCCGGCCCACCACTTGGCGGGCGGCTTCGGTGAGAGCATCCACATCATGGGTCAACCGTGCGCGATCGGCCAATGCCTCCAAAATTGTAGGAAGGTCCCGGATCGACACCCGCTCGCGCAGTAAGTTGGCCAAAACCCGCTGCACCTCGCCCAGACTCATCAAGTCGGGAACCAATTCCTGCACCACGACCGGATGCGATTGGCGCACATGGTCGATAAGCAATTTGACATCCTGGCGTCCAATAATTTCATAAGCGTGTCGGCGAATGACCTCGGCCAGATGCGTCACCATCACCGAACCGGGATCAATGACCGTGGCACCCGCCATTTCCGCCCGTTCGCGGGAATCTTCTTGGATCCAAAAGGCGGGCAAACCAAAAACCGGATCGGTGGTTGCCACCTGTGTCTCAATCCCCATGTCACCACCCCCCATAGCCAAAAACCTGTCGGGCCGGACCTGGGCTTTGGCGATCTCGGCTCCGCGAATGCGGATCCGATATTGGTTCAACTCCAGCTCCAAGTTATCCCGCACCCGGATGGGTGGCACGACCAGACCCAATTCCACCGTAATTTGCCTGCGCAAGGCCGAGATACGCTCTCTTAAGTCCTGGCCAGCCTGGCCGCCGGCTAGCGGCACGAGCCCGACGCCCACCTCAAGTTCTACGACATCGCTCCCGATGAAACTTAACGCCGATTCCGGTCGATTTCTGTGAACTTCTGTCTCTACACGCTTCTTCTCTTCGACATCCGCCTTTTCCTTCTTTTGGGCGGCATCCAATCGCCATCCGCCATAAAATGCCGCACCCCCAATAATAATGGGAACAAACGGCGGGATGCCCAAGATGGCCATAAGGCCCATCACAATCGCGACAATATAAAGAACCCGCGGTAGTGCCGTGAGTTGCGACAGCACGTCGCGATTCAGCGTGCTGCCGGGGGTACCCGAGCGGGTCACGAGGATTCCGGTGGACGTCGACAGCAAGAGCGCCGGGATTTGCGTGGTCAACCCTTCTCCCACGGTGAGAATCGTATACGTACTCGTCGCTACGCCCAAAGCTAAGTGACGCTGCGCTAAGCCGATGATAAGACCCCCTACAATGTTAATCACCACAATCACGATCCCGGCGATCGCGTCCCCGCGGACAAACTTCGACGCACCATCCATGGCTCCGTAAAAGTCAGCTTCCCGTTCAATATCCTGGCGCCGGCGCTTGGCTTCGTCCTCCTTAATCAGGCCCGCATTTAGCTCGGCATCAACCGCCATCTGCTTACCCGGCATGGCATCCAGCGTAAACCGTGCGGCCACTTCGGACACCCGCTCCGCACCCCGCGTAATGACCATGAACTGGATGACAATGAGAATGATGAAGATAATGATGCCGACAATCACATTATTGCCCACCACGAGACGCCCGAACGTCTGAATCACGGCGCCAGCATCCGCCCGCAATAAAATCAGTCGCGTCGCGGTGACCTCCAAGGCCAGCCGAAACAATGTCGTGAGAAGCAGCAACGAAGGGAATACCGAAAGTTCTAATACTTGGTCAATAAACATAGTGCTCACCAGCACCGTAATCGAGAGGGCGATGTTCACCAACAGAAAAAAGTCGAGCACCCAAGGCGGAACCGGTATGACCAGCATCAGCACGGCCACAATGGCGGCCATGGGAACAAACCCTTCTCGCAGCATGCCTCGAGAAACCCTCATGGCGTCCAACCTCTGCGGCGGCGCCGGATGACAAAGGCGAGAATGTCTGCGACCGCCTGATAATGCTCTTCTTTAATGGTTTCGCCAAGCGGCACCAGATACAAGGATCGCGCCAAGGGGGGATTTTCTACTACGGGAATGCTTTCGCGGTAGGCAATGTCACGCATAGCCAGCGCCACTTCGTCCGTTCCTTTGGCCGTCACTTGGGGTGCCTGCATGGTCTTTTCATCCCATCTAAGCGCCACGGCATAGTGGGTTGGATTGGTGACCACCAGGGAGGCGTTCTTCACCTCGCGCATCCCGGTTTGGATGAGGCGGCGATGCATTTGTTGACGATGCCCACGGACACGCGGGTCACCCTCAACCTCCTTCATTTCATCACGCACTTCCTCTGTAGACATTTTTAACCCTTGTTGAAACGTGTAGTATTGATAGGCGGCATCGGCGGCCCCAATCACCAGGAAGCCGGCGGCCGCCCGGATCATGACACCCGTTAATAGACGCGACGATTCTGACAGAGCCGTCCCTAATGGCATCATCATGAGTTCCGCGTAGGTGCGCAAATGGGCGGCTACTGTCAATCCCACGGCCACCCCGATCACACCCATTTTGAGAAAACCCTTGGCTAAGAGCCATACGCTTTGCATAGAAAACATCCGCGTGAAGCCCGCAAGCGGATCCAATCGCGTAAAATCAGGGGCGAGTCGGCCCAAGTTAAATCGCATCCCCCCTTGGGCTGATGCTGCAATGAATCCCACCACCATCACCGGGATGGCAATAGGAATGAGCGCGCGAATGAGGGCGTGACCTGCAACTGCCATGGCGCCGTACCAGTTCACGCTAAAGTGAGTACCCCGGCTCAATGCCAAAATGCCGGCCTCCATCAAGGCCAATTGCCGACCGATATAGGGCATGTACAGGCGCAAGACCACTACGGCCACCAAAATAGCCAGCCCTGCCTGAAAATCGGGACTAAACCAGCCCTGACCCTCATCGCGGGCCTTTTGGCGCCGGCGGGGGGTAGGATCTTGGGTCCGCTCAGCCATGAACCAGGGCTGTGCCCCTGTCAACTCCATAGTTACTGTCATTTAAGCCTGTCCTTCCAAATACACCAACAGCCGACTCACATCGGTCCAGGCCTCGTGCCAAATCGTGGGCATCACGGAAAACATGAGCGGCAGTATCGCCAAAAACATCAAGAGACTCAGCCCAAAGTTAATTGGCAAAGCAAAAAAGTAGGCGTTAATTTGGGGGAAAGCCCGCGATAAGATCCCCACGCTCAAATTGACCACCATACCGACGATGATCAGGGGGGCCGCCATCAATAATGCCACTTCCAGCACGGTTTGAAACAATCCTGCCACAAAGCCAAACGATGCTCCGGGTATGACCAAAGCATTGATGGAAATCGCCTGAAAACTGGCGTGTAACCCCTCAATCATCAACTCGGGACCGCCCCCGGCTACAAACACCAAAATAGCCAAGAGTGTCTCCCATTCGGCCAAAAACGATCCTTCGGACAAAAGCGTCGGGTTAGCCGACACCGCTAAGCCGACACCAAGCTGATAGGTAACGATTTGCCCGGCCATTCCGAATAAACTTTGGAATAAAGCCAGTACCAATCCCATCAACACGCCCACTACAAACTGGATGAGCACTCCGACCATAAGTGCCGGACCATTCATGGTGGCGGCGGCATGCAACCCCGGAGTCAGAATCAACCCGAGTAAAAAGACCATAGCCACCCGCAACATCGCGGGAATGTAAACCGAACTAAAAAACGGCGCGGACACTATAATGCCGGCCACCCGGGCCGATACCAGTAAAAAAGTCGTGGTAATCCCGGTTAATTGCAGCGCCAGCGTCATTAAAAACCCGCTCCATCCGCCCCCAGTCTTTGTCCCCTTTTCATTCTAAGTGTCACCAGGCGCAATCCTCCTATTTTTACGGGGAAAAAGCGCTCCATCATGGCAGCGTCACGACCTGCCAAAACGTTGACAAGTCATGCACGGCAAAATGAACCAGCACACGCAATAAGAACGGCCCGGCAAAATACAAGATGAGCCCTATCACCGCCACCTTGGGTAAAAACGACAAGGTCATTTCCTGAATCTGCGTGGTGGCCTGAAATATCCCCACTAATAATCCAACAATAAGTGAGGCCGCCAACAGCGGTAGCAGCACGATGCCGGCCGTGATCATGGCCTGTTGGCTTAATTGTAGCGCGAGGTCCTGCATGTTCAGCCTCCGTGAAAGGACATGACCAGCGACTTGACCACCAGGGTCCAACCGTTGGCCAAAACAAACAACAATAATTTCAACGGCAGGGAAATCAGGGTGGGAGGAACCATCATCATTCCCATCGACATCAAAATGGTGGCCACCACCATGTCAATCACCACAAAGGGAATGTAGATATACACACCAATTTCAAAAGCGGTCTTGAGCTCCGAGATGATAAAGGCTGGGATCAGAACCATGGTTGGCACGCCACGCAGCGAATGCGGCGCTTTGACATGGTCCATGCGCAAAAAGAGGGCCAGATCCCCAGGCCGCGTCTGGTGATACATAAACGTGCGCAACGGACCCAAGGCCCGCTTGCCTGCCGTGGTTAACGACACATGGCCCGCTAAGTAAGGATGCAACGCTTGATGATTAATAGCTGTCATCGTCGGAGCCATGATAAAAAAGGTCAAAAACAGTGCCAATCCAATGAGCACTTGGTTAGGAGGCGTTTGCGAAAGACCTAAAGCACTGCGCACGAACGACAAGACCGTAATGACCCGGGTAAAAGCGGTCATAGTGAGTAATATGGCTGGCAAAAACGAAATGAGCGTAATGAGTGCCAAAATCCCAATAGTCTGGTTGGCCGCCGCCCCATGACTCGGGGTAATGCTGATGCTCGGAAGGCCCGGCCCGCTCGCCGCCCAAACCGATGGCGACGCAACCAGGATCAACAGACCTCCGAGGATGATCGGCCAGAGCCAGCGCCCACGACCTCTTGTCATCGCGTGTCTTTCCTCAAGCGCTTTAACATCTCATCGGCAAATTGTGATAAGGATGGAGGCGAGCCCGATGGACCTTCCAATATGTCGCTAGCCCGTTCCGCCATCGCTTCGGGCGTAACTTCCATCAAAAACGTCACGGTTTGATCGGTTATCCCCAAAGCCACCGTCTTGTCGACCACTTGGACCAATGCCACACCACGCTTTGGACCCATCGGCAGATAATCAATTTGGTTTAAGTAACGCGATGGGCTCGACTTCCCAAAACCGATCCGTTTAAGCATCCGGGCGGCCACAAAAGCCAGCGCGACCACGAAGAGCATGGCCAAAATAAAACGCACAATCAGCGTAACGGACCCCATTTGAAACGAGCCCCCAATCTATCCTGACTATTATAAAAAGGGAACTGGGCGAATACGAAACAACAAGAGGCATTTTACTCAAAATTGGTCTGGGAGAGGACCCATCGCCATGGTTGTGGTGAGTGAGTGGTTGGATTTAGTGGGGCTAGACCTCATGCGCCAAATTCCCGGAGAGCTTTTATATGAGCCCGAATGGTGGGCCCATGAAGAGATCTTAAAGCATGGCATCCGAAACGCCCAAGGCTTGGTCATCCGCAATAACACGCGCGTCACCCAAGAGGTACTGGACGAAGCCCCCTTACTAAAAGTGATCGGCCGTTTGGGGGTCGGATTAGAGAATATCAACATAAAGGCCTGCCACAATCGCCAGGTGCAGGTCGTCTACGCACGCGGCGCTAATGCTATTCCGGTCGTCGAATATGTATTAGGAGCCCTGCTCTATGGCATGCGACCCTGGCTTGACTGGGCGCGCCAGACCAAGGCAGGCACTTGGCAGCGGCAGTTAGGCGGCCGGGAGCTCAACGGCAAAACCTTAGGGATCATTGGTCTGGGTGATATCGGTAGCCGTGTTGCTCGCGCGGCCCGCACACTGGGCATGAAGGTCGAGGCCTTTGACCCCCACCTGGCACCCTTTCATGCCCTCATCGCCGACGGCACCGTATCCCCTGTGACAAACGTTGAGGATTTAGTGGAACGTGTCGATGCGCTCACCATCCATGCGCCCCTTAAGCCTGACACCTATCACATGCTGAATCAGGTGACCATGGCCCGGTTCAAGACCGATGCTATCCTGATCAATACCGCCCGCGGCGCCCTCATTGATGAAGCCGCCTTGTTAAGCCTCATGGAAGAAAACCGATTGGGGGCAGTTTTTCTTGATGTGCGCGAGTCTGAACCTCCCGCACTCCCTGACCCGCTCACCCGCTTCGAAAAAATCGTGCTCACCCCCCACCTCGCCGGGTTAACCTATGAGGCACAAGCCCGGACTACCGCACTCGTCTTGGAAGACGTGACCCGGGTACTGGCCGGAAGACCCCCACGTTCACCGGTGCGCTTTCTCCCCTAGCCCTTGCACATTGAATCGAGGTGAGCCACCAGCCCTCTCACACCGGCAGTACGCGCCATTCGTATACAAGGGTTCTTTGCCAACGTAGACAGAGTGTCACCACCTGATGTGCTCCGGCCTGGCAAAAGCCAACCGGAGCTCGGACCAAGATCATGGCGTGAGCATCCGGCATACGATAAAAGGAATCACAGCTTGTCATGACTGGGATGGCCATTGCTTCAATCACTGCGGCCAAAGAACAACTTCCAACCCACCTCTCCGAGTCCGTGAGAACCGAGCCCTCTGACCATTCCGATGCGTAGACAAACTAGCGACTAATACAAAGTTTCTAAGACCGCAGTTCTGAGGTCCCCGGTTTGGGCGCCCGTGGAGAGATTGTAGACCGAGAATCCGATCACGCTGGTGCTATCCAAGTCAACCATCACCGGCTTCCGGCTGATCTCCCCTTGACGTGGACATCCTCCCCAGCCATAAATGGCGGGGCATCCACTATGGGGCCAATGTTTGCGACTTGGGCGCATTGAGCGCCTTCGTCACAGGTGTTACTGACCCCCATAGCTAAAGCTAGGGGTCCGCCGTAAGCAACACCATATGATCGAACATGCAAATGGGTATAGTAGCAAAAAGTTATCGTTTCTGCGCCGATGAGACTAGTACGGACGGATGTGCGCCCAGAGAGCCGGCGTTTGGTGCAAGACCGGTTGCAAAGTCCCCCGGAACCCATCTCGGAGCTGACGGCCGAAAAGTCGTCCGGTGTCCCCGTTATCGGGCTGAAGCGGGTCGATTTGGCCAATTAAGGTGGTACCACGGGAAATCCTCGTCCTTAAACGGATGGAGGGTTTTTTTATTGAATGGAGGCGATGGTGGTGCGTGTATCGCATGCCCTATTTCGAACCGAGCGGGATGTGCCGAGTGATGCGCATTTAGTGAGTCACCAACTGTTGTTAAAGGCGGGGCTCGTACGACCGGTCGCCTCCGGGATCTATACCTTGGCGCCGCTCGCCCTGAGGGCTCTGGACCGGATTGCCGGCATGGCGCGGGACGAGATGAATCGCGTCGGGGCTCAGGAAATCCTGCTGCCGATGACGTTGCCGGCCGCACTTTGGGCAGAGCGGTCGGTATGCCCAGGTCGACGCGACCTTGGCACGCTGGCAGGATCGCAACCACACTCCCATGGTGCTGGCCATGACCCACGAAGAAGCGGCGGTCGACACCATCCGCCATTTCGTCTCTT
>JAJZXX010000165.1 GCA_021806205.1 Bacillota bacterium | reverse complement strand
CGGACACCTGGTTTCAATGGGGACATGTGCCCGCATATACGCGTCGAATTCTCGACGCGCTTCAGATCCCGGTCAACCATCGGTACGTTTGGGATCCCTCGGAATAGGGGCCAAAAATTCTACATTTATAAGCAAGTTGACCTGCGGAGGCTGAGTAACATCTTTGAAAAACACTTTTTTCATTCCGGTGGGTGCGGGTCTGGGATACAGATACCCCTGCCAGGCGGTCTCCTTTCTCGGACGGCCTGCGGCAGCATTGCCGCGATCCAGCAAGGAAATCGATGGACACTTGGAGATGGGCGATGCGACTTCGACATCAGCCGTCCCGATTCCGACCCAGGATTATCGACCGGACTCGAGGCTTTTGACCAAACCCCCATGGTACTACCTTCCTAAAAGAAACCAGAAGAAACCAGTTTAAGCCCAATGCCTTTATACGAGTGAGGAAGATCCAATTTACATTCGGCTCGACACCTAGTGGTTAGGGGCTCGGCCCTCCCTCATTGCCGAAAAATTTGACACCAGTAATCCAAGAGAATTTTCAGTGTCATCTTGGAAGTGTTTCAACAGAGGGACCACTTAATGAATGGTACGGAAAAACATTCTTCCGGGCCTGGGTGACGGAGCGCCGACAAACGCGGCAGCCTAAGGCGTGCGCATTTTTTACGCATGCCCTTAGATCGTGGGAAGGTCGAAGTTTGTGACAAAGTCCGCTGGGAAACGGGTGGGACGCTATCCATCGCATATGAGCAACAAAAACAGTGCGGGTTCATTGCACTTATTGGCAAAATCTCAGGGCAACGCTCGCTTCGATCCGGAATTTGTAAGTAAAAACTTTAGCTTTCCAAGCAGGAATGTTAGGATGAGGAGCGAATATGTGGAGGAAAGTGGAACCAAGTGGAGTAGCGGGGGTGATGTTGGGGTGATGATGGGTGAGTACTCCCACGCTTTAGACGATAAAGGGCGGATTATCATCCCGGCACGCCTTCGCGAAGATTTGGACAACCACTTTGTAATGACCAAGGGGCTCGATGGCTGCTTATTCTTATATCCCATGGCCGAGTGGGGAAAGTTGGAGGAACGGTTGAAAGGGCTTCCGTTAACGAATGCTAGTGCCCGTGCATTCCAACGACTATTTTTGGCGGGAGCGCAGGATGTCGAAGTCGACCGCCAGTCTCGGGTGACAATCCCGCCGCGTCTTCGGGAATATGCCGGTGTGGTTAAAGAGGTCGTCTTGGTCGGGGTGTCCAACCGAGTGGAACTGTGGTCTTTGGAACATTGGCAGACCTACCAATCCGAGGCCGCGCAAGGGTACGAAGATGTCGCCGAAAAGATGGTCGACTTCGGCTTTTAGGACCGGAGGGTGGATGGGGACATGGTGAAGTTTGAGCATCAAAGCGTCATGCCAGACGCCGTGCTAGACCTCTTGGTGACAGACCAGACGGGGGTCTATGTTGATGCGACGCTAGGGGCCGGCGGTCATGCCGCATTGATGCTAAAAACCTATCCCAAGATTAAGGTCATCGGGATTGATCAAGATAGCCAAGCCTTAGAGTACGCAAAAGGCCAGCTTGCGTTCTATGGAGCTCGTTGTCGGGTTGCGAAAGGAAATTTTCGGTATTTAGAAGCGTTATTGCGGTCGATGGGGGTGACCGGAGTCCAGGGGGTGCTGTTTGATCTCGGTGTCTCGTCGCCGCAGTTGGATCAGCGGGACCGCGGGTTTTCGTATCAATACGAGGATGCCCCGTTGGACATGCGCATGGACACCGACAATCCCATCTCGGCATTCCGGCTCGTCAACCAAAAGCCGGAGCGGGAACTCGCCGAGGCCATCCGTACCTTTGGCGAAGAAAGGTGGGCAGCCCGGATCGCCGAGTTTATCGTGAAGGCCCGCCAACAGGAGCCCATTCGCACCAGCGGCCAATTGGTTCAGGTGATCCGGGCAGCAGTTCCCCAGGCGGCCCGGCGCGGCGGTGGGCACCCCGCAAGAAGAACCTTTCAGGCGCTCAGGATTTGGGTGAATGATGAGTTGGGAGCACTGAGTGACGGACTGGATGAAGGATGGAAAATGTTGACCCCCAACGGACGGATGGCCGTGCTGTCCTTTCACTCGTTGGAGGATCGGATCGTAAAAAAACGTTTTCGCGAATGGGGCGACACCGATCGGGCCCGGCTCATGACCAAACACCCGCGTACGGCAGATGAGGCCGAGGTGAAGGCTAATCCCCGGGCGCGGTCGGCTAAATTACGGATCGCGGAGAAAATCGGGCACTAAATGAGGCGGGGATCTAGGGGAGAATCCTGCCTCAAGATCGACAAATTTCGGCACGAAGGCCAACAATTCGGGAGGATGGAACATGGTGGAGCGCACCAAAACCTGGCGGATAGACAACGAAGGCAGCTTGGCCCGGTCATGGGAACAAAAGTTAAAGCCCCGCGTTCAACCACGACCGGCACGACGTCGGTTGGCCCCCTGGGTGCGACCCGTCTTGTGGCTCTTGGGAATCTGGGGTGCCGCACTTATTCCCACGGTGCTGGCTTCGCACGTTTTGATGATGTCCTATCAATATGACCAAATGAACCAGCACTATGCGGCACTCACGCGTCAAAACCAGGTGTTGGCTGCCCAAGTCGCCCTAAAGGACACGCCAGCGGCGCTGGCGCGGGATGCATCCCGGCTCAAAGTCACGCTAGTTCAGCCGCGCATCGCGGTTGTACCTCGTAGCCCTCACGTGGCCTCAAAACCTCTTTCGCCGCTGGGCCGCGTGACGTCATGGATTAGCCGGTTTGGTCACGCGATGGGGCGATGAAAAGCCCAGGCACTCGCATGGCGCGCTGGCGGGCTCTGTGGTTAATCCTCGGGGTCGCGGCTTTTATGACATTTCAAGTTGGGCGCTTGGTCATGATTCAGGTGGCTCAGAAGAAGAGCCTCACGGCCTATGAGACCAGCTTTCAGCTTAAGCATATTGTTTTGCCGGCTTCCCGTGGGGAGATTATTTCCGCCAATGGGAATGTCTTGGCTATGAATGTGCCGCGCGATCAGGTGGTGGCCGCGCCGCACTACATTACGAATCCAGGCCAGGAAGCGCGCCAACTCGCCCGCTATTTGCCGTTCTCCTACCATACCCTGGTTCAGGTGCTGTCGAACGGATCCTGGTACGCCATGCTCGACACGTCAGTGACACCACATGTTGCGGCCCAGATCAATAAACTCCAACTCACCGGCATTTCGATCATTCCCGTGACAGGGCGGCTCTATCCGGATGGCACCCTAGCCTCTCAGGTCGTGGGGATGGTGGGGAATAGCGGGAAGGGTCTGGCCGGGATTGAGTATCAGGACAATCGTATTTTAGCGGGCAAAGCCGGGCATTGGACCGTCAGGGTGGACCCCCAGGGACAGCCTTTATTGCCCTGGCAAAAAGCTTATGTCCCTCCTAAGGCTGGCAATACGGTGCAACTCACTATTGACAGCAATATTGAGGCCGCTGCACAAAAGTGGCTCAAGTGGGGTGTGAAGCGAGCTAAGGCGACCAATGGCACGGCCATCGTCATGAATATCCATACGGGGGCCGTGCTGGCGATGGCTAACTGGCCTAATTTCAACCCCAACAATTACGCCCAGGCCACTCCGTTGGAAGTGAACAACTATGCCGTCCAAGATCCGTTTCCGCCGGGATCGATCTTTAAGCCGGTGACGGCAACGGCGGCTTTGACGCTAGGCCTGGTGACCCCCAATACGCGTTTTTACACCAACGGGTACAAGATAGTCGACGGCGTCCGGATTAACGACTGGAATCCTTACGGATGGGGCTGGATTACCCTGACTAAAGGACTGGAGGTGTCCTCGGATCAGGTGTTTATGGACGTGGCGCTCAAAGTCGGTGCCACCGCCTTGTATCACTTTATGAACCTTTTCCAATTTAACCACCCCAGCAATGTAGGACTCCCGGGCGACTCCGGCGATGTGCAGATCCCGCTCAGTCAGGTAAACCCGGTGGACCTCGCTACCATGGGATTTGGACAGGGAACGGCTGTGACCGCCATGCAGATGATTACGGCGGATAATGCGGTGGCCAACAATGGCGTGCTAGTGCAACCCCATATCGTTAAGGCAATACTAAGCCCGTCGGGATCGGTCATCAAAAAGACGCCCGTCACAGTCGAGTCACGCCCGACGACACCCGTCGTCGCCAAAGAGATTCAACACATGATGACGTTGGAGGCCACCTCGGGGACTGGGGTGCCGGCTCAGGTGCCTGGCTACATCATCGCCGGGAAGACCGGGACATCCCAGAAAATTATCAATGGCAAGACCTCGAATAACGAATTTGTGGCGTCGTACCTGGGCTATGCACCCATGCCCCATCCCAAGTTCATCATGCTGGTGTCTATTAACTTTAATCACCCGGTCGGCAAGTTGTTCTATGGTGATCAGGTCTCGGCACCAGTATGGAGCCACATTGCCAGCTACATCTTTAAGTATTGGAAGATCAAGCCTTACGCCGGTCCGGATAACGGGGCGCGGTCGGGACCGATTCCCTAAAGTTCTCGCCGCCACAGGGATGTCATAAATATCGGGAGTAACCAGCCCGTCCGGACGACGGTAGGGAGGGACTCCGCTGATGAATGATCGGCCACCGTTACGGTTGAAACGAAGAAACTTTGTGGTGTTAATGGGGTTCGGATTGTTTGATTTAGTGATTGGAAGTCGACTGGTGACTATACAAGCTTTGGATGCGCCTCAACTAAAAAAAATAGCGGACAGCATTCATTTTCGGTCAGTGCCGCTGTCACCCTTCCGCGGCAATATTGTCGACCGCAATGGTCGGTTATTGGCGGGAAGCCATCATGCCTATTCAGTTTATGCTGTGCCTATCCAGACCCGAAGGGCACGGACTAAAGAGGCCATCATTTTAGCTGATCTCCTCCATCTCGATGATGGCCGGGTTCTTCGTCGCCTGTCCCGGCATCAAGCCTTTGTCTGGATCAAGCGCCGCTTGAGTTCCGATGAGCTCACGGGTCTAAAAAGCCGGTTGGCCGGACTGCCCGGCATCCACTTACTCACCGAGACGACGCGCTACTATCCCGAAGAAAGTCTGGCTGCCGCGCTATTGGGATTTACCGGCATCGACAACCAAGGCCTTAGCGGCGTCGAAATGGTGTATAATAAGGCGCTTCAGGGACGGCGCGGCGCCATTCGCGAAGAGTTGGACGCGTTTGGCAACATGGTTAAGTTTGCCCATCAAGAGATCGTGCCCTCGGTTCAGGGGGACACGCTGGAACTGACCTTAGACGAAAATATTCAGTGGATGGCGGAGCGCGCCTGCGAGCGGGCCATGAATGCAACCGGGGGCAAAGCCGTCATGGTGACAGTCATGCGGCCCGACACCGGTGGAATTTTGGCGATGGCCCAACGCCCCACATTTAACCCCAACCATTTTAAAGAGTATAAGGTCCAGCGATTTCGTGAGTTGGCGGTTACTGATGCCATTCCGCCTGGGTCGATATTCAAGCCGATTACCCTGGCCACGGCCCTTGAAGCCGGAACCGCCACGCCGGACTCTGGCTTTTTTTGTCCGGGTTTCAAGGTGGTGTTGGGCCGCCGCGTCAATTGTTGGCGGCCCCAAGGCCATGGCCCAGAGGCGCTCGGTGAGGTGGTGCAAAATTCCTGCAACGTAGGGTTTATGTCGTTAGGCCTCGGTCTTGGAGTGGACCGGTTTTATGAAGGACTGGAGCGGTTCGGTCTGACTCAGCGGACCCATATTGACCTTCCTGGTGAAGCTTTAGGCATTATCCCTAAAAAGGCGCGCGTTACCGCCTTGGACCTAGCGATTATGGCATTTGGCCAAACTCTGACGGTGACACCCATAGGGCTTTTGAACGGGGTCAGTGCGATTGCGAACGGTGGCGAATTATTTCGTCCCCGCGTGGCCAAAAGGATTTTAAGGCCGGACGGCATGGTGGTCCGGTCCATCGAGGGGGTGCGCGAGCGACGGGTGGTGTCTAGCGACGTTGCCATGACGGTACAACGGATGATGGCGCGGGTGGTCGGGCGCGGCACGGGGAAATTGGCCCAAGTTCCGGGCTACCAGGTGGCGGGAAAAACCGGCACGGCGCAAAAAGTGATTAACGGGCGCACCGAGCGCGGGATTTATATTGCGTCATTCATCGGGTTTGCGCCGGTTCCCCATCCGGCTGCCGCCATCCTGGTGTCAGTGGATGAGCCTCAGGGGGCATTTTATGGAGGTCAAGTGGCCGCACCAATTTTTGGCCGCGTGATGCGCGATGTTCTGCGCTACTTGAAGATCCCGCGTACCGAGCCGGTTGGTAAGCCCCAAGCGGGCCAGGCAGCCTTTGTGCCTGACTTGGTGGATCTTTCACCCGAAGACGCACTCCAGGATGCCTCGGAGTACGGTTTTCCGGTACAATTCAAAGGACAGGGTTCACGCGTGGTTGCCCAATCAGTGACTTATGGTGCCTATCGACCTCAGGGCAGCTTATTGACACTGATTCTTGGAAACCGGCAACGCGACTATCTTGAATGGGTGACCGTGCCCAATTTTTCTGGGATGACCGTGTCCCAAACCCATCATTTGGCGTTTGATCTAGGGGTGAACATTGCCATGATGAAAGAAGGACGGGGCGGGCGTATTACGCGGCAAGACCACCGCCCCGGCCAACAAGTGAAGTCTGGCACTACCATTGGAGTATGGGTGTCTTAGGTGATGTGTGAAAGCGGGGAGTACCCATGACGGTTAATGAATTGGCCACACTGATGGGGCAGGGCCGTGTCCATGGCGAAGGCGAGACCATTATTACTGGTATTCAGCACGATTCCCGTCATGTGGAGGCGGGTGACCTGTTTTGTGCCATTCCCGGGTTTCGTACCGATGGCCACTTGTATTGCCAAGAAGCGGCGACACGTGGGTGCGCTGCATTTTTAGTGGAACGCGAGGAGGCTTTACCAACGGGATCGGTGGGTATCGTGGTGGAGAATGCCAGACTGGCTTTGGCGCGGGCTTCAGACGTGTTTTACGGGCATCCCTCGGGCAGGCTTTGGATGGTAGGAGTAACCGGAACCAATGGCAAAACCACTACGACTCACTTAATCCGAGCCGTGTTGGAAGGCAGCGACGTGCCCTGCGGACTGACAGGAACCTTGCACACGTTGATTGGGCCACAGACGCTACAAGTGGTGCGAACCACGCCTGAGGCGCCGGACCTCCAACGTATTCTAAGACACATGGCGGATCGCGGCATGCGTGCGGCGGTCATGGAGGTGTCTTCGCATGCATTAGCCTTGGCCCGGGTAGACGGGGTGGACTACGACGTGGCCGTATTTACGAATTTAAGCCAGGATCACTTAGACTTCCACAAGGATTTTGAAAGCTATTTTCACGCCAAAGCCCTATTGTTTGAGCGATTGGACCGGGGGGTGGATAAGGGGCCGAAGGCCGCTGTGATTAACGCCGACGATGCCTATGCCGGGCGGCTTATGGGATTGATTCGAGTACCGTGCGTCACCTACGGATTGGCTGAGAATGTGGACATTCGCGCAACGCAACTCGAGATTACCAGTCGCGGGGTGCAGTTTATTGCACATTTTCCTGGGGATGTGCATCAAGCGGTGTCCTTTCGGATGCCCGGTCGTTTCAATGTGCTTAATGCGCTGGCAGCTATGGCGGTCGGTTTTGTCTATGGACTGGCACCTAAGACCATGGCCGAGGCTTTGGCCCAATATCCGGGTGTCCCCGGCCGGTTTGAGCGAATCGACGAGGGTCAGCCATTTACGGTGATTGTGGACTATGCGCATACACCGGATGGCTTGGCCAATGCGCTGTCGACCGCCCGTGAGTTTGCTCTGGGCAAGATTGGCGTGGTGTTTGGCGCAGGTGGCGATCGAGATCGGGGCAAGCGTGCCATGATGGGAGAGGTTGCAGGTCGACTGGCTGACTGGACGGTGCTTACCGCCGATAATCCTCGGTCCGAAGATCCCGTCGAGATTATTCATCAAATTGAAGACGGAATCCGTCAGGTCGGAGGGAATTGGCAGGTGGAACTCGATCGAAAACGGGCGGTGCGCTTGGCGGTGATGAAAAGCCACCCCGGGGATGTCGTGCTGATTGTCGGTAAAGGTCACGAAACCTATCAAATATACCGTGACGGCACGATTCACTTTGATGATCGAGAAGTGGCGCGCCAAGTCCTAAGGGAGCTTAAGTATCGATGATGCGCTTGAGATTGGGACAGGTTCGAGATTGGACCGGGGGCACTTTGGAGCACGTAGACGCGTCCCAGATCGTCCGGAAGATGACAATCGACAGCCGCGACGCTGCGCCCGACGTACTGTTTGTGGCGCTGGCCGGAACGAAGACGGATGGTCATGTCTTCGTGCAAGAGGTCTGGGCCCTCGGCGGCATGGCTATGGTCCGTGATGATTTTCCTGATTCGGGCGGGCCCGCCTTGCGGGTCGCATCGCCTCTAGAGGCGATGGGCCGGCTTTTGCGTCGATACCTGGACGAGCACCAGGTTACTGTGGTGGGCGTGACCGGGAGCGTTGGCAAAACGAGCGTTAAAGAACTGTCCGCCGCGGTTCTGCGCCAGCGTTTTGTGACGACGTCCTCCTTGGGCAATTACAACACCGCTATAGGCCTTCCTCTGTCGTTTTTTGCAGGAAATCCCGATGCGACTCATTTCGTGGCTGAGATGGGGATGCGGGGACTGGGTGAAATTCAGCATTTAACCGAGATTGCTCCGCCGCAAGTGGCGGTGATTTCTTCCATTGGGCCGAGTCATTTGGAGATGATGGGATCCATGGAGGCTATTCAACAGGCCAAGGGCGAAATTTTAACGGGATTGCGACCCGATGGTGTGGCCGTGCTCAATGGCGATAATGCTTGGGTCCGTGAGCTCGGCCAAAGAACCTCCCACCGGGTGGTGTGGTTCGGTCGATGCGAAGATGCTGACGTGCGCATCGAATCGTCCACGGTGGAGGAGAATGGTACCGATATTCAACTCACGGCGTGGGGGGCATCTACCTGGGTGCATTTGCCTTGGTTGGGGGATCATCATGCTTACAACGTGGCAGCGGCGTTGCTGGTGGGACGCGCTCTCGGAATGGGACGCGAGGAATCCGTAGCCGGCATCGAAGCGGTCGACCGGAGCAATTCGCGTATTCGGGTTGTTTCTATTGGCACCATGACGGTGTTGGAAGATGTCTATAATTCTAGTCCCTTGTCTAGCCAGGCTGCATTGGATGTGTTGGCCAGCCGATCGGGGCGGCGTATTGCGGTGTTGGGCGACATGCTGGAATTGGGGTCTTACGAAGTAGCGGGGCATCAAGAGATCGGTGCGTATGCCCTGGGGCGTGCGGATCAGTTGTTAGCGGTGGGACCCCGTGCGCATCACACGTACGAGGCGGGCCGCCAGGCCGGACTGACCTCTATCTGGGCAGCCACGCGACAGGAAGCTGTCGCTTGGTTAAAGGCAACACTTAAGCCCGGTGACGTGGTATTGCTCAAGGCGTCTCGTGGGATGGAGTTTGAGCGGATAACCGAGGCGCTTTTGGAGTGGGGTGCCCAGTTGTGAGCGACGTATGGGCGGGCGTTACCGGACTTTTGATGGCGCTGGGCATCGCTCCGCTATTAATTCCCATGCTGCGCCGTCTGAAGTTGGGCCAACAGATTCGAGACGTGGGACCCCAAGGGCACTTGAAAAAGCAGGGCACGCCTACGATGGGAGGCATCATCTTTTTAATCGGGGTGCCGATTGCGGTCGCCATCTGGGATCCGGCCAGTATCCGGGTCTGGGCGCTGACTTTGTTAACGTTAGGATACGGTCTCATCGGATTCGCCGACGATTATCTGAAGGTGGCGCTAAAACGGCCGTTGGGGCTACGGGCCCGGGAAAAGCTTTTGATGCAAGTGCTGTTGGCGGTGGCCTTTGCCTGGTATGTGAACCGTTTTCTGCCGGTCACCAGCTATTTGCTCCCGTTTCATTTGGGACGCCTGACTTTGGGATGGTGGTACGGGCCCACGGTTGTCTTAGCCATACTGGGAACGGCCAACGCGGTGAATATTACGGACGGATTGGATGGGTTGGCGGCTGGCGCAACGGCGGTGTCCTTCGCGTTTTTTGCCCTGTTGGCCGGCCGCCTAAAAGATCCCGCCATCCAACCTTTCGCGTTGGCGATTACCGGGGGGCTCATTGGTTTTCTGCGGGTGAACCTGCATCCGGCCAAAGTCTTCATGGGGGATACCGGGTCGTTGGCGCTTGGGGCAGGATTGGCGGGTCTGGCGGTCATGACAGGTGCCCCTTTGCTGCTCCCCATCGTCGGTGTGTTGTTTGTGATTGAGACCTTGTCGGTCATCATTCAGGTGTTGAGTTTTCGGATCACCGGCAAACGCGTATTTCGGATGAGCCCCTTGCATCATCATTTTGAACTCGGTGGGTGGTCGGAAGAACGTGTCGTCACGGTGTTTTGGATTGTGTCCGCATTGGGGGCGGTGTTGGCATGGTGGTAAATCAGGAGCAGGTGGCGTCAGACATCCAAAAAAAGTCGGGTCAGTTTGACTATCTCTTATTGCTGGCGGTTCTGGGCCTTTTGGCGATTGGGACGGTGATGGTGTTTTCTGCCAGCGCCACGACCTCATACCAAACGGTTGGCAATCCCTATTACTTTTTAGAACGGCAACTGATGTGGGCGGTGCTGGGCATCATCGCATTGGCGGTGGCATCCCGCGTCAGTTACTGGCGTTACCAAAAATGGGCTGTGCCTCTATACGGGGTGTCCGTGGTATTATTGGTGGCGGTACTTATCCCGCACATTGGCATTAACATTAATGGTGCGCGACGGTGGCTGGGAGTGGGGTCGCTGCAGGTTCAACCCTCGGAACTGGCTAAGATCGGCATGATATTCCTATTCGCCCGTCTATTCACCCTGCACCATGACCAATTGCCGCATTTTGTTCGGGGGATATTGCCCCACTTGGCTCTTGCTATGGTGATTTTGCTGTTGGTGTTGGCCGAGCCGGACTTGGGCACCACCGTGGCCATCGGCGGAACATTTTTCGTCATGCTGTTCGTGGCCGGAGCTAAAAAACGTCACTTGGGAGCGCTGTTCGCCTCGGCACTGCCGGCCTTGGGTGTCGTCATTGCGGTGGCACCCTATCGGCTGAGACGGATTGTGGCGTTCATGGATCCCTGGAAACATCCCTTGGGATCGGGATTTCACACCATCCAGGCGCTGTTGGCTCTCGGATCGGGTGGCATTTTGGGGCTTGGACTGGGGTATTCCCGACAAGCGCTCGGGTATCTACCAGAATCGTATACGGATTTCATTTTTGCTGTATTGGGCGAAGAACTGGGGCTTTTTGGCACCATTACGGTGGTGGTCCTGTTTATGATGGTCGCGTGGCGCGGATATCGCATTGCTATGCGCGCGCCCGATTTATTTTCGAGTCTGTTGGCCACGGGATTTACCACCATGATTGTTATTCAGGCGACCATCAACATCGGGGTGGTCACGGCGACACTGCCGGTGACCGGGATTACACTCCCGTTTATCAGTTACGGGGGTTCATCATTGGTTCTCAGCCTGGCTGGGGTTGGGGTGCTGCTCAATATTTCGAGGCACACCACCTAAACTCCAGCATATCGTAGGGATTACGTCGGTATGTGGGCTCAAACCGGGAATTAAGGTAGGTATCTCATTATGCGGGTTGTCGTGACCGGTGGAGGAAGCGGGGGTCATATTTATCCGGCGTTGGCTATAGCACGCGGGCTGATCGCTTTGGATCCCCATGCCAAAATTTTGTACTTGGGCACCAACCATGGTCTGGAACACGACTTGGTGCCTCGGGAAAACCTGGTTTTTCGCACGATTCACGCGCGGGGACTCTTGGTGCCGGGCCTGACCGGCAAGGCCCTGGGTGTTCTCCAAGCCTGTATCGGACTGGTGGAGTCGTGGGGCGAGATGCGGGTCTTTAAGCCAGACGTAGTGATAGGGACGGGCGGTTACGTGTCGGGACCGGTGGGATTAGCCGCAGGGCTTATGGGGATTCCGTTGATTATTCAAGAGCAAAATGCCTGGCCTGGGTTGACGAATCGGCGTTTGGCCAAAAAGGCTAGCATGGTTTTCGTGCCCTTCGAGGAGGCCATCCGGCACTTTCCTCCTCAAACCCGGGTGGTCGTGTCTGGCAATCCGGTCGATCCGCCCAAACCTCTGCTCGATCGGGCCCGTGCACGCCAATCGTTGGGATTAGATAACAAGGTAAGGCTGCTGATGGCCACAGGGGGCAGCCAAGGCGCCGAGGCCATTAACCGGCTGATGCTGGATATTCTGGCGTTGATGGCAAATGATGCCACACTGGGGGCAATCTGGGCGACCGGCCGGCGATATTATGAGACTGTTCGGGAAGAAATTCGTCGACGATTCCCCGAGGGGTTGGATGAAAATCGCATCCGGGTTGTCGAATACTTTTATCAGATCGCGACCGCATATCAGGCCTGCGATTTGTTTGTGGGGCGGGCGGGTGCCATGACGACGGCAGACTGCCAGGCGTTTTCGGTTCCGATGATTCTCATCCCTAGCCCGCACGTGAGCGAGGATCATCAAACCAAAAATGCTGAAGCATTGGCCAGACGTGGAGCGGCCGTGGTTTTGCCCGAAGCGGATATCGCTCAACGGACGTCGGATGTGATTGATTTGCTCAAGAATCCGGTCCAACTGGGTGCCATGGCGGAGAAGGCCGCAACACTATATGACCCCCAAGCGCTTATGCGGATTGTGACGAAGGTCCGCCAGTTAGCGGGCGGCGAGGAGGCGGATAAATGACGGTGGCAGTGGAACCCGTGACCGATGCCTTGCGTAGCATGCAGATAGGTGAAGTGAAGATCGGCGAGCCGCTCAGCCGGCACACGTCGTTTCGCATCGGCGGCCCCGCCTCGGTATTCGTCGAACCCGATACCTTAAATGGTGTCGTCCAAGTTTTGGACTGGGTAAAACACCAAGCTCTCCCCTATTTCATCATCGGCCAGGGCACCAATATTTTGGTGTCGGATCGAGGCGTGGATGCGGTGGTGATTTCTACAGCCCGGGGATTGAAGACCGTGGCCGTGGAGTCCCGGTTTATTCGATCCGGCTCCGGGGTGTTGCTAACCCGGCTGTGCCGGATTGCGGAGCGGGCCGAATTAACCGGGCTGGAGTTTGCCATCAGTATTCCTGGGACACTGGGAGGAGCCCTGGTGATGAATGCGGGCGCCCATGGGAGCGCCATGGTCCATGTGGTGGATGAGGTGTTGGTGTGGGATGCCGTAGCCGGTGTCCGAACGATTGCGGCGACCGATGTGGAATTCCAATATCGACAAAGCCGATTCATGCACCATCCCTGGATTGCCTTGGAGGCGACGCTAAGCTTGATGCCGGGCGTCAAGGCCGATATCCAGGAGAAAATGCGGCGCAATATGGACTATCGTAAGCGCAGCCAACCGGTTGGCGAGCCCAATGCCGGGAGCATCTTTAAGAATCCCGTGCCCGATTACGCGGGGCAAGTAATCGAAGCCATTGGTGCGAAGGGATGGCATTCGGGCGATGCGGTCGTCTCCGACTTGCATGCGAATTTTATTGTCAATCACGGCGAGGCTCGCGCTGTCGATGTATTGGAACTGATGCGCCGCATTCGCCGCGAAGTCTATCGGGTCTACGGCATCGTGTTAAAGCCGGAGATTCGCTGGATTGGCCCAAACGAGGGAGGAGCCGAGACAACATGGGAGAATTTGTGGTACGCGGAGGGCGTCGGCTTAACGGAACCCTAAGGGTTCATGGCGCCAAAAATGCTGCGCTACCCATTATGGCTGCATCCATACTGGCTTCCAGCCCAGTGACGCTGGAAGGCATCCCAAAATTGAGGGATGTTGACGTGATGATTGACGTCCTGACCGCACTAGGCGCCCAGGTGCGGTGGGAGAACACGTCGCTCATTATTGATCCGACCGATATTCATGAATATGTGGTTCCCGAAGAAGTCATGATGAAAATGCGAGCATCAATTTTTGTCATTGGACCTCTGTTGTCTAAACTCGGGCACGCTGTAGCCATGCAACCTGGTGGGTGCTCCATCGGAGATCGACCCATCGACATTCATATTTACGGGTTTAGCCAGTTGGGCGCCCACATCACGGAGACTGACCAGGGAACCCGTTTAGACGGGCCCAGTCTTAATCCGGGCACCGTGCATTTAAGCTACCCCTCGGTGGGGGCTACGGAAAACCTCATGATGGCCGCTGCTCTGATTCCGGGAGAAACCCGAATCCGAAATGCGGCGATGGAACCGGAAATTGTCGATTTGGCTCAGTTTTTAGAGAAAATGGGTGCCCGCGTGCGGGGGGCGGGGACACCGGATATTCGCATTGTGGGACAATCGGAACTGGTTGGGACGCGTCACACCGTGATACCGGATCGGATTGAGGCGGCGACCTTTATCTTGGCGGCATCGGCTACCGGCGGCCAGATTTTGTTGGAGAACTGCATTATTGAACATTTGCCGGGGTTGTCGGGACGGCTTCGAGATTTAGGCGTAAACTTGGTCGAAAAGGATGGCGACCGGGTACTGGTTGATGCTCCCCGAACTTTTCAGACCACACCGGTGTCCTTGCATACCGGTCCCTATCCAGGATTTGCCACAGACATGCAAGCACAGTTTATGGCATTTTTGTTAGGAGTGCCCGGGGTCCATGTGGTATCCGAGAGAGTTTTCGAAAACCGCTTGGGTCATGCAAGGGAGTTGCGCCGTATGGGGGCACAAATTATCGCGGATCAGCGGGTCGCATTAATTTATGGCGGTCGTCCGTTGCACGGGTCCACAGTTAAAGCTCTAGATTTAAGGGCAGGGGCAGCCTTGGTGATTGCGGGGTTGACGGCCCAAGAAGAGACCGTTATCACCGATAGGGAAGTGATCGAAAGAGGCTATGAGGACTTGGATGGAAGACTTAAAGCATTAGGAGCGGACATCGACTGCCGCTAGACGGTATACTATCACCAGGAGTGGCTTAATGATTCAAAACGGCCGAGTCGTCCAACGGATAATACTGGGCTCGTGAATGGGTGTTGTCGCCCCAATCTCCTTGTTGGTCCTCTAGGAGGAATTCGTGCACAAATCTTTGACAGCCTTCTTGGGTCTGGTTGCGCTGGTGGTAGGCTTTCTCATCACCCAACAAATTCGAACCGTGAGTGCGCTCCAACACACCGCTCAGGTCCAAGAGGGGCGTACGTTAAGTAAACTGGTGGAAGCCGCCGACCGAACAAACGTACAGACCGAGTCGCGTCTGGGCGCGATTGAAGCACGTTTGGCTTTGCTCCGTCATCTACCTAATGTGGGGATACTGAAAAGCCGGGTGAACCAGGTCCGTCCCTTGGCGGGATTAACTCGGCGGGGCGGCGCCGGAATCGTGGTGGTGCTCCACGATGGGGCCGGGCATTTATTCCCCGGGGAACCGCCGGCTCTGCAATTGGTGCATGATCAGTATGTGCTGCGGGTGATTGCGCTCCTATCCTCCGTGGGTGCCCAGGCCATTTCCATTAACGGGCAGCGGTACACGGCCACCACTTCCATTTACTGTGCAGGCCCGACCATCAGAATCAATGGAATACCGTATGCCTCGCCGTTCGTGATTAAGGCTATTGGGCCCACTCGCGCCATGATGGCCGTGTTAAAGCACGACCCCGACATTCAAGGCTGGTCGCAGTTGGTGTCCATTAGATTCCATTCGGCACGATCGCTCGAAGTTGCCCCATATAGCGGCTTAATTAGCTTTTCTTTGGCCAAACCTGCTAAGATAGGGGGGTAGAAGAAAGGGGAATCCCTCGTTGTGGATTGTGCTCGTGGGGTTGGCCATGGGGGTGTTGATTGGCCTCTCCTTCCCCAACGTGCTGCCAGCTTCATTTGCGAGCTACTTGTCGATTGCTCTCTTGGCCGCGCTTGACTCGGCCTTTGGGGGTATACGCGCTGGACTTGAAGGGCGATTTGTGCCCATAACCTTTGTGACAGGCCTCGTGTCTAACTCGGTGCTTGCGGCATTACTGACATACGTAGGCAATAAAATGGGTGTTCCACTCTTCGATGCGGCGCTGTTCGCGTTTGGTTTCCGCATATTCCAAAACCTAGGGGCTATTCGCCACCATCTCGTGGACCGTTGGATACGGTCCCGGGTAAAATTGCATCAAGAGTCCATGTAATGCAGGAAAAACGGGTTTGAAAGAGAAGTTCATCAAAATACAGCGCGGCCGACATCTTGGTCTTTGGGCCGGACTCGTTGGCGGTTTACACAGTTGCTGATCGCCATGGAGGGATTTTATGGCTAAACGTCCTCTGATTCTTGCTGTGGATGTGGGTACCACGAAAGTGTCGGCGTTGATCGGTGAGGCTCATCCAGAAGGAGAACTGACCGTTCTCGGTATCGCGGCGACCCCGGTCGTAGGGATGCGGCGCGGTCTGGTGTTCGAAGTGGAACGCGTAGCCATGGCTATTAAGGATTCCGTAAATCGCGCCAACAGTATGGCCGGTACGGATTTGAAAGACGCGGCGATGGCCTTGAATGGGGACCATTTGTCGTTGGTGCCAGGACAAGCAGGGATTAACCTGAAAACGGGGACCGTCCGGCCTGAGGACGTGGCCGGGGCTACGGGAAGGGCAGCCCAGCAAGTCCCCCAGCAATCGGGCCGCGAAACGGTTCAAGTTATCCGAAGGGGATTGTCGGTCGATGGCTTTCGCGGCGTGGTGGATCCCGTGGGAATGGTGGCGCACCAGATGGAGGCGGAAGTGTTTGTGGTGACGGGCGCCACAACGGTGATACGAAACCTGAGGCGCGTCGCCACGCTGGCTGGCATTAATCCGGTCTTGCTGATACCGGCGGCGAAGGCTTCAGCCGATGCGGTGTTAGCCGATGATGAGAAGCAAATCGGTGTCGTGCATCTAGATGTCGGAGGCGGTACGACCGGCATCACCGTGTATCGCGGGGGTCATCTTCAATATCTGGGGGTGGTCCCAATCGGCGGCGAATCGATTACAGCCGATCTGAGTGTGGGGCTGGGGGTGGTAACGACCCAGGCCGAACGCCTCAAACTGGAATATGCTGCGGTCGGGTCGGCACGCGAGGGGAATTTGGAAGTGCGTGCGGTGAGCGGCCAGTCGGTCAAAGTGATTCCGGTGAAGGAATTGGAAGAAATAGTGGCGGCCCGTGTCGATGAATGGTCTAGTATGGTAGAGGATCACTTGAGTCGCATCGAATGGCCCAAGGGGCCCGGCGCCGGGGTGGTCATGACCGGTGGCGGCTCCCTCTTAAAGGGCCTTAAGTCGTCTTTGGAAGGGCGGTGGGCCTGGCCGGTGCGCCTGGGAGCGCCAATTGGGCTTGCAGGGCTATCTGACCTATCTAGAAGCCCTGGTTATGCGGTGGTGGTGGGCGTCGCTAAGAACTCGCGCCAGTATGGAGTGACCTCAGAACAGGAGTCAGCGTGGACCAGACTCGTACAATTATGGTTATCATTGTGGAACTAAGGTCGTTAAGAGGATAGACCCGGGGAATAGGGAGGCAGGAATAGGTATGCTGGATTTCGATCAGGCGGCGGAGAATTTTGCGGTAATTAAAGTAGTCGGTGTAGGAGGAGGCGGCAGTAACGCAGTCAACCGAATGATCGAGGCCGGGCTCAAGGGTGTGGAGTTTATTGCCTTGAATACCGACGCCCAGGCGTTGTCCCTATCTATGGCACCCACTCGGTTGCAGGTCGGTGCAAAACTCACCAAGGGACTGGGCGCAGGGGCTAATCCGGATATTGGTCAAAAAGCTGCGGAAGAGACCCGTGAGCAAATCGCTGATTCCCTAAAAGGTGCCGATATGGTGTTTATCACGGCGGGGATGGGTGGCGGCACGGGCACGGGCGCGGCCCCTGTGGTAGCCGAAGTCGCCAAGGAAATAGGAGCGCTGGCGGTAGGAGTGGTCACCAAGCCTTTTGCTTTCGAGGGACGCCGCCGTCAGGCCTTTGCCGAAAAAGGTACCGCCAATCTGAAATCAAAAGTGGACACGCTCATCACCATCCCGAATGACCGTCTCTTGCAGGTCGTCGAGAAAAAAACCTCGATACTGGAGGCTTTTCGGATCGCGGATGATGTGCTGCGGCAAGGGGTGCAAGGCATTTCCGATTTAATCGCCGTACCCGGGCTCATTAATCTAGATTTCGCCGACGTCAAGACCATCATGTCGGAAATGGGCTCGGCGCTTATGGGAGTCGGAGTGAGCCAAGGAGAAAACCGGTCACAGGCAGCCGCTAAATCAGCGATCTCGAGCCCTTTATTAGAAACCAGCATAGACGGCGCCCGCGGGGTGTTGCTCAACATTACCGGGGGTTCGGATTTGTCGCTGTTTGAGGTCAATGAGGCTGCGGAAATCGTGATTCAAGCCGCCGATCCGGAAGCTAATATTATTTTTGGAGCGGTCATCGATGAAGGTTTGCGCGATGAGGTCCGCGTGACGGTGATTGCGACAGGCTTTAGTGGTGATCGGCAACGTCGGCCGGATCCCGAAACCCCCCATGAAGAAGTCGAGATCAAGCCTTTTTCGAACGACGATTTGGACATTCCAGCATTTCTGCGCCGTCGGACCTAGTATTGAGGTTGGATGAGGCCCAAATTAGGGAATTAAGGTGTTTTCATTGACGGACAAGTATCAAGCCTGCCGACAGGCGTGGGCTCCGATGTGGCTAGGCGAATAAGCGGTCCACTGAGAACCGCTAGACTATGGACAGGTTCCCGCTACTGAAAATCGTAGAGGGGATCCAGTCCTTTTTTTGTCGGCAATTTTACCGTAGGGACTTCCGCTGATTGACAGAGTTTTTGCTGGCTCCTTCCTACAATAGCCATGACAAGAGACATCCCATGCCTTGACGCCGGGTGACCATTGCTGAATGGTGGGCCCCTTTTTGGCCATGAAGGAGGATGATCGTTTGGTAAGCGGCATCGACACCCTCGCGTATAGCCTAGAGATGGACTGGGCCCTTCTTTGGGTGACCGCAAGGTTTTTAGGCCATCGCACCACCTGTCTTCGACTGATGCTGGCTGCGACGATTGGTGTTCTACCCACCCTATGGGTATTGCTCAGAGAAAATCTTTATGCAGTTCCCTGGGAATTAGGACTAGTTTGGCCCCTAGCCATGTTGACGGTGACGTTCAGCGGGCTGTCCCCGCGATTTTGGGTTAAAGGATATGTGTTGTTTTTGGCTATGTCTTTCTTGGCCGGCGGTCTATTGACTGCTGGGCTTACGTGGGTCCAGGTGTGGGTGCCCTCATTACCGTCCTGGGATTGGCTCCTGATCGTGCCCCCGCTCTTGGCATTGGGAGGGCGCTGGCTGCCTCAGCACCGTGTCCGCCAACTATTAGGCCGGGAATCGTACGGAGAGGTCACGCTGGAGATTGCCGGGCGTACCCTCACCTTTCCGGCTTTTTGGGACTCAGGGAATCAATTGACTGACCCTCGGGTGAAGCGCCCCGTGGTCATTGTGGAACGATCCCGGGCTATTGGCTGGCTGCCGGATTCGGTTTTGGATTGGGCCTTGGCAGTGCATCAGGGGAGTACGCCCCCAAGTGTGCCGACCGAGTGGCAAAGTCGGGTGAGCCAAGTGAGTTTTCGTACCTTGACCGGTATCGGCGAGATTGCCGTGGTGACTGTGGACCGGGCTTCAGGTCGGTACCAGGGCCGCTGGTATCCGATGGTGCCGGTGGTGATGGGAATCTCGGGTGAACGGGTGGCATCTGATGGCAGTTATGCCGCCTTGGCGACACCCAAAAGCTTAATACGTTATCCAAACGAAAGGGTGGGAGCATGATTGACACAAGTCGTGTGGTATGGGAGCACAAACGTTCCTGGTGGAACCGTCTATCTCAGTCGGTCTTGGAGATACTGGGCGCTACCGATCTCGCCGACGTTCACTACGTCGGGTCGAGCGAGGCGCTGCCCCCGCCCCTGACGGGTGACGAAGAAGCCAGTTTGTTAGTCCACTTGTCTTCAGGGGAAATGGCCGCCAGGTCTACCTTAATTGAGCGCAACCTCCGATTAGTGGTGTATATCGCCCGCAAATTTGAGAACACCGGCGTGGGGATCGAGGATCTGGTCTCGATTGGGACCATTGGGCTCATCAAAGCCGTAAATACTTTTAACGTGGAGAAAAAAATTAAGTTGGCGACGTACGCGTCTAAGTGCATCGAGAACGAGATATTGATGTATCTTCGGCGTAACTCCAAGGTCCGCTCTGAAGTCTCTTTCGATGAACCGCTAAATGTGGACTGGGATGGCAACGAGCTATTATTATCCGACGTCATGGGCACCGAAACGGACCTGATCTCCAAGCCTTTAGAAGAAGAGGTGGATCGCGC
Organism: Bacillota bacterium; assembly: GCA_021806205.1. Lineage (GTDB taxonomy): Bacteria > Bacillota > Sulfobacillia > Sulfobacillales > Sulfobacillaceae > Sulfobacillus_B. The sequence continues at coordinate 736 of JAJZXX010000165.1, read as the reverse complement.
CCTATTGCAACGCGCCCTATCCAAGCTATCACCGCGTGAAAAGCGCATCATGGAACTGCGTTTTGGGCTCGGCGACGGACTCGAGCGGACCCAAAAAGAGGTGGCCGACTCCCTGGGAATCAGTCAATCCTATATCTCGCGTTTGGAAAAACGCATTATTAAGCGCTTGCGCCGCGAATTTGTACGGATGCAGTGATACCAGGGGGTGATCCCAGAGGGATTGCCCCCTGGTTGCCGCAATAGCGGTAAGGCTTGGGTAAGCCGGTCTGCACTTAAGTTGTATCACCGCCCGTCTAGGAACCCTTCGGTGTGAGATTGGGTGTGATGATGGAACACTTCGATGCGCGTGGTACCGCCTAGGCACTTTTGGGCCCATCGCGCCATTTTTCGTCTTAAATGGCCGATAGGCGTCCCGCCACACCCGAATCACCGGATTCTCGACCCAGACCGCGGCCGTCATATGCGGCCGGGCCTCCTCTTGACTCTGCTCCAATAACATGATGCCCGCCGGAGAATCGGTGGCGATAAAAATCCGGGAGCTGGGCGACCAATGCAAAATGCCTAGGCGCTACACCAAACCACCGACCGAAAAACCGCGGAATCCTAATTAGGCTCTTTCTCAAATTGTCGGATGCCTACCCCGCCAGATCCTCCACACGGAGGACATTGTAGGCATTGAGCAACTCGAGCCCCGCGCGTCCGCCGCCGCGCCGATGTTTCATTTTGATCCGGCTGT
>JAJZXX010000227.1 GCA_021806205.1 Bacillota bacterium | reverse complement strand
TTCCGCCACCCCCGTGCCGGCGGGTCATCTCGCTGGCATCATGGTAAAACGGTCAAAGATCTCCCCGCGAACCGACATAACAGACCCCGGTGTATCACGACATACCTCGTTGGTGCTTCAGAGCTGGGTCGTCATATCCATACGCGATGTCTTCTCATCGAGCCTAAACGAAAGCGAAGGTTTACGCGCTTTCATTGCTGTCTCGTGCATCCTCCCGGTCATTCATTCTCACAGTGGCGGCGTTTATCGAGATGATCGAATGCGCCCATGATGGCTTAACTGCCCGTTGGGCCCATCACCTGGCTGGGGTTCCCTGTGAAGGCCGGTCTTAAACTTTGGGTGTGGCTCTTCTGGAGGCACGCATTGAGTCGTAGCCAGACCAACGCCCTAACTGCTCAGTAGCTTTCCACGTCAAATCGTGTTCTGCACATCGCGCAAAAATCTCATCGACCTACCGGCCTTACCGAACATGTGCGCGAACCAAGGGTCTGATCGTGTAAATACCGATGGCGGGAGTGGGAAAGTATGAGTCCGATGGGAGCCGTAAAATCGGTCTAATGGACGTTCTTTTCTAGGACGTTAAGTCCATAGATATATATCAATATCCCTATTATGATGAATCTCAGATGTAATTGCTAAACGAAGGAGCTACCAACGATGGATGATTTTCGTGATTGGGCCGCGCTCTACAAAGCGCTAGGCGACGCCACTCGTCTGCATCTATTGGCCTTATTGGCTCGAGCCCCCCGGTGTGTTTGTGAGTTGACGGAAGTCTTAGCGGTCTCCCAGCCGACCATATCGCACCATTTGGCGCGCTTGCGCCAAGCTGGATTGATTCGGGAACAGCGAATGGGTCAATGGGTGTTTTACCGGGTGGTGGCGGATCGGGTGCCGTTTTGGGCGGCACTGGTTGCGGCTTTGCCGGATGTTACCGAGGAGATAGCGCAAATTGGGTCCAATGTTACGTTGGCATGTCATATCGATGAAACGGTGCCCAATCGGTCTCGGATCTCCATTGGGGAATCGCTCGATAGCGGGACGTAGATCCTATCAACCAAGAGGAAGGATGAAACACCATGGCTAGTGTGATTACCCCGGCCGAATTGCAGGCCGCGCAAGCTTTTCATGGCAACATTTGTTTGGGCATGCCTCTGGGCCTGCGGGCGGGAGTGGAGGCGTTGCGGACGTTGGACGTTCCGCGATCGTCGGATAAGGAATTAACCGCAATCGTGGAGATCGCACCGGAGCAGTTTGCTCATTGTTTTGTAGACGGAATCCAATGGATTACTGGCTGTACGCTCGGGAAAAATAACCTCCAGCTGGAACCGCTCGGAAAGTTTGCTGTGACCCTCATTGAAAAAAGGTCGCAACGCGCGGTACGACTGAGTTTCCATCCCGAGTTTCTTGAAGAATTTGTACAATGGCCTCCCGTTGCCGCGAAGGCCCAAGGAATCCAAGGATACCGTCCCGCACCCGGCGAGGTGCCTACGGCGATCCAGCAAATGTTGGAGCGGCCTGCTGAAGAATTGTTCCGCGTGCAGCAATTCATGACCTATCCGGTGAGCGCTCCCGTAATGGAGTGGGCACAGGTGCGCTGCACCGAGTGTGACGAATTGGTTCTTCGTCAGTACGCGCACAGTGTGGACAATGACATGTGGTGCCCAGCCTGCTGGGTTCATCACGTGCATGCGGCGATTCGTGAGTGAAAGGGACGGGTGGCAGCTATGAGCGGTCTATTCGACGTGAGTGGTGGTGTCGCGGGTATTTCATTTATTTTTTCGATGTTAGGGCAAGGCGGCGGCATGATTTACATGCCGCTCTTTCACTGGGTGGGTTACGACATCAAGATCGTCGCCATTCCATTAGGGATTATTTTGAGTGCGACCGCCAAAATCTTTTCGTTGCCGCAATACCATCGACAGCACCTCATCGACTGGAAGGGGGCCTGGCCCATGATGATCGCCGTGCTTATCGGAGCCCCCCTTGGGGCTCTGGTGACGGGCGATGTGCCTACGCGTCTTCTCATCGGCGGATTCGCGGTGATGTTGCTTATCGCGGCAGTGCGGACCCTCCGGGTCGTGCAGCAACCTGAACCCAACACGGAAGTGCCCTGGGTTCGTCGCGCGGTTTTAGGATCTGTGGTTGCGGGTGGTGCGGGGTTCGTCGGCGGACTGCTCGGCATTGCCGGGGGGTTTATTATCAGTCCGATGTTGATCTGGATGGGCTATCGGTCCAAAACAAGCGCAGCGACCACGGCAGCCGTCGCGACCGTCTCCAGTTTATCCGGATTTTCCGGCCATATTGCCCACATGGCCATTCCTAGTACCATTCTTATCGTGGCGCTAGTGGCGGCCAGTGTGGGTAGTGTTGCGGGGTCCTGGTTTATGGCACATCGTGCCAAACCATCTTGGATTAAGGCGTTATACGGGGTCATTCTACTGACCGTGGCGGGACAACTGCTGGGAGGGCTAGGACATCTGGGACCCTTAGGAGCGGTAGTGGGCGGGGTAGTCGGTGTCGGATATCTCGGATGGCATGTGCGCCACAGCCGTTCCCTGGGGTCTCGCCTCTCGTTCTGAACCTCCCCACGGCTAAAGGCGGGGGCTTTACGCCCGTTTTCGGTAAATGGGTTTGGCTCGTTGCTGGGGGCTGCATTATCAGAAAGGAGATGAACGTGATGAAACAAACGAAAACCCCGTCCCGTCAAGACCAGGCGACGCCGTTGGTCTTGGTGGCGGCGATGCTCCTCGGACTGGATCTCAACTGGCTCACGCATGGCACATTGGAATTTTTACACCCGCTCGTCGACATTGGCATTTTTTTGGTGATCACCGCGGTGATGATGGGGGTCCGCATACCCGATTTGCGGGGCGCGCTCAAAAAACGCAAGGCCACGGCCTTGGCGTTGACGACCAATTTCGTGGTGATTCCTGGGGTTGCGTGGTTGTTGGGGTGGGCGTTTCTCCGTCATAGCCCGGACCTTTGGATAGGGCTGGTACTCTATACGTTGACGCCCTGTGTGGGCTGGTACCTGATTTTTATCGACGCGGCCGAGGGCGATGTGGCGTGGGGTGCGACGCTGTTGCCGTGGAACCTCGGCCTACAAATTGTCTTGATGCCCGTCTATTTGTGGCTGCTGATCGGCCATGTGCTGTATTTAAACCCCTGGACTGTATTCCAAAGTGTGGGACTATTCTTCGTGGCGCCGTTTGTGGTGGGCTGGGGCATGCAATGGGGGATTTTGCATTACCGGGGATCAGCCACCTTTAACGGTCCAGTAAAGGCCGTGCTGGGCCCTTTTAAACTCTGGGCGTTAGTCGTGGTGATAGTAGCGCTTTTTGCCAGCCAGCCACCGCTGAAAACCCACGACCTCGTCGCATTGCTGACGATGGTCGGCGCGATCTTCGCCTTTTTTGCCGTGATGTTCCTGTTGGCCCTCTTCAATGGGGCCTGGGCGCATTTAAGTTACGAAGACAATGTTACCCTCACGTTTACAACCACGGCCCGAAATTCTGAAGTGGTGATTGGCGTGGCCATGGCGGCATTTCCTGGGCATCCGCTGGTCTACATGGCCATTCTGGTGGGGCCACTAGTGGAATTGCCCGTCCTGTTGCTCGTGGCTCAAGGACTGGTGCGTTTACGTCCCCTGTTATGGGCCCGTCCATTGGACCCCAGAATCCCAATATCCAAAGAACGGTGATGCCATGCGGTGTTTTGCCCCACAGTGTCCGAGTACGGCGCAGGATCCGACCGGTTGCACCAGGTGGTGACAGGCTACAGCCACGGGATGGACGCTCGGTGTGAGACAGCCTCGGTGATTCATGGGGCCCAGGAGACGCCGAATGCACCCATAGTAGCCCGGCGCCATCAACTCAGTCTGAGTATGATGCGACGGTGGAGCCGGGAAGTGTGACAAGAAACCGGGAAAAATTCCGAGCTGTGCAATTCACTGCGTTAGCGGGATAAAGTAAGATTCAACATATCTATCGACAAGTGGAAAACCCCACCTTTATTTTATAATCCATCACGATAGCAGTAAGCGAAGCAAAGGTAACATGCCAAGCTGTTACCCGGTTCC
>JAJZXX010000130.1 GCA_021806205.1 Bacillota bacterium | reverse complement strand
CCAACCCCCCGACCGCCAAGTTCCGATCCCTCAAAGGCAGTCTACAAACCATCCCACCCGCACCACCGACACCCGCACATCACCGCAGTTCCGATCCCTCAAAGGCAGTCTACAAACCCGCCATCGCACCACCACCATACGAAGACAGAAAACGCCAGTTCCGATCCCTCAAAGGCAGTCTACAAACAATACCACCACCAAATCCAGCACCAACGGAGCCAGGTTCCGATCCCTCAAAGGCAGTCTACAAACAAAAGGGCTCCGGTGTGGGGCCTACATATAATGTAGGTTCCGATCCCTCAAAGGCAGTCTACAAACCCATTTTACCCGCTATACGATGTCCTTGACAAATTACTCCATCGTACCTAAGGAACGTAGACGGAATAAAGCCGAACCGTGTTAAGTAAGTAAGGGTGGCGATTATAAAGGATCCAGTGATGTCGTCGATCTCCCGGAGTATTGACATTACCAGTGGTCGACGCCACCGATACGGAGTCGGCGACATCAAAGGTAACGTTGTTTTACAAGAAACGCTCTTCCCCACCATTTTGGACCCCTAACGCTTCGCGCGATGTATACCGCTGGCTTCGAAACGTATAAAAAAGCACGGAATCGTACGTCGGTGAAATTATCTTCGTCAAGTCACGCTTTAGCGCCTCAAAGTCAGCCTTCGAAATCTCGCCCTCAAGCACAGAATTTTGGACCCAATACAGGTATCGTCGACACGTTTTTAAGACCTTGCCAACACGTTTAACTTGGACATCATACACGCAGATAACGAACATAACGGACCGCCCTTCTCCCTACCACCGCGCAGCAAAGGGCTCGTAGGGAACCTCGCCAAGAAGGTGTTTTTCCAGTTTATATAGTTCCATTCGGATCAGACGGCGATATGAAACCGTACGGCCCAAATCGCGTAATTTGATCGTCTGCTGCAACCGCTCGTCCCATTCCTTGAGAAATAGAGAACGACCTGAATCGTTTAGAAATACTCCTCCAGATTCCCTCACAAAATCCTTGGTCTTAAGCATTTTTTTATCGACCACAGAAAAAATCATTCGATCAACCAGTATAGGTTTGAATATTTCAGCCACGTCAAGATTAAGCGAGAACCGTCTAAAATTCGTAGCATGCAAAAACCCGATTCGTGGGTCCAGATGTGTCTTGTAAATCTCACTAAGCACCGTAGTATACAGCAGTGTATTCCCGAAGCTCACCAGCGCGTTGAGTGGGTTTTGGGGCGGGCGCTTAGATCTGCCATTCATGGCGAACCCCTTGTCTTGCAAGATTGCATCGAAAGAGCCATAATACGTTTCCCAGATATTGCCTTCAATGGCCATTAGACGCGCTATATCATGCCATTCATGAAGTTGCTGTGTTAGACCTTCCATTCGCTCCAGATACTGTTCCAAATCCCGTCCGCGACTACTATAGTACTTCATGACACGTCGTATATTTTGCGCAGCTCCCTCAACAAATCTTCTCGCAATACCTACCCGGCGCGCCATGTCCAGGTAGTGTTCAGCTTGACGGAGAACCATAGCCCCAGAGACAATATGTTCGCGCGGGTAAATAGTTCCCGAATAGTATCCATAGTGATTGAAGAAATGAACCACAATTTCTTGTTCTGAAAGAAAATTGAGGGCCCGAGTGTTGAATGTCACCTCACCAAACATGAGAATGTCGCGAACCGCTGTGATGGGAATAAACTTTCGTGCATCGGAAGTCTCAAAGAACAACGTATTGTCTTTGCGCTTGAGTTCACCGTTTGAGAATATGTAAAGTGTCTTTTCGACCACAGATCTTCCTCCTCACGCCCAGCAAAATTCCGCATACGCACATTGGCGACATACCGGAATGCGTTTTGCGGGAGGCGGAAGGTCCCTGGCGATAAGCGTCCTAACTTCGGCCACCACTGCCGATATTTCCTTGAGTTCGGCATCACCAAGCTCCAATCGAACCACCCTTTTCTCCTCGGGGTAGTGCAACTCACCGCTGGCTTCCAATCCGGCCTCGTGCATTTGGAAGAGGTAAAATAGCAATTGCAGGCGGGCCGACGCCTCGTGCCGAGAGCTTTTCTTGACCTCGTACACCACCAACTTTCCGCCTTTCCGAACCACCCGGTCCATCTTGCTACCGGCCAGGACCACTTCGTGGTTTCCACGAGCGTAGGAGTCTTCGTGAATTCGCCGCCCCATCCGAATGTTCTCGTCGTCCTCATCCGGTGTGAGTTGGTGCGACAAAAGCCATGCTTCCCGTGGGCATACCGCGTAATACCAGACCATGGTACCGGTAATCGACACAGACTCGAACAGTTCATCCATGGACTTCCGCCCCTCCATCTACAGTTGATTCTCTATAAATTCAGGTCCCAGGGCCAACCCACTCTCTGGATCGTAAATATCGCGCCGACTGCCAACATAGGGAAGATACCAAAAGTTCACCTTCGCTAGTTCGACAGCCCCGAGAGACCGAGCCCGTTTCTCATGGACGGAAATAACATATTTCAGAAATTCCGTCTTACCAGTCAGATAGGTGTCACGGCGTTTTATCAGGTCGCGTTCATGTAAAACTTGTGATTCATACCACTCCCATAGTTCTTGAGCCTTCTGGGTGGACGTTACAAACAAGTCTACATACTGAGGCCGGTCTTCAATTAGCTGGAAATCACATACCACTGGATGTTCGGCATCTTTCGCATCTTTAGGACGCGAAAAATGAAGTCGCTGCATTGCCTTCCAAATACTTTCTGAACCTCCCCGGGCTTCCTGATCGGCTACTCTCTCAAAATAGCCCCGGACTAGCTGAGGGAATGCTGACTCGGGAATTAGCGCCGTCCGATCTTTTCCGACCCGACCGGACAACACCTGCATCGTAGCGTCACTTTTGATGGCCTTATAGACGACTTCCATGGACGACTTGTGTCCGCGAGTGGGCTCTAGTTTGAACACGTTCACCGTTCCACGTTGGGAACCATTATTACGGTTACAACGGCCGGATACCTGCACCAGTGAGTCCACAGGTGCCAGCTCGCGATATATAACGTCTACATCGATGTCAACTCCCGCTTCGATCACTTGCGTGCAAACAATAATGTTAGGCTGTCTCTCCTCGGAGGCTTTCTTTAAGTCCGAAACGCGTTCACGACGATCACCCGGCACCACATTACTGGACAGGTACCTTATAGCACCCTGCCCGCCCAACTTCATCGTCCCCTCGTGAAGTCCTGTCAGCCTTTGATATACGTCAAGAGACGCTCTAATCGTGTTGAATACCAGCATGTACGACCGGGAAGGATCATGATTTCGGAGAAAGTTATCGATGAAATCCTCCATGGTTATGCCATTCATATCAATGCGCATGTCGACGCGGTCTAAACCAGAAAACAGGGCCGCCACGTCATTCGGTTCTCCGGCCAGTTCAACCGCCTTTATCGGAATCTCGGGCTGAGTGGCCGTCATGAGGATGATCTTTATTGCGCACTGCTCTGAAAGATAGGCAAGAACGTCTCCCACGAGCGGCCACCACTCAGCGGGGAGACTCTGCACCTCATCTAGAATGATAATGGCGTTTTCCATCCGGTGAAAGCGCTTCAAAGCTGCGTTCCGGTATCCAATTACCGTATCGAACAGTTGGATAAACGTGGTGACAACGAACTCGCTATCCCATCCTTCTAGTAGCAACAGAGCCTCATCAATGGGGAGTTCTCGCCCTTCATCTGTTGCCTGGACGGGGGAAAGATGATGGTGAGACGCTAAATAGCGATGCTGGTTCGTGCAAAAGCCGGGCACATTCTTATAGATCTGCTTTAATATATCAACAGTTTGGTCAACAATGCTCGTAAACGGAAGTGCATAAATAACCCGGGGAACCCGCTGGCCCTTGTCTTTTGCCGATTCACGGAGCATTTCGGCAACAGTAAGCGCCGTCAACGTCTTCCCGCTTCCGGTGGGGGCCGTAAGAGTAAAGACATTGGCCTCCCCATACCGTCGTATCCGATCGATCGCACGCTGATTGAGATCCCGTCGGACTTGGTCCATATACTCGTTCGATTTTGTATGAGAGGCCTGCTTGCCTGTAATCGTTGCCGCGTGGGCCGCTACCATATTGCCGGGGATTTCCGGTCGCTCGAATGATTGTAAACCAGCTGCCTTGCGCTTGTCGGAATCAATCAACGCCGAGAATATCGTCAACAGACGAACGTAGGCTATTGGATTTGGCCGTCCTCGGAGGTGTGAGCGACCCTCAAAGAACAGACGATCGAATGTCGCCCTCCATCCCTCGGACAAGAACTCCTCCACCTTGGGGTTCCAGCCCTTGGGCAGTGGGCACGATAGCAACGTTATGGCGTTTGCCATTTCACTGATAATTTCGGCCCTATGCTCACTCAAATCCGTGATTTGATGATGGACTTGATCCATCCGAGCAACCCACTCGTCGCCGCTGGGCCCGCCCTGTGACAGAGGGCTGGACCCGACATCGCGCTGGAGATTGCCCAAGTTCCCGTGGTGGTGCTTAATCGCAAGATAGACGAGAAGCGGGTCCGATGGATTCATGTCGGGTATGCGATACGCCTCGAACGCCCCATAAAGAGCCGAAATATAGGCATGTCGTTGATATTGGTGGGGGTCCACTTCCAGCGTTCGCAAGTAGTGCTGAAAATACGTCGTCATCTTGCCAAAGTCGTGGCATAATCCTGCCACCATCGCGGCCCATTTCACGGTGTCATAGACGGAAGCTGCCTCGAAAGCGGCACTTGCCACATCAGACAGGTGGCATGCCAATCGGGTATGATCAATGATCTTATTCTGTTCGTCCCGGCGTGCGTGAGACCAAAGTTCAGGCATGCAAAAACCCCCTATCCTCCGAGAACATAATAGCTTCACGTACCGTACCTCGAGCCGACGCGCCATAGGTCACTTCTAGTGCCTGTCGCCTTAACCGGACCGCAATAGGTAGGCCTTGCCTCTCATAGATAAACTCCCGGTTCCACCCTTTGGTGCGGTGCTCCCCAAAACTATACGGCATCAAATCCTTAACCACTTCGGTGGAATAACTGTCACCAGCGTTTTCGATTTTTTCGATGTCGCTAATTAGGCAGGGCGTGACTAACGACACGGGAACTCCCGCAGCGAGGGCATGAACGGACGAATGTGGAATAACATCGACAAGTCTCACCTTAGCCACCATAGGTCCCGTTCCCAGTGATATTGGGAAGGCCGGCGCAGACCGTCGAAGGCGATCCGCGAGGGCGTCAGTTAACTGGCCATCCTCGTGCGCAAAAAACACGCGATAGGTCACCCAGTCGTTATTGTCCGCGGCCACCACTATCTCCGTAGGAACCTGGGTATGTCCCCCGGAACCAGACAGCTGAGACGGCGACTTTACTAAGAGGTTGTTTACCGTTTGCATGATCGTTCGCACCTTCGTCTTCAGACTCACCGTGACCCACGAATGAGCAGGGCCCAATAAGTCATAGTACGAATCCCGTTCCAATCCCAGGATCGCCGCCGTGATCCCGATTAACGTGGTGCGAGGGGGTATTAAGTAGGTCAACGACGAAGAGTTCGTATCAATGCGGCGAAAGTGCGCCATGCGACCGCGCAACTCGAACACTACCATGTGAGGTCCCATGCCACAACTAGTCCCTTCCGACCAGCGTCACCACGCCGGGAATAATCTCTTCGAGGGCGTCATGGAACGAAGCCCCCGGAGTGCGACTCTCCCAGTTCACCGACAACTTCGGGTCCATCCAGAGATAGACGTTTGTGATTCTTTGATGTTCCGCGCGAATCGTTTCTAGCAGGTCATTCAAGTCAATGTGCACATCCGAGGTAGACCGCAGGTTATCCTTGGCCGCGAGTTTGAGTCCTTCACGCCAATCCCCTAGCATGGTCTGATCATCATGATACTCAATACGCATGTATAATCGGGGATACTGCCCTATCTTACTTCTCGTGGTTTGAAGAGGAATCGCCTGAACCACGGCAGTATCTAATAGCCCGAGATCCGCTTCCGTTAAATGGCTAATCCGAGCCCGGTTACCACTAACCACCCCGGCAAAGGCGATTAGAGAATAGTAAACCCGATAGTCCTTCCCAAAAGTGCCCGTAGTCTTGTTTTCCGTAGAACCAAAACGCGAGGTAATCGTACTAGAACTTACTAAGTCCACCTGGTTCAACGAGTATCCCCATGAAAATTGAACGGGTCCGGTTACCTGGATGGAGGAACCAGTAGCTCCTTGCCCCCTAATGGGCATAGTGGCTCCAAATAACCGGACGTCGATTAACCGCTCGAGGATGGTAGGCAAATCGTTCGTAGTTGCTCTATGACCTAGTAGGTTTTGCAACCGTTGATCGGCCGTGACCGTCTTCCCTTGGTCAGGCCTAGCCACATAAAGCTCATGCCCCAAGTCTTGAAGATAGTCGCGCACGTAGCGCTTCAGTCGAACATCACTGACCAGGTTCCGATGACCCTGATAGTCCATGCGAGGACGGTTCTCGTCATCTGGGTCCCCGTTCGGATTCGATAGCTGGGCATCGTATAAAAACAAAATCTCACTGTTATTCATCGTCAATCCCTCCCGATAGTGTGTCAGTCTCGCCATCTTTAACCACCGGTGCCGTGTTCTCATCGCTCCTCTTCGATTGCTTTCCTGAAGACAGAATTGCTTTCCGCTTGACGGCAAATCCCGACATAATATAAAACACCGCTTCCTCATCAGACACCGGGCATTCGCGATTCCAACGCGTTGATGGCGTAGTGTCTAGGGCTTCAGCAAAAGCCACATGCATCCTGAAGAGCGTGTCGGCCTCATCGTCCATTAACCGATATTGGCGGCACGCCTCCTCGACCTTTGCAACCAATCGCATAACGGCACTAACATTCATCCCTCGGTAAGAAATTGCTTCGAGAATCGGTAGCGACTCCAGATCATTCTTCCATTGAGCCTTCGCTACCTGAGCCATGGCAACGCCCAGCCAATACAACGCTTCGTGGCTAGGGCGATATCCGACTTTATCCAGAAATGCTTGGGCATCGACCGCATTGCCTGTGTTCATACCCATCGCTTCCACCTCTCTTTGTCTTAACGGTGAATCCCCCAACTGTTTTAGCTCCTGCAAACCCATGAAAACGACATTCGCCATAAGGATGTCGTCTACCAACTGGTTCAACTCTTGTCCCTCCGATGGTGCGTTTACCGTCGTCCCAACGTAGTGTCCATAGCGGCGTATTTGGATGAGTTGACAGAATGAATGTATCAGCATGGCATACGACACCGGTCTATCCGTAAGAATGGCATCGAACACCTGTAAAAGACGCCGATATTCTGCCTTTTGATTCGATTGGTTTACCGGAATGAGATGGTATAACGCATTGAAATCCGGATACCAATTTACGTTCCCGGTAGGAGAACGGGCGCCGAGAATTCCGTTGGTGGTTCGCTCGACTCGCGCAAACACCTGCTGCAAATAGACGAGACGGGTTTGGGGAACATCGCGAATGAGGCCGAACAATCGAAGCTCCGCATTGTTCCACTGGTAAAACAACAGGTTAACCGCGTAGCTCATAATCTCTCCATAAGCCTGACTAGTGCGAAGATCCTCTTCCAGGTGCGCCAATCCCGCGAAGTTTATCGCGGACTGTACCTGATTGCTTATGTAATCAGCCCAAACATCCGGATTGCTTAAGGGTTGAGAACTCGATGAGAGGACCTCGGGAATAATAAAAAATCGAAGGTGTCCTACTTTAGATTTGAGTCTTCGTGACACGTAGGGTTCGGCCATAAGATACGCTGTGTAGCACGATCGACATAACGACACATTGTTTCCAAAGCGCCTGGCATCAATCCCATTAGCAAACGAGATCTTGTCGGTATTGTAGTATTTGAATTTCATTCGCGTCATATTAGCCGTCACGCTAGTCTCACTACCACAGACCGTACAGACGCCGTTTACCCCGTCACCGAAAACCGCATCAATTTTGTTGCGCACCACTAATTTACGATACTCGGGATCTTTAACGATGGGATTGTCATCGATACACAGCGAAAAAAGGAGAACCGTTCGTTGAGAATAGTTTCTGAGTTGACGATCCGCCCATGCCAGTTGTGTAATTTGGGGAATGAGCGCTTTACCTCTAATAACCCCGTTGGAATCTCGCGCCGCCTCGCACGAAGCATCCCATTCAGACTGTGCGACGTCGTCAAGGAGCATGGGTAGATTCAGCACGTAGCGAAATCGCCGCTCTGCCCCGGGCTGGGGTCCTAGGTCCACCATAAATACCTTCTGAACATGCGCAAGAGTATCGTGTAAGACTGATTCCCCCGACAACATCCCCTTCAAATTCACCACCGTCTGCGAGAGAAGGTATGGAAGATTTTGCGTAGTCGCCGTCCATTGTGGGCTATTAGCCCCATCAGCATTCCCTATCCATAGCCACCGACTTGCCAATCGTTCCCGGTCCGATGGTTCGCATCGATACGGCTTAAATTCGACTTTCGCCTTGCTGGTATCGATATTCAGCGCCAATACGAAACGCTCTCCTTTCCCGACGCTGGCGGGCATGGGCTGAACGTATCCCTCTAATTCCCCCACACCCCCGGTCTGGTGCAGGAGGCGTCCTATCTCTACCATCGCATCAAGCATCGTCCTACCTCCCTTGCGCAAACACCTCAACAACACCGAATCCGGCGCTACCTTTTGCTCCAAGTCCAGCATTCCAGGCTAACTCCAGTTCACGGGCTGTACCTTGTATCCGGAAATCGCCCTCCCACGCGTGGATAGGTGAACCATGGAAAAGTAGAATTCGCTCACGCATGGCGCCCGCCACAACGGGTGTTATCTCTAATTCGATATCTTCGATCGTTGCATCGTGCCCAAGGGCGCGCGACTTAAAAGCAAGATTCTGCCGCAACAACATATTGAACTCATCAGTACCTGGCTTGTAATATTGCGTAAACTTTCGTCCATTTGATTGCGTTAGAGTGCGGTATACCGTAATTGGGGAAAGACATCGTACTTGCGTTTGTGTAACCGTCCCTGAATATGCCTGCATGCGCGCTTGGCGAACTGTCAATTGGCGACCGTTTAACGTAATACGTTTTTCTTTAAGCAGCGAGGTGGTCAAGTCATAGATCATCTCATCTAGTGCACTTGTCACTACCAATCTAACAACCCCGACAAATGTTATTGTTTTGGCGTGTCTATCAATCGTGAAGCGATCTGATGTAAGCCTCGAGAACGCAAATAACTTGGCAGGTTTACCGTCTACTGTCCGGACACCATGATCATGCACGTGGGAGCTTAGCGACGTATCTCCCATTGCTCGGTAGATGAATCCTTGTACGATATCGCTATAGTGGACTGGTAGCGTAAGTGTCCCATCCGTTGGGACCAAGTAAAGGTAGGTACGAAATATCTTACTCCTTCCTTAAAATTTGACCCTTTCATCGGCTCGTACAAACTAGCCGGAACAGGCAACAAATATCTCATTAACGTAAAATGTCTGATTTCAGTCGTCACTACGATGCCTCTCTTGGAACAGTATACCACACATTCCCATTCCCAACGCAAGAGACACATAACTACCAAATTCAATTTAATTTTAGCCCTTAAGGCAAATTTTCGTGTTTGGAAAGGAGGACACCGTGATAGACTCGGATAGACACCCTTGCATAGGAATCGAAATTGTGTTTCTTGTGTTGCGAGCCTGCCTGCAGGGGTGTTGTTGATTCGCGCACCACACACGGGGCACTTCGCGACGCACAGGGCGCCTGCGGAGCAATAACTTTCGATAACGCACGGACGTGACCCGCCTGACAATACCAGATGCAGATCAACATCTAAAACATCTGATAATCAATCACCGCGGGCGCCATTACAGCCCTGGACCCACCCGATCCGCGATCAGGCGCTCGTTCAAACCATTTTGCATGGAGACCACATACCCGCTCGGAGAAAGCCTGGGCGTAATCCAATCCATGGCTTGTCCGGTATGAAGGGCTTTCGTGGCCAAAAAAACACGGTTCAAGAATCCGTTAAAAGAATCCGGGGTGTCCGCTTTGAGCTTGACGGTAAACTCCTCGTTATACGCATGAATGGTCAGTCCCCGCTCGTTTATCGCCTGGACATAGGCCAGGTTGGCATCCACTAGAACAATCGATAATCCTTGCCGGACCAAATACGCGGCTACCGCTCCCCCGATCGCTCCAGCACCCACTACCACAATCGCATCGTTAACGACGGACCCCCCTCTATAGTGACCGAACTTAATGCACGATAAGGTAAGGCCGCCATCCACGCTGATCACCTGCCCGGTCACATAGGCACCATCCTCACTGGCGAAAAAGGCTACCATCCCTGCAATGTCTTCAGACTTTCCCAGGCGTCGTAGCGGAATAGATTGGACCAAATGTGCTTGACCCTCTGCCCCCATGGCCTCCCACTGTTTTTCCGTAGAGGGATTGCTGATTACAAATCCGGGGGCAACATTATTGACGGTAATGCCATAGGGACCTAACTCGAACACCATTTGCCGTGTCAGCCCTATCTGCCCGGCCTTGGCGCTAGTGTAGGATTGAATGCCCGTCAAGCTGTGCCATAACCTCGCTCCGGAAGAAATGTTAATAATCCGGCCATACCCTTTACGCTTCATGATGGGGGCGACCGCCCGAATCCCATAAAATGCGCCATGAAGATTGGTTTGTATAATCGCGTCAAAGTCTTCATCGCGGACCTCTTCGATGTGATGATGGACCTGTCCACGTACGCCACCCGCATTATTCACTAAAATATGTAACACGCCGTCGCGGTTCACGATTTGTTCAACAAAACGATCCTAGTGGGATCCATCCACTACATCCAACGTCTCACCGAAAAAGGACAGCCCTTGATCACGAAATTCGCGTTCGACCTCACCCACTTCATTGAGGTCAATGTCGGCACCATAGACCCGTGCACCATCCAGGGCCAGGCGCTCCGCAATGGCCTTACCCAGGCCGTGACCACATCCGGTGACTAAGGCGCCGTGACCCTCTAAATTCATACCACCCGCCTCCGCCCGGTCGCCTTACTCGCCTCAATCGCGACATGTCGTTGCTTCTGGACTGCAATGATAATTTCCTGCTCCAAGCAGAGACCATATCGTTCAAAGGCGCAGAGAGTTAGGCGCGTTTAATGCGACCAATGATATAATCGGTGACTTCTCGGGTGGTAGAGGTACCACCAAGATCGGGCGTTTTCATCCCAGATTTTAACGCGTCGACCACCGCTTGTTCCATCACCTTACCGGCATCCCGGTAGCCGAGAAAATCTACCATCATCTTGGCCGTCAGTATTTGCCCCATTGGGTTGGCGATGCTTTGCCCCACCAAAGTCGGCGCCGAGCCATGCACCGGTTCAAACATCGAAGGATACTGCCGCTCCGGATTTAAATTGGCGGCAGCTGCCATTCCGACACTCCCCTGAATAGCCGCACCGATATCCGTCAAGATGTCCCCAAACAAGTTGGAACCCACCACTACGTCCAGTGAATCAGGACTGGTGATAAAGCGGGCCGCCAACGCATCCACATGAACCAATTCCTGTTGAACATTAGGATATTCGGCCCCCACCGCATGAAACACTTCGTCCCAAAAAGGCATGGAATAATTGATACCGTTGGATTTGGTGGCGCTCACCAGGCGTCCTCGGCGACTTTGTGCCAGCTCAAACGCATAACGAATGATGCGCTCGGTGCCCAAACGTGTAAAGACCGCATTTTGCACCACAATTTCCTGGTCTGTGCCTTCTCTCAGGCGCCCACCCATATTCGAGTATTCGCCTTCGGAATTTTCCCGCACCACCACAAAATCGATGTCGCCGGCCTGATAGCGTTTTAAGGGGCCGTCGATACCCGGTAGCAACTGGGTCGGACGCAGGTTCACATATTGTTCAAATGTGCGGCGAATCGGCAGTAATAATCCCCACAGCGATACATGATCGGGTACGGTCGGGAATCCCACGGCTCCCAAAAAGATTGCATCATACCGACGGAGAATTTCAAGGCCATCCTCCGGCATCATCACACCATTCTCCAGATAATATTCGCATCCCCAATCAAATGAATCGTAGGAGAAAGCCAAGGAGCCGTCCGCCTGAGAGACGGCATCTAGCACCCGTAACGCCTCGGACACCACCTCCGGGCCGATACCATCACCCGGTATCACCGCAATACTCAATGACTGCATTTCCACTCATCTCCCTGCTTTTCTGCACTGCACAAAAAGATTCGATAGGTCCCGTCTTTGAAAACAGGATGAATTCAACACCACACGCACCATTAATACCAGGCCCTATAATAATGCACCCCATCCCCCCATTGTAGGTGCCATGGTATAAAAAACCCTTCCTTTCCTTAGGGTTGGGACATCCATTGGCACGCCCTGACAAGCATTAAATGAGAGCCCCGCCCATATACTCCGACCCATTCCATCGGCTCTGGCAACGAAATCCACAAGGCCCCTCGGTTATCGTCATTGAGCTTCGACACGTCTTATCCTGATAGGGCGATTCGGCCACCAACATGGGCCCGAAACGCTCGTTCCTTCTAACCGGCCAATA
Source organism: Bacillota bacterium (assembly GCA_021806205.1). Classification (GTDB taxonomy): domain Bacteria; phylum Bacillota; class Sulfobacillia; order Sulfobacillales; family Sulfobacillaceae; genus Sulfobacillus_B. The sequence goes on along the minus strand of JAJZXX010000130.1, from coordinate 8,723 downwards.
CGGCCGAAGACACGCTCTAAGACAGTATTCCCTGAGGGAAAAAGTGTGGAATGGGCACGGCGTCTGCCAGACTCTCAATGACCGCTATCGCCTGTTCAAGCCGATCACTGTCGACCAGACCACCATATTCCGCCAATTTCTCTACCTTTGGGCGAATGACCGCATGGGACAGAAAATTTCCGGGATCGCCCCGGGGCACATCGATCCGACCTGAATAGTGCCGACCGGCCCAGGGTGGTCACCTCAACCGGTCCCAGCCAACATTCTGAATAGGCCGCCTCAACTTCGTCATCCTCCACCATCTCGAAACGGTCCATCAACTCGCGAATGTGAAAACCCACCCGATTGGCCTCAGTAAGGTCCGTGATGGCTGCCGAACCTTTAATAGCGATCATGGCTAGCATGAATGGCATCGAAAACTTGGACAGGTGGATCGTCAAGGCCACTCGGGTCGGCTCCAGGGCATCAATGGCGGCGCGGTCAACCCGTGCGGTCACGTGTTCAATGCCCTGCGATGTTAAAGCTTCGTTCGCTATCACCTCTTGGAACGCATCGGCCGCGGGGTGAGTATGACGGCAGGACGCGTGCCACTTCAATGACGTTTCAAGTACCGCCCATTGCTCTTCCAACCCCTCTGACAGAGCGGCTCCCAAACCTTGGTGCCCCTCTAGAATATTTGACGCGCTCCTAAGGATTCCCATCGTGCGGCATACGCGGACAACAGTCCGTCAGCCCCGGCCTTGGCGGTATGGAGTTGCTTGGAATCGGCCGCATCGTGGAGAAATTCCCAAAGCCCCTCCGACCATAGGGTATGACGCAGTTGATCAGCGGTCAGACCGAGGAGTTTTCCCGCCGCGATGGTGGCATCCCGCGTTCCCGCGGTTCCAGTGGTATGAAAGATTTTGTAGTGGCTCTGGCCGAGATATCGGCCGACGCGGATCACCGTGTCATAACCCGATACAATAAGCAGGGTGAAAGCCTTCCCAGAAACGCCCACATCCTGAACCGCCGCCAAGGCGGCAGGAATCACCGTGGCTCCCGGATGCACGACCGATCCGTTGTGCACATCATCCTGTTCCACCACATGCCACGCGGCGCCATTCACCATCGCGGCAAAAAGCGGGCTGGTCAGCCGCCCATTGGTTAAACACTGAGCCTTTCCACCTGCGGGCCCCATTTTTTCGGCCCAACGTTCCAGTACCTGTGTCTGGCGTGCACTGCGTCTTGCCAATACCGACCCAAGCCAATCCAAGCCAGCGTTAACTCCTGCGTCCCGGTCACTACCACGTCGGGTAGTGCTTCAAAACTCAAGGCCGATAAGAAGTTCAGCAAGCAATCCGTATCCGTCGTCATTTGTCTGCCTTCCACTCCAGAATCTCCCGGGCCCGTTGAATGACCGGCGGATCCACCATCATCCCCCTCACTTGGGCCACCCCAGTGGTTTGGGTAGCGTCTATCACCGCAGGCGCCCACGCTATCTCGCCTTCCGTCGGAGCATACGCGGCGTGTACCGGGGCAATCTGCTGGAGATGAATAATCATTTTGCCCGCCATACCGAGCGCACGGCCACGACGAGCCGCCGCCTCAATAGCCTTTCGGTCGGTAATTCCCGGGAATACGGCATCGATAGGTGCGGGTCAACCCCAAGCCCGCGAAGCAATCGCAAGGAGGCTTCGCGGCACGATAAGTTCCCGCTCGTCTTGCGTTTCTAAAGCCCCAATGTCGTTGCGATAGTCTAGTGCGCCAAAGGCAAATCGAGCATGGGCCAAAGGCCACGTCCATAAGGAGCCACTCTCCAGCATATTCCCGACCCTGAATTTCTTGGGCGGCTTGAAACGTCCCCTTCGGCAACACAACGCGAAGATTCGGTCCGGTAGTCTTGGCCAAGGCCTCTAGATCATTCAGACCCCACGGGGTGTCCAACCCGTTTGCGGACATTAACCGTCTCGGTATCGGACCACAGGGTTATGGCGGCATTAGCCGTCCATATTGAAACAGCCCCCCGCCATATCGCCAGCATCCCGGTCGCCGTCAATTTGCAGTGTCATTCCGCTCGAAAAGGAGTGCGCGTTCTCTAATGGAGCCTGTTAAACTGACCATCCCCCTCACCCAACCCCACCCCCTAACGCAACTGGCTGCTGGCACGCCGGTGCTCTTGTCCGGCACCTTGCTGACCGGTCGCGACGCGGCCCATCAACGGCTCCATGAACTCATTCAGAGCGGCGCACCGTTGCCGATCGATTTAGCCAACCAAATTCTCTATTACGTGGGTCCGGGTCCGGCCGCACCCGGACAAATTGTCGGGGCCGCAGGGCCTACCACATCAAGCCGCATGGACCCCTACACCCCGGAGTTGCTGGAGCGTGGCCTCAAGGGCGTGATTGGAAAGGGATACCGTAGCGATGCCGTCAGAGATGCGTTGATTCATATACTTTGGCGCCATCGGAGGGCTTGGGGCCTTGCTGAGTCGCACCATCATCGGGCAGAAAGTATTGGCATTTGACGATCTGGGTCCAGAAGCCATCCATGAATTCACGGTCAAGGACCTTCCCGTCATCGTTCTCATTGACGTAAAGGGGCGCGACTTCTATCAAGAAAGTCAGTCCCGATATAGAACAACGCGATAGCGCTCACCCTCCCTGGCTAGCACCGTCTTGTCTAAAGCCTGCAGCTGGTCAAGCCTTGTCCGACATCCCGCAACTTGTCCGATGAGAGCAGGCCCAGCACGACAGTGGTCATCTGCCATCTTGCAATCAATAGGCGACCCCCCCACGTTGTTTTCCAAACCCGGCTGCCGCAGCACCCCATTGATTACGGGTGTGGTATAGTAGGTTAAACCTTTCCATAGTCAGAGGAAACCGCCCGGAGGATTAGCATGGAACGCATTTACTTGTACGATACCACGTTACGTGATGGAACCCAGCGTCGCGGGATCAGCCTGTCGCTTGAGGACAAGATTCGGATTGCCACGTTGCTCGACGAGTACGGGTTTGACTTCATTGAGGGCGGTTGGCCCGCCTCCAATCCGAAAGATACGGCATTTTTTGAGCGCACGCAGGGCTCTCTAAGCCATGCCCAGATCGCGGCATTTGGCAGCACGCGGCGAAAGGGCCTGCGTGTGGACCAAGACCTTAATTTAAAAGCCATCGCGGAGTTAGAGGTCTCGGTCGCGACGTTGTTCGGCAAGGCTTCTCGGTTTCAGGTCGAAAAGATTCTCGAGACGGATTGTGCCGACAATTTGCGGATGGTGGAAGAGTCGGTCCGGTTTTTGGTGGATCGGGGACTCACCGTCATTTTTGATGCCGAGCACTATTTTGATGGGTTTGCCGAAGACCCTGAGTATGCGTTATCCGTTCTCGCCGCGGCCGAGTCCGGCGGTGCGGCGTGGGTGGTCTTGTGCGACACCAATGGCGGCGGATTACCCGACCAGATCCAACAGGGAGTGGAACGTGCTCACCTGGCGGGTGGACTTCCCATCGGAATTCATGCGCACGACGATGCCGGATTGGCTGTGGCCAATTCGCTGGCCGCAGTGGCCGCCGGGGCCACGATGGTCCAGGGCACCATTAATGGCTATGGGGAGCGGTGTGGCAACGCCAATTTGTGTACGATTTGGCCCAACTTAGTGTGGAAGATGCACCGGATCGCTGGGCGACCCGAGCGATTAAAAGACTTGACCCGTTTATCCCGCACAGTGGCGGAACTAGCGAACTTGGCACCCGATGAAGCCGCGCCCTATGTGGGGGCCAATGCGTTTACCCATAAGGCGGGCGTCCATGCGGGCGCGGTGCGCAAGCATCCGCAAGCTTATGAACATATCGACCCCTCCGCCGTGGGTCAAACCCGCCGCATTGTCGTATCGGAGCTAGCCGGCCGTTCAAATGTTCTCCATCATTTTGCCGATCTGGTGAATGAAGACCAAGCTCAGTCCCTTATTCAGCAGGTGAAGGAGTTGGAGGCGCAAGGCTACCAATTTGAGGATGCGGAGGCGTCCATGCGGCTAATCGTAGCCCGATCCGTCAATCGCGTCCCCCTCTATTACGCGGCGGAACGGTTTCATGTGTCAGTCACGAACGATCACCAAGCCATTAGCGAAGCCACAGTGCGCCTGATGGTGGGCCAGCAGCGCGTGGTAAAAGTCGGTGAGGGATCCGGACCCGTGCATGCGTTAGATGCCGCTTTGCGTCAAGCGCTCACCGATGCCTACCCAATCGTGCGCGATTTGCACCTGACGGATTACAAAGTCCGTGTATTGGACGGACGCCATGCCACGGGAGCCACAGTCCGGGTGTCAATGCGTTCGGAATACGGTGATATGGTGATTCAAACCGTAGGCGTTTCGTCTAATATTTTGGTAGCGTCCTGGCAAGCCCTAATGGATAGCATCGATTATCTATTGTGGACGATCGACGTCGCGAGCGAGCATACGAGCAAAGTCCAGCACCAGGCATAGTCCGCATGGTTTGCGTGGTACCCACGCCCCAAACTTACCTCCGCTTAACTCGCGTTAGACCAGCAATCCTCGCGATGCTGGCATATCCCTAATGGATTTTCTGTATCGCGCTCATGGCATGGCCTGGGAAGGCATCGTCCAAAGGCCGTGCGGTAAAGAGAATGCCTAAGATTAGGTCGACGCTTCGGAAACATGTATCCAACTCCTAATATTTGGCAATGTCATTCCCTTTTTAGTCTGGCGGTTCGCGCCACGGAGGATCCGTAAACACCGCGGGGGACATGCGCAACCCCTCTAAGATGGCCACTAATGTCGGTTGGAGAATGGTCGCTAACGCGGTCGTCCGCTGATCATCTTCCACTCGCACCGCTTGAAGACTTTGGAGATGAAGACTTTAGTGTACAGATGGCGCACCACTTCGTGGCCCGTCGGTCAACGGAGAACACGGCGAGAGGGTGAGCGCAAGGGCACCACGGACTGCCGCAAACGGCGCTCCCAAAGACTGTCAGCAGACACGCCAATACGGGCATGTACCCAAGGCTTCCAGCGTTCGGGCTTCCTTCTGGTGTCATCTCACAGTTCCCCACCAATCACCCCATCGCACGAGCATCCGGTGTCTTATTAACTCCGGCAACATCACGGGTTGGTTCGGGCACCGACTTTTCATGTCAGCGGGATGGTGTTTTGGCCACCATGGTCGAATTTGACTGGCCATCGACCATGCATTCGCCTCGTCTTTAGTGAGGCGAAGTGCTCCCACTGAACGCGCAAATTTCACTTTATCCCATCAACCAATCATCTGGGGGAGAGACACATCCCGCTTCTACGGTACTAATGTGTCACGTCCATCGCGTCCACAGAACTGCCTCTAGGAAATTCATTCCACACATGCCCATGTAGGGTCCTACCGGCATGTGTTCGTTGAACGCCCCCCATTGTTTGAAGAAAAACGGAACGCCCTGGGCAATACACGGATCGCGAATTTCCCGCACCAAGTCGGCCTCCACTGGCCGGGCCTTGGGACCCGATTCACCTCCGACAATAACCCAATGAATGCCATCCAACGGTAAACGGGGAATGGCTATTAGCAACGGCTCACACAATAACAAGCGCACTTCCACTGGTGTGTTCTGCAGCCAGTGAATTCGCTCAAGCACTGCGGGTGATTCAACGCTGGTTCCAACCCAAATATTAGATGTGAACCAAAGTTGCTTACTCATGCTCACCATGCGCTCAGGGCGCTTGGTGAGTCCTTGATAGGTGTGCCATGGCGTTTGGTGCATTACGCTAAACACTTGAGCGATAAAACCATCAGGAACATCCGGATGAAACAAATCACTCATTGAATTGCCGAAGATACAACGAGGCCGCTCCAATGCGTTGGCCTAGCCAAAGAGCCTCTGGTGACGCAATTGAGTGCGTATCCCGGTGCTCGACGCAGGCCATCAAATGTCCATTGTGCTCAAGCGGTCCGGTGGTGGATTAGCAACCTCTCATCATATAATCCGATGCTGTCCGCCCGTCCTTCACGGCACCGCCACCCAACTCGGGTCAATGCGGCGCACCGGATTGACCAACGTGCCGATCCCGGTAATCGTAATGGCCACGGCATCGCCATCCTCTAACCGAAACTCCGCCGGTGGCACCAGCGCCGTTCCCGTCATGAGCGCCGTCCATCCGTCCAATGGCCATTCAGCGCGCAAGTACCGCACGAGATCTGCCAGGGGCCGCCGCATTTGGGCGGTCTGAATCTCTCCGCGAAAGACTTCCCGCTGATCACGGTGAATGCTCATCTGAATGGTTAGAGTTCGCGGATCTACCGTCGTAGCCAAGGCGATTGACGGCCCAATCGACGCACTACCGTAAAACAGTTTCGCCTGCGGCAAATATAACGGATTCTCCCCCTCAATGTCCCGGGAAGACAGGTCATTCCCGATCGTATATCCAAAAACCTCACCAGACGGCGCCACAATGAGGGTGAGTTCTGGTTCAGGCACGCTCCAGCGTGAATCTCGCCGTAACCCCATGGCATCCCCCGGTCCCAAAACCCGGGCACCGGGCGCTTTAAAAAATAGTTCCGGGCGCTCTGCCGAATAAACACGGTCATAAAAGACTTCGGCGCCACTGGTTTCCTCGCGACGCGCCTTGCGACTGATTTCGTACGTCACCCCCGCTGCCCAACACTCACTGACCTCAACGGGTACACGAAGTCGACGGTCATCAACCGACTCTGTCGTATTCTCGTCGGAAAAAGCCGTTAGCCACTCGAGCACTGATTTTATCGAAGCGTGTTCACGCCACAGATCGCCAACACTGACAATATGGGGATGCCGTGCCGTAATGTCCGAGACTGCGCGACCGTCCGGATCCAAGGACACACCGAGGTGATAGTCCCCAGGGGTGACCTCCCACCGCCAAAGATTCATGCTGACGCTCCTCTCTATTACATGGGCCGGATGGCCACGGTTTTAGTCTCTGTATAGAATTCAATCGCAGCCCGCCCTTGCTCGCGTGAGTGCGAACTCGATTCTTTGACGCCGCCGAACGGCGCTTGATACTCCACCCCGGCGGTCTCTTCGTTGACCCGGACCATCCCCACCTCCAGATCATTCACCACACGCAAGGCCGTCTTTAGACTTTGGGTAAAGACTGACGCACTCAGGCCATAGCGCACACCGTTAGCAATTTCAACCGCTTCGTCCAGGTTGGACGCAGCCACCATGGCGATTACCGGCCCAAAGATTTCTTCCTGGGCAAGCTCCGAGTTCGGGTCTACGGCATCAAAGATCGTCGGGCGGACGAAGTACCCCGCTCGATCCAGTCGATCTCCCCCCACCGCCACCGGATATCCCGCTTGGCGGGCATTTTCGATAAATCGGAGCACCTGCTGCTGTTGTGCCGCTGAAACTACGGGGCCCACGTAAGTATTCGCGGATAGAGGATCGCCCACCACTAATTGACGAACCCGTTGTGTGAGCGCATCGCAAAACGCCTTATGGATGGACCCCAACACAATTACCCGCGAGGTGGCGGTGCATTTCTGCCCAGCCGAACGCATGGCGCCCGAGACCGTCAATTCCACTGCACGGTCCAAATCGGCGTCCTCGGCAACAATTACAGGGTTCTTGCCCCCCATTTCGAGTTGGTATTTGATGCCGCGCTCGGTGGCCTGATGAGCAATGTCCCGACCCACCCGGGTGGACCCCGTGAAACTAATACCGCGCACGGCCGGATGCTGCACTAATGCGGGGCCGATCTTCCCACCGGAACCGATAACCAGATTGAGTACCCCCGGTGCAAACACGCCTTGAATCAAAGCGCATAGGCGATAGGCGGTGAGCGAACTGAGCTCAGCCGGTTTGAGCACAACGGTATTCCCGTATAAAAGCGCTGGCGCTACCTTCCACATCGGAATGGCTAACGGAAAGTTCCAGGGTGTAATGATGCCCACCACCCCCAGAGGTTCGCGGGTGGTGTACTGTAGCGTGCCAGGATTAGCCGCCGGTATGACCTCGCCTATGGCGTGGGCCCCTTCTCCCCCGAAATAGCGTAAAATCGCCGCTGCACGCTGAGCCTCGCCTTTGGCCTCGCCAATCGGCTTACCCATTTCGCGACTAGCCAGTTCCGCTAGTTCATCAACGTGGGCCTCCACGATGGCGCTGGCCGAAAACAGCAATTGGCCCCGCCCCATGAGTCCCATGTTCCTCCAGGGTCGTTGAGCTGCCTCAGCTGCCGCTACCGCAGCTTCGATGTCTTTGGGCTGGGAATGGGGAATCCGGCCCACCACTTCATCCGGGCGACTGGGTGAGAACACCTCCAGTGATTGCGACGCCCCCACCTCTTGACCCCCAATAATATTGCTGGCCTGTGTCATGATACTTTACCTCCCACTATGTTCACGTTATCCCGGCCAAACATCTCGCCTAGCTGGGCTACGCTTTATATCAACAACTCCCAGAACAAGGAATATCTTTAAATTGCGGTGACGTTGTCACCAGCGCACTATCGTGCCCACGGCGAGAATTCATAGCATGGTCCATACCCATTCCCAATACTGGAACTCCCGGTTCATCGCACCAGGGAACGCAGTGTCTAGTCATGGATATCGGACGATATGGGCTCACTACCTCGCGTAGTCCCTAAAGACTCGCTAATCTCCTGGGCCGACCCCACTACCAATCGAGAAACCTCTGGAAATGCCTCAACGGGCAAGCCTGTACGCACAGCCGTCACGCTTATTGCCCCCACCGCTGCAGCGTCGTGGTCAAAA
>JAJZXX010000169.1 GCA_021806205.1 Bacillota bacterium | reverse complement strand
AAGAAGCCTTGGCTGCGTTGAACATTGAACGACCCGACGATCAAAATTCACAGTGGAACTATGTTATCCGGCCCCATGTCAATGCCGATCGCTCAGAAGTCGTAGGTTAAAATTTCATGACGCCTTAGTGTTGCGGTGGGACTGACGTTTCAATACTCAGAATCTGGAGCAATCGCGGAACTCGAGACCGATACTGTGACCGGATCCGTAAATTGGTTAATGAGTTGACCCGTGACGTTATTGGTCACCTGAAAGGCCCAATCGGTGATGGCTGTGGTGCCAGACGGCGTTATAGGTCCGGTGGTCCTTGTACAATATTAAAGGTCGCTGGCGACGAACCAAGCGCTCCCGTGGGAATCGATACGGATAGGTTACCAGCCGTAACGGTTGTTGGTCCCGATGTGGGGTTAATAACCTGCGACACCATGACATTCGGAAATTGCTGTTGAAGGCTCGACGCCGACTGGGCTGCGGCCATGCCTGGCACCAGTGCTGCGGTGAGTAATCGGCCAAAGGTGCCGGCTGTTACCAAAATGTGACGCGCTGACATAATCGTCCTCCTCCTCACTAATAGTTCGTTACATAAGGACCTTCGGAATTCGACGCACCAGGGTTGCATTAGTGGATGTGATTTTTGTGGGCGGAACGGAACTCTCACGGCGATCATCGTGCGTGGAAGGCCGTTGTGCGATTATGCCTGCGATCACGTAAAGGGCCCAGCGTCAAGATGTTGTCGGACCTTGGCCTCCTCTGTTTCGTGAGCGCCCTCTCACACGGCCCCCAACTTCTTAAAATCTCCGGTATGATTTAGCGATTTGTACCATTTGTGCTTCAGATAGGCTTGTGCCGACGGCCGCCATTTGTACCACCATACCCGATATGGGGAATTGCAATACAGAACTTTGAGGCGTGTTGGTGTTGAAGTGTCCATAGACTAGGGACCAGGTGCCTGTTACCGGACCGATGTTCGGAAGGACGAAGGTGACGGGTTTAGTGGCTTGATTGCCACCGCCGGCCAGGGCGTTGGCGGTTTGTGCTTCCTGTACGCTGAAATTGCTATATTTTAGCGCCACGACCGGGTAGGATGGGGATGGCTCGGTGTGATAGGAGCTCACCTTTTCGACTGTTGACCCAATCCCTTGACTGGGAGCAAATATCTGGTGAAATCCAAGATGGTGGCCGACTTGAGCGATCTCTGTCCGCTGTAGAGTGGAGTAGACAATCGGGATGGTTGAAACCGGACTCGGGGATGCAGTCGAGATATCAATCCAGTTTTTGCCGTTGTCGGTGCTTTTCAGTATGACCATTTGATCGTGAAACACCGTGGCTTTGACATCTAAGGATCCGTTGGGGCTCCGGATGATAATTGGCGCGTTCTGCCCAGTGGGTTGTCCCACCTGGGGGACCTGGGCGGCGTGCCAATGTTTGCCGCCGTCCGTCGTATAAGAAATCGGGAGGCTTTGAGCAAAGCTCGACGACTCCGCCATAATGCCGTCCTTAGCATTCCAAAACGCTATACTGGGAAGGCCTTCCGATTCCAAAAAGTTGGAGTGGCCATGAAATGTGGTATGGTCCGCTAGAGTCCATTGCTTACCAGCATCGGTCGACCGATACAGCGCGAACGGCTCTTGTGCCGTAGCTGGGTTGCCGCCCACCAGTAGCCACTGGTCTTGGGAGCCGACGTGCGCCTGGGTGTAATACAAAGCCAGGTGCGGTGTCTTCCCTAGTGCCTGGATCAGGTGGACATCTTCAGTCACTGTGGCTGGCGGCGGTGGTTTCAGGGTTTTTGCCGCCATCTTCAATGCGGATGTCTGGCTTGAGGGGACGGTCACGGTCAATTCGTAGTAGGTGCCATGGCTAGTGAGCTCATTTACCTGAAGTGCTATGCCGTTGACCACCCCATTCAGTTGTTCCGAGAAGAAGGGGTTCGCGTTCAGGGGATTCACGATGCCGTTGCCGCTTTGGGGAACTGGGTTTGGCATGAGTAATGAGGAAACAGTGCCGCTGGCGGTGAATCTTTTAAGCCTGATCTGATTGCCCAGGGTCCAATGGTCCGGCACGACGATGGTATAAGGACCCACTTTCACCATATGAGTGGTCTTGGCAGAGGATACTGCCGTAGACCGATCCGACGCACTAGTCTTCGTGGCAGATGGTGTCGGGGTTGTGGTGTTAAGTTTAGCACCGCATCCAGAATCCACCACCATCATGACCATACCTGTCAAGCTGGCGATGACAATGTTCCGGATCATGGAAATCCTCCTCCGCGATGACAACGCCACGGTGGGCAATGGGGTTACATCAAAGATCCCGAAGCGGATCAGGCTCTTTCTCAAATAGTAGAATAGTTGGCTATCCCGTGAGTTCCCCCGCAGTGAGGACGTTGTAGGCCATTGAGTAACTCGATCCCGGCGCGTCCGGATCCGCACCGAGGTTTCATTTTAATGCGACTGTAGACCCTTCGAGAGGCCCATTACTGAACTACTATTTGAGAATGAGCCGCGGATCGTAAGGGATGCCTTCGCGTGTCAACGCCATTAGCATGTGACGACCACTCAAAATGAACGACCAAATTGGGCATTTGAGCGCAACGACGGCGAATATCATATAGACTCGCCATGACTTTGAGACCGTGGTCTAGTCAGATGGTTTTGGTGTCTAACGGGAGTGACGGGTAACGAAGATCCATGAGGCGACGAGGAACTGCTGGAAGAAATGGCTGACGAACCCATGGCTCTGGAGATGATTTATGATCGCTTTGGGGCACGGTGGGCCAGTCTCCTTCGTGCCGCGGGCGTATCCGGACAAGATGTCCCTGACATAATCCAACATGTGCTGATAGAAGTATGGCGCCATCATGGGCGATTTGACCATCACAAGGGTCGTGCTGATACATGGCTTTTTGCCATTGTTCGGCATCGTACGATAGATTTTGTGCGCCGTCGCGATCCAGAAACCACGCAGGGGTCAGAAGAGTTTAATCAGTTGCAGGCGTCAGGACCATATCGAGTGGAAGTACTGGATCAACGCGGCTATGATCCATTTGGCAGAGAATGAACAGCGGGTTTTGCACCTCATTTATCAGATGCGCCGTAAAACCGCTTGCTTAAGCGATGGGGATATCAGGCGAATCTTTGGCGTTGCCCCGACGGTTTCTTGGTGTATAATAGCCATATAGCAAGGTGATGACATTGCGGTGTATTTGACACAAAGTAACCAAATCAAGGGACTCCGCCAAAAGGAATATGAAGCCTTGCGCGAAATGTGTCGGTATGCCAAGAATCTCTACAATGTTGGTTTGTATTCCATTCGACAATATTTCATTGCGGAAGGTCGTTTCCTTCGCTACGAATCGAACTATCAGGCAGTGAAAGAGAATGAGAACTACTCCCTGTTGCAAGCAGGTGTGAGTCAACAAAATTCTCAAAGTGGTGGACCGTTCCTTCCGTTCGTTCTTTAACCTTTTGAAGAAGGCCAAGAGTGGTGAATATCGCTATCATGATGTGCGGATTCCGCACTATCTTGATAAGAATGACTAGTTCCAACTCATCTTGTCGACAAATGCCATCCTCATTAAGGATGGCTGCGTTCAAGTACCCATGTCACGCGAGTTCCAACGGGTCCATCCCGACTTGGAGAGAATTCGTATTCCGTTTCCTTTACGGTTGGAAGGCAAGCCCGTGAAAGAAGTGCGGATTATTCCTGTGGAGAAGGCGCGGTTCTTCAAAAATTCAGTTTGTCTATGAAGAGAGTGAAGAACGACAACCTACGAGAGTTTTCATAAGGTCTGCATAACATATCCGGCAGGACTTTCCGCCTGCCATCTCTCGGCATTTTCTAACACCAGTAAGTGGAAGACTGCCCACCTAGTCGTGATGACACTAAGTGTCATCATCGGCCAAAATGTCCGTCCCAATCGACCCCATCGTCGATGGGATGTCTCCCACAAAAAAATTGCGTAAACCCTAGCAATTTCTTGACAAGGTGCCATGGGCCCCAAAATTTGGTGACTGGCAATATTTTGCAGTTAATCCGATGAAGAGGGGCCTGACCCTGTGACGCAGCATGCTGACCGATGCCCAAATCTGGGCGCAAATTGAATCCGATTTAGCCACGTGGAACGACGCGTGGGGGGCGCGCGTAAAGCCTGGGAGAAGGAAACGCGATGGAGCTTAACCGCGACCTTTGATGCGCAAGCCGAGGCGGCCCAATCCCGCTATGCCATCGATC
>JAJZXX010000031.1 GCA_021806205.1 Bacillota bacterium | reverse complement strand
ACCCCGGGAAATTGCTGGCGGGATAAACGGTGGCGAGTCAGGAGGGTTACTCCCAGGGGGTCACACCCCGCGACGCAGCTGCGGTGGTTCCCCCAGAATCTCCGCCCTTTAGGGCGGGGAGGTTCAATGTCGGATTGAGTGTCCATCAACGCCCGGGAGATACGCTCTGTCTCATCCCCCATTTGAACCATCTGCAACAGCAGCTCGGCCGATTACGGGACCAATGCACGAAGGCGGCCTACCGGTCCATCAGTGTCAGTCCGAACCTTCTGCGGGACCAAACAACCAGTGCGAGAACAGTTGGCGAGTGAATCCGGGGCAGCGTTGATGAAACGCCGCGGGGTGGAAGTGGAGAGCGTGTTCGGACCGATTAAAGAAGACGCTGGTTCCGGCGGTTTTTGTTACGCGGGTTGGAAAAAGTGAGAACCGAATGGGGGATTTTGAGTATCGCCCATAACCTCCTGAAAAAGACCGCCCTCCAAGGATGACCCGGAGGGTCATTTTGTCTCTTCCGTGATGTGTCCACGAAGAAGGGAGTCGAACAGGACTGCCCCTTTTGGGACAGCCCCGAGTGGTTCCGGGGATGTGACTGAGGCACGGGTGATTTAGAGAGAGCGACTACTGGTTGGACGGCGGCGGGTACTGCTGTTGCAACTGCAGGACAGCTTTGGCGATCAGCGTGGCAAAGTACTTGGCCCCTTGAGGCATGAGATGCACACGATCGGGGTAAAAATATTGCGCGACGTTGGAGGCCTTTTGGTGCCAGTTCACTAATACGGTATGAGGATAGCTGGCCGCCACCTGGTCGATGACTTGGTTGACGGTGGATTCCCAGGGCAAGGGATCAGAGGTGTTGACCAGCACAAACCCGTGCCCTTTTCCGACTTGGTGCATCAGTTTCTTTAATTGCGCTGCCGTAAAGGGCCCGTTAGTGCCGAGCTCGATGACTACATAGCGATTCAGTTTGTTTTCCGCTTTGAGTTGCGTGATGACCGGCGGGGTGGCAATAAGCTGTCGGCTCACTTTGCCATCCACCACAATTCCCGGCAACAGTTGGATCAGATAGGGTTGAGCGTCCACCATGACTGAGTCGCCAATGGTGGTGACGTCTGAACCGTTCCCGATGGGCGAGGTGGGAATCGCACCCGGGGGTACCGGGATGGCCGGGGGAATGGACGAGGGAGGCTGACTAGTCGAACTCGATGGGGTTGTGGACGCGTCACTGCTGGGTGACGTTGACCCCGACGGAGGAGAAGAACTCGGGGATACGCCGGTGCCACCCGATGCCGAGGGGGTGGTGCTCGTCGGAATGGTTTTAGCGCCCGCGTCATATTTGGGGTAGCCAAAGACACCAGCCAACCCGGCCACATCGATACCCACAACGGTCGCCGCAACGATTCCTAACAGCACTGCGACGCCCCGCCTCATTAATACGCCCTCCTTTGTGTTGGGATGGAGCTATGACGTCCGGTTGGGGATTTTGCCAGACGCAGGCGGCGGATCGGGTTTTCTACCAGGTGCCACGACAACGCGGCAATGACTACACTGCCCACAACAATGATGGCGTCGTAAAGAAGATGGTTATGATGAAGACGGATCAGGAGTGGACCCGACAGGGCTATGAGGGGATAGTGCCAAAGGTAGATAGCATAGGAACGCACTCCGAGCCAACGCAGCGGTGGAGCTCCTAACAGTTGGGACAGCAGGCTGGTAGGGATGGTGAGGGCCTGGACTAAAAATACGGTTCCGGCGGCTAAGAGCACCATGCCTCCGCGGTACATAAAAGTTTGATACTCATTGGTGAAAAGCACCATCCAAATGAATAGACCCAAACCTGCCGCGCCCAAAATGTTAATACCGTCTCGTACGGCGGGATCTACCGCCGGTAAATGAGCACTGGGCCAGGCAAAAGCCAGAGCCGCACCGATCAGGAGTCCAAAGGCGCGGGTATCGGTGCTGTAGTACACCAAATTGGGCACGGTACCGGGATGATAGGTGATGCCCATGGCGACCGCCGAGAGGGCCGCCAAGGCTAACGTGACGATTATTTTGGCCGTGGTGGACCGCACCAATTTAGCGAAGACAATGAGAACCAACGGCCACAAGAGATAGAACTGTTCTTCGACGGCTAGGGACCACAGATTGGTAAAGGGTGACGGGATAAAGGACTGGAAATAGGAGACGTGATGGTAAATGTACCACCAGTTGCTCACGTAAAGAATGGCGGCAATGACATCGCCGGGAAGCGAAGACAGCAGGTCGCGTTGAAACAGGGTGATATAGAGTAGTACAATCGCCAACATCACATAGAGAGCGGGCAAAAGACGCTTAGCCCTTCGGAAGTAGAAATCGCCAAACAAGATGCGCCCATGGTTGCGGATCTGCTCTAATAGGAGGTCGGTGATGAGGTAGCCAGACAGCGTGAAGAACACGCCCACCCCTAAAAGTCCCCCAGGCGCCCAACTGACACCGAGGTGATAGAAGAGAACCGCAAACACGGCGAGCGCACGAAGACCGTCCAAGCCGGGCATATACACCGCTTTGGAACCCAATGGCTTTGGCATAAAATTGATGTCGACCCTTCCCGAGCTGTAAATAGCCTACTAAACATCGGATGCTCTTATAATGGTAACGCTTAGAATCACATCTGGGTTACGAACCTAGGTCAAGTCGTACTTTTCAGCCGGATTGTCGAACGTGAAGCAGGATATGATTTAGACTGGGCCATAACCAAGCCCTTGTCAACGGGGCGGCACCTGGCTGGTTTTGGCAGTCTAGCCAATTGACACTCCCCAGGGATCAACCCCGCGGCTTTACGCCGCGTTCCGGTAAGATATCGACTTGATCCAAACGCTGAATATATTGATCCTGAGGCATCGCCTTGGGTTGCTCGTCGATGGCACGGATCGCTAACATGTTGGCCTTCTCGTCTCGCGCACCAAGTCAACCTCTTCCTACACCCGATACGTAGAGGTGCTTACTAATTGGCTTGGCCGGCACCTGTATGGATCTGGCCCGTTTGTCCACCAGCTGGGGAAAGGCGGACCGGATTTCATGTGGATGTAGCGCCAGCCGTTGGTGGCATGCTGTGGGCCGTGTTGGGTTGCCCTGGTTCGAATACCGACCGGGTGTGGAATTGTCGCAAGTTGTCAAAAATATTTTGGAGGCGTGTTAAAATAGCCGGATGGTGTATATAATATAAACAGACCGTTCGGTCCGAAAACGATCAAAGGAAGCGATTTGGTGATTGATTAGCGCTATGAATGGAGTGACCGAGGTCGATGACGAACCGCAAGGGAGAACGGACCAAGGAGTTGATCGTGCGGAAAGCATCGGCCGTGTTTAATTGCCAAGGTTACATGGCATCTTCAATATCCGACATCATGCATGAAACGGGTCTCGGCAAGGGAGGAATATATAACCATTTTGAAAGCAAAGAGGAACTGATGTTGGCCGCTTTCGCTTTTTCCCTTCAAACGATGGGCCATTTTTACGCGCAAGCACTGGCAGGAAAACATGGGTGTGCACAGAGTCTTCTTTCACTGGCGTCAGTATTTGAACAAATGGCGCAACGTGACGTGCTGCCTGGTGGGTGTCCCATTATGAATGCGGCAATTGAGGCAGATGACGCTATTCCGCTGCTTTTAGAAAAAGCTTCGGAAGCAATGACTCATGTGTCAGATATGGTTCGCCTCATCGTTAACACTGCCATGAAGACGGGGGAGGTAGCAGAAACCGTAGATACGGAGTACGTGACGACGGTGTTCATTTCTACATTAGAGGGAGCGCTCATGTTGAGCAAACTATATCGCGATGCGACCCACATGACGAGAGCGATTAAACACCTTAAATCGTTTTTTTCGATGGAACTCGGCCTCACGGTCTGAGTTACTGGCAACTTTTTTTGCTAAAAAACGGGACCATTCGGTCGGTAATCATTATATGAGATATCAGGCGCATCGTGTAGTGCGACGGCATATTGTCATGGCCGATGCCATGCAATCATCGATGTGCAAGGACAAAAACGGATATGAGGCTCATTCTTAGGGGGAATCGGTGGACCTAATTCTGCAGGTTTTGGTGGGGCGCAGTCAGCACGGTCTTTCATCCGCCACAGGAGATGGGTCCACAGAGTTCGCGGCCGGGTTTGGAATCGCATGGCCAGGGACATAACGCCGAAATGGGTGATGTTGTGAGTGATTTAGAGGAAATGGATCCAAATAACCAAGGAGGGAACCAGGCCAGAGTGACTTCGCCGATGGTATGCGATCTTGAACGGTGGAAAGCCGG
>JAJZXX010000220.1 GCA_021806205.1 Bacillota bacterium | reverse complement strand
GGCATTAAACTGTTGATACTTCATTAAAATGACCAAAATTAGACACGGTATCTTGTCCAAGAATTGCTAGAATTACGGTCCACGAATGGTGTGGTGGGGGGGCAGTGTAACTTCGGTTGCACCTACGAACAACGACCAGACGCCCCCGCATTGTCAACGAAAAAGCCCTGGAACCGGCACGTCCCAGGGCTGAGTGGAGTTGGCACGATGGCGTTCGATCGATTACTAGGAGTCTGTGTAGGGCTTCGGGTTCCCGGCAAGGATCAGCGTGAGCCACTCCCGTCGGGCCTGTTGCGTAGCGGGAAAGGGTTGCACCGGGACCCGACGAGGGTCATGCCAATGCCAGAAGGCATAGAAGTGATGCAAGGTTTCGATGCGGGCCTCAAGGCGCCGGCGAGTCGGCACCGGCCACAGCCTCGCATACCATGCCCAGTCACTGAGCGAGGTGTCCGACCAGGTTCGGGCGTCCTCGACCAGCCAGGTCGCCGCGTCGGCCAGCATGGCGGCTTGGCGGCGCACCTGCGCCGGGGGGACATCTTGGCAGGCTAAAAACGTCACATAGGGATTCCCCCAGCAGTCCGGAAAGCCGGATCCGTCGACCACCGTCACCCAGGGGCGGTCGATTTCGCGGATGGTGCGAAACGGCCGGTGATTGGGGTACACCAACATGATCTTCCCTCCTTGAGAGATGCTCCGGGACGCGGCGCGTCCCGGAGGTGGTTTAAGACAATTCGCCTTGGATCACCTGCGTGATGATCCGGTCATCAATCACTCGGTGGCCCTGTTGCGCGCCATAGAACAGGCTTTGGGTACACACCTGATTAATCGCCCGGGCGGCGCCCCCGGAAAACTGATAGATGACATCCAGCGCGGTGTCGGTGAAGAGCGCGTGATCCACCCCCGCGACCTGTAACTGGTGCTGAATATAGGCCCCGACTTCGGCCCGATCCCACGCCGGGAGGCGGCACTGCAGGTTAATCCGCTGACGGATCGCGGTGTACGCCTGCAGGCGTAGACGCTCCCACAGGTCGGTTTGCCCCACCAGCACTAACGTCAGTGGACTCTGTCCATCCATCTGGCTGCTGACGACAAACCGCAGTTCTTCGACCATCGTCCGCGACAGCAGATGCGCTTCGTCGACGACCACGATTGCGCGGCGATGGTGTAGCCCGTAGAGCACTTCCAGCTCACGGTGGAGCTGGTGCTTGACGGCGCTGCTCGGGCGGTGAGGCTCATAGCCGAGTTGTTCCAGCAACGCCGGATAAAAGGTCCGCGGGGTCAGCTTGGAGTCCGCCACATACAGCAGCGTGTAGGCGGTCGGATCCAGCTGACGCCGAAAGTGGCGCAGGACGGTGCTCTTGCCGACCCCGCAGTCGCCGGTGACCACGACGAACCATTGCCGGGCGGCGGCGTAGTGCAGCCGCCCGAGGATCTCCTCCACAGCCGGTGACGCATACAGGGCGTCCGGGGCCACGTCGCGGGGGAACGGAGTCCGCGTCATGCCGTAAAACGCTTCAAACATCCGGCGGCACCTCCTCCGGGCCGGTGGCCGGGCGGTCGCCCGGCGCATCCTTCCAGACTGCGCGGTAGGCGATCGGTGGCTGCTGTTGCGCCTGGCGGGCCTGGTGCCGCTTTTGAGCCGCCGCGAGCAACCGGGAATGATCGGGGCGAGCCAGCTTGGGCGCTTGGGGGGCGGGAGCACGCCGACCGGCGTGCTCCCCAATGACCAACGGGTGCACGGTCCACGGCGGGACGTCGGGCGCTTCCATGGTGAGGGTGGTCAGATCGGCGGGATCATAGGCCACGGTGAGCTTTTGGCCAATCCACGTCGTCCCCACTTCGTACTTGCGGCCATGAAACGCGATACAGCCCACTTTGTCCACCTTGCGCGTCTCGGCATGGAGGAAGGCCTGCGTGACCAGCGCGGGCTCGGCATAGCGTACCGGCTGATCATCTCCCCGATAGGCTTCACCCGGACTGCGGACGGGCTCTAGCCCCGTATGGGGCTGGGCGTGATAGCATTCACTCAGCCAGACCTGGAACAGGGCATTGAGCTGATCCAGCGTGGCCGGGTGTTCAAGGGCCGCTTCCGCCAGAAAGGCATCCACCAATTGATTAAATTTCTCGATCTTGCCCTTAGCTTCGGGCGCATAGGGCTTTGTGAAGAGCAAGCGGATGCCCAGCTTACTGCAAATTCGGGTCATCTGGTGCGTTTTGTACTGGCTGCCGTTATCGAAGTAGACCGCTTCGGGCACCCCATAGCCTTGGAGGGCCTGGCGCAGCGCATCTTCGACGATCACTTGATCCAGCGTCGGATAAAAGGCCCCATAGACCACGAAACGCGTGGCGTCGTCTAAAAAGGCGACCAAGTAGACTTGCTGCTTGGCACCTTTCGGCCCGATCGGCAGATAAATCCCATATTTAATATCACTTTGCCACAACGCATTGCGGTGGCACCGTTGAAACCGGCGCGCGGCGATCCCCGGCTGGGCATACACCCGCATCTGCCGGGTACTGTAGCCGCGCTCGGCCAAGCGCGCCTGGAGGGTACTCCGCTTAATCTGCCCGGGCTCCACGCGCTCCTCCCATTCCAGAATCCGAATGAGTTGCGCGATACTCCGGGTCGGGATCTCCCGACGCAACAGAATCGCTTCCTCGAGGACCGCCTCGGGGAGCGTCTCGGGCCGGCGGCGTGGCCCCTTGCTCTGGGGCTTGAGCCCTTCCCAGCCTTGAGCCTGGTAGCGGGCCAGGTAGCGCCGCAACGTCCGCTCCGAGAGCCCCGTCTGGACACACCAGACCTCTTTGAGTTGCCGCGCTTGCGCGGCATCCAGGCCGTCCGCCAGCAAGGGCGCGATCGCCTGGTAGCGCTCCAGGGCCTGATCCACAGCGTGATCCTTGGCCTCATGGCGATGATCCGACATCGTTGACTAGCCTCCTTTCAAGAGTCTGAGGCTAGTCTAGGGTCCTAGGGGCCGGAAGGCCACGCAGAACGATCCGGGCCGTCCCCACCCGGGCTCCCGCCGGTAAACGCATATAAGCGCGCATTCACCAGGGGGCGTACCGCCCGGGCTAACCAGCCCGGGGCGTCGCCCACCCACGGTCCCAAGCGTCGGAGTAGGGGAGGGAGCGGACGGGACGGGATAGGGTCCGCTCCCCGGGCCCCCGAGCGCTGCGCCAAGGCCCGCAATCCCTGCGCGGCGACGGGGCTCCATTCACCGAACCACTGCCGCCACCGGGCCAAGGTGGAATCATCAGCCGCTACCGAGATGTCCGGATCATGCAGCAATCCGGCTTCAATGCTCTCCGCGTCGTAGCGCTTATACGGCACCAGCAGATCGGGTAATTCGCGGTGATAGCGCCGACACCGGTCGCACCGGAATTGGCGCAGGATGAGCTGATGGATCTCTCCCGACGGGCGCCAGCGCTGCCGGGTGACCGTTTTATCACCCTGCAAGGCGCCACCACACACCGAACACGGCGGAATGGGTTCCCTACTCCGCACTAAAAACAGGTGGCGGCCCCTTGCCGTTCTAAGACATAATCGTGTATCATAATCATCGTTGTGTGTTGGAGAGCGTCCCTCGGGGGCGCTCTCCGTGCTTTGTCCTCCTTTGGCTTCGCATCGTTGCAGGCCCTTCCGCAAGGTCCTCGGCGTTCCTCCGGCCTCCCGATCCCGTTCGAGGGAGCAGTGGGACCCGTCTTCACGCCCAAACATGAGACCCGCCGAAGCGACCGGCGCGGGGGGCCTTCTTTCGATAGCTGAGGCTGTCCCCCCACCGGATCTTTCTCTCGAAAGCCTCTCAAGACCATATCAATCTAAATCTCAAAACCTTCATACGGTGCATTATGGTCAGCATACCAATCAATTCTTGGACAGGCAATAAGAGTAGCTTTCGGCCATCTAACCTCAGCAAAAACAACTCACTCCTTAAAGTGTGAGTGGAGTACGGTGCAATAACTAAAATCGCCACTGTTTTGGGAACCACGAATACCTCACGTGCGTCCCCGTCGCGTTGCGTTCAATCAAACGAACCGTTGGTTGTTTCGCCCGGGACGTCACCGACAGGCGGAGCATCGTCGGGCAATAATCATTCGATTCGTGGATGCGATTCGCGACGAGGTGCCAGGACTGCCCACCATTGGTACTTGTCGTCAGAGTGACCGTTCCACCACTGACTTCCGGCCCACTCATACAGTTGATCGTTTGGGCAATCCATAGCGTATGGGGTCCCGTCCAAGCCATGGCCGTAAGGACATCGGAAGGACTCGTATTGGGAAAGCCGTTCCGGTGATGCGAAGGAGCTCCCGACGAGACATAGGTCAGTCGCCACGATGTGCCACGATTCGCCGTGGTAAAAAGATACCAAGGCGCTTCGCCCGTGGCCGGAATCCCCGCGGTGAGAAAGGTGCCTGAAGATCCCCGCCACGCGATAACCCTGGCCGGAATAAAGTTCTTCGATGCCGTCATCATCGCGTGAACGGCTTCCGTTGGCGTGATGATCGCTGGATATTGGGCGGCGGCTGCCCAGCGCAATATGGTCTGATATAACGTCGGGTAATGCGCCCGGGAGAAAATAGAGGTCGTCCAGTCATAGGTTCCGTCGCGGGTTACGATGGTCCCAGCTAGATAGCCTTGTTCAGTTGCACTCGAAGTCCAAGTCATTAGTCGATATGGCGACGACCAACGACTCAGACGAGATTCCCCTGATATGATGCTATTGGGGGGGCCCGGAGGAATCCATCCATAGTTTGCTAGATTTGGTGTGCCATGCGTATAGGTAATTTGAAGAGAAAGACCGTGGGGACCATGCACCGTCATGGTATCGGTCGCCTCCTGGAACTTGGTGGCCCGCATTCGTGTTACTGCACTCGCCGACCAGCCGTGGGGTACGGTGAGATGACTCTGAACGAACACGAGGCGATGGGACGGGGGTCGGGTTCCCACGGTACTAGCTAGCCAGGCCGTAGCGCCCACGACCATAGCCCCCCCTAATATGACCCCTATACTTCGTTTTCCCATGGTTCCCAACGTCCGCGTTGACATGAACTATTGCCCCCTTAAAGCGTCGATGGTTTGTTCATAGGGATAACGTCAGGGAGTCCGTATAGGTTACCGACCTTGAGGGTATCGCTTGGGGCCGTTTGGCCTGCTCTACTAGACGTGTCGTCTTGAGCTCAAACGTTCCCGTCTTGTTGAAACGTCTTGAGGCACACTCCTGCCCGTTAATGCCATCAGTACGGAGGATCGGAGCGTTACGGACCACGGAGAATACCCCATGATCGCGGACTCACTAGGCATGATCGGGGATTATTTCAGATTTCTTTGGTTCCGTCGTTGATCGAGCTCTTCCAGTCGGGTTACGCGGTCCATGGTCGGATCTTCATAGGGCGCGATGCCTCGGGTATAAATTTCTCGGAGTAAATCTCCGCGATTGATGCCCAGGCGTTCGGCAATGTCCCCGGTGCTTTGCGGGGTGCTGTGATACCACTGTAGGGCTAACTCCATCCGATAGGCGGCTAACCCCGCACGAATCACTGCATGAAATGCGTCCGTTTCCCGCAAGCCCAGGCTCTGACACAGGGCGGTGAGCGCTTCGGCTTCCTCGCGAGTTAACGGAATCGGACGTTCGTCTAATGCCATCGACTATTTCTCCTTGTCGTTTAGTTGTTGCCAGGCATAGTCGAGAAAGATTTTCGGGGAGGCATGCAAGGCTTCGAGGGTTGCCAGATAGCGCCGCGCGACTTCCCGGGATAGGATGCCCCATTCCCAGGCATCACTCAGGAATTCGGCGACACTCACGACCGGAATGTTTAGTGCGTGCGCTGCATATTCGTGGGCGCTGAACTCATCGATCAGCGCGACGGCCTGCCGTTCTTGTGCTAAGAATAACACGCTGCGTTCGCCAGGATGAAAAATCGGTTGCGGGTGCTCAGGGTCGGCAATACCGAGGTGGCCATCGTCGAGCGCTTCGGTCATTTGGAGTTGGTCTGGATAATCTCGCGGCGTATGGAACACTTCAGCATAGACAGCCGAGGGCACCCAAAGGGGACATCGATAGTGCTGCCAGAGATAGGGCACAAGCCCTACGTGAGCACAGAGACTCCAGAAGGAGGTATCGATGACCGCAGGAGACGAAGGGAGAAGGCTTTTCATGCGCTGCTCTCGGGCTCGTGCGGTCGAAAGAGTCGTTGCCAGAAGGCCGGTCTCGCCACGGCAACTGGCGAGACGGTGGCCCGGCTCTGAGCCACCAGCGCTTCCTCGCGAGTATTGAGTTGGGTACGGAGTTGTTGGAGTTCTTCTTGAACGCCGGCGATCTGTTGCGTTTGTAGTTCAACCGCAACACGCAAAGCCTGAAACGCTTCAACCAAGCCAGACTCAGATTGCTGCTGCGCTGCTGCGGTTTGCTGCTGCGGTATCGTGGCAGGGATGGTTCGAGGGTAAGAGTGGCTGAGCACGGCGATTACCGCGTCCGGAGTGCCGTGATTCCGCAAGACGTTCGCAATGATGCGCAAAATCTCCACGGCTTCGGGCTGATACCGACGATGTCGGCCTTCTCCGACCACAGGGATCCATTCGGAGAACTTGTCGCGATAATAGCGCACCGTCGATTCCGGCAGGCTCAATTGCTGAGCAATCTGAGCCATGGTCAAAGTATTACTCATCGTATACCTCCAGCACGAACTAACCCTATCTTTCGTCGTGATCCGGGGCATTTCCTGCCTGGCTTATGAAGCGTTGTGGTATGTTGCGGAAGAACTATGACTTAGTCACCATGGTGCAGCCCATCCACTGAATGGGCCGACCGAGAGGTGGAGGGTCTCAAATGGGTGTACCCGAGTGAGACAGGGATTGTTTTTCGGTTGCTGGATTAGGCGAACGGAAGTCGGTACCCTGCGTGATGTGAGAGTGATGTGAGGCGGGTCGATCAGGGGGTTTGAGGCGTGCGCCTCATCTTACGTAGGCAGGATTCCACCCGGCTTTGCCGGGTGCGTGTGCCGAAGGTGAGGCACGAGCCTGAGGCGGGTTTTCCTTATCCTGCATGTTTTTCTGCGGTGCCGCGGGCCAGCGTTTCGGCGGGCCCTGGGGGAGGATCGGGGAGGCGGCTAGACCAGGGACAAACCCCTTCTGTCGCCACGTTGACCCAGCGGCCCCTTGCAGTGGCAGCTAGGGGGTACGGCCGGCCCGTTGCACCACCCCGCCCCAAGTCCGCTGGAGGGAACGGCTTCCGCAGACGGGACATTGCTGGGGATTCATCGCTTCGGTCCAATCCGTCCAGAAGGCGTGACTACGCGGACAGGTCCAACCCGTGAGCTCCGCCGAGGCTTCGGTCATGATCCGGTCGGTACGGGCCTGCTGCCAGGCAGGGAGGGGGTCGGCCAAGCGGTCGAGCCAGTACGTCAGGGCCCGCAGAAAGATTTGCGTCAACGGTCGCTGCTCGCGGGCCGTTGCGGCGTGGGCGGCGATCCATTCGGTTTCGTTGAGATACAAGGTAACACGGCGGGTACGTTGTTGGTCGGTGGGGATTTTCGGGCGGGGCATCAGGGATCCTCTCCTACCGTTAAGTTACCTGTATAATACTATCGCTAATAACACCTGTAAAGTACCTGTGATAAATTCGGACTGCTTCCGCTGGGGGGCTCACCTTGGCGTCATCGATTATTTTTTGAATACCCGCGCACGAGGATGGGTGGTTTCGGGCTCTACGGCACTTTGCGGTCGGGTACTCCCCGAACCCCGTCTCCAGGATAGCCAGAGGAGGATGGTAGAATGATGTCGACCTCCAACGCCATGAGCGTTTCAGTTAGCGGAGAGAAGCCCCTTCGTTCCTCGGTGGTTGCGAAAAAGGCTTCTCTCCGCCCCCCAATCGCCCGGGGAGCCCGCCCCGGGGCTTCGCCCCCGCGCTTCTCCGACGCACCCCAACGCCGCGTCCTGGCCTTTTCGGCTCGGGCGCTCCGGTCGCTCTGAGGAGTCTTAACATCGCGGTACGACCGTCTGGCGACCGCGACCGGTTGGCCGCCGTTTCCGCGGCGCGCCGTGGCCGTCCGGTCGGGTTATCGAGACGGTTCGGTGCCGCTGCAGAGCTCCCAGAACACGCCGGAGCGCTTCAACTGCGTTTGCATCCACTGGCTGGCTACCCGCGTTTGAGCCTCAACTTGCGATCGCACGGCCTCCTCGGAGAGGATCAGTCCGGCCGGCCGCAGGCAGATGCCCGGGGACAACTGCTGCGTATCCCCAAAGACGCGGAGGTATAACCCGCCAAAATCCGTGGTCGGCCAGCCCGACAACTGACGTAAATCGCGCGCGAGGTCGTAGCGCGCATCCGGGTCCAAGGCCCCCACCGGGTATCCGAGGCGGGGAATGCAGCGATAAAACGTGGCGGTGGAGGCGTGCACGCGCACCGAGCGCGTTCGGAGAGTGAGGGGGCCGAGCGGCTCGGGCATCGGGGCGTCGTCCAACGTGAGGGCGCCGAGCCACATCCAGCCGGTCATGGTGGGATCGAACTGCACTTCGGCCTGATAGGCTTGGACGAGCGTGGCTTCGGGGTCGGGATAGCGGCTCATGGGAGGCTCCTTTCGCGGGGTCCTGCCCGCGTCATCGTTTGTCGACCGTTTGGCACATTACTCAAGGGGGAAGAGGGAATGTTTCCCCGTAAATACCCGTAAATAAATTAAAATAGCAAACCCCCTCCTTGGCCGCACCTTCCGTAACGCGATTCTCCGCGCGTCTCAGACGGGCGAAAACGCCTCGTCCTGGTCCTTTGGCGCCCTAGGACAGTGTTTAACTACCGGTCTCCGCTTCGGTCGCTCTGAGGGGCCTTAAAATCGCTGTGCGACCGTCTGGCCAGGGGGCCGGCCATGACCGCAGGAGTCCGGGCACGGCGCTGCACGGAAGCGACCGTCCGTTTCCCTGGATTCTTGGAGCGTGGCACCGCAGCGCTCGCCATTCTTGGCGCGATATTTGTCGTAAGACGGAGAATGGGATTAAAATCGTTATGGGAATTATGGGGAAATATCCCAAAAGAAAATTGGGAGGCCCCCGCCACAAAGCAGAGCCTCACCGGACCTCGTCACCTTACCCCAAAAGCTCGCATTTGCCAAGGGGCAAAGCGATGGCGGAGGCCTCCCAAGGGAATCGGGGAGGAAAGTTTATGCCGGATGACTATGATGACGAACTACGCCGCCTGATCGACGGGGATCCCGCCCTCGGTCTCATCGCCCAAGCGCCTCGCCAGCACCGCAAGCGCTTCGCGGCCGCGCTGCAAATGGAGCACGAATCCGCCCGCGAAGCGGGGATGTTGGGCTACCAGGCGCGCATCTTGGTGCAATGCAGCCTGCCGTATCGCCGGCAGCTGATGAATGAGTGGACCCGCACCAACGGCAACATGACGTTAACGCTCTTAGCTCCCAAGGCGATTGGGTTGCCCTACGGGGCGTATCCCCGACTCATTTTGACGTGGGTGACCACCGAGGCCGTGCGGACGCAAAAACGCAACTTGGATCTGCATGAGAGCATGGCGAGTTTTATTCGGGAGGTGGGGATTAATCAGCACGCCACCGGCCCTCAAATTCGGCGCTTCAAAGACCAAATTCGGCGCCTATTCGCCACGACCGTCATGTCCAGCTGGGAGACCAAGCATTTCACGCGGGATACGGGGTTTCGCCTGGCAAGCGAGCTCCACATGTGGTGGGATCCGGTCCCGACGGCGCTCGGCGGCGCGCCGGTCCAGGTGGTGCTGACGGAAGAATTTTTTCGGGCGATTACGGAGCGGCCCATGCCGGTAAAATTGCGGGCCCTCAATGCGCTCAAGGGATCGGCCCTGGCGCTGGATATCTATAGCTGGCTGGTGTACCGGTTGAGCTACCTCAAGCAGCCGACGACCATTCCGTGGGAGCTCTTACGCATGCAATTTGGCAGCAATTATGCTGACACGCGTTCCGGTCGTTATGCGTTCAAAAAAGATTTTCAAGAGCAGTTGCAGGCAGCCTTGCAAGTCTACGCCGAGGCCAAGGCCACCGTGGACGCGCAGGGTGTGACGCTCGCGCCGAGTCCCCTGGCGGTTGACCGCGCCGATTGAGGCCCCCAACGGGGCCTCGTTTTTTATATTTTTCTTGCCGCAAATTTTTGGCAGGACTTTAGCGGCTTTAGGCACGGTTAATTATCCACAGCGGGGCGGGGGACAACAAAAGTTATCCGCGTATCATTGGTCGACAGTTTTTCCATGTTTTGGCAAAAACTGCGTATCATTGGTCGACGCTTTGCGTATCATTGGTCGACGCTGCGGACCCCAACTCGTTACCCCATGCGGGCTGCCGAGCCCTTCCTGTATGTTCCTGTAGCTTAAAAGATCACCTGTAGGATCGCGCGCGCGCGCAAGGCTGTGGATAACCGCAACTTCCGAACACGTGCTCGCCCTTCTTCGGTTCGGCCTCGGCTTACGCCGAGCCGTGCCATTTGAACGTGGGGGAGGACCCCCACCCCCCCGAAAAAAGGTTGCCTGATACCGCTTTAACCACCCCCTCGGGGCCACCGCTAGCCTCTAACCGTCGGGCACCGCTTAAACCGCTCGCTCCGCTCGCTATTTACGTGCCTACGCTCTGAGATGCTCCAACCCCATGCCGTCGCTGCCCTTGACGGGTCGGCTCGGTCTTCCGATGGCCGAAGGGGAAGCACCGCAAAAACCCGCGGGCTTCCCCTTCGGCGTTACGATGCTAGCCGACCCGTCAAGGTCGCTTCGCCTTCCAACCCGGCCTTCGGGAAAGCACCTTCGCCCGCGTATCGGGTCCGTACGTGGGCGCCGCCTTCCTGGCTCCAAGGCCTCGGCAACGTCCCGGCACGGCTAGCGGGTCCAGGTGTTGGCCGCTTCTGAGCGCTCCTCTTGTGGCGGGTCACTCCGTGTCCAGCCCGTGTTCCGCCACCGCGGTCCAGTGCCGCTGAATCGCGCGCCACACCCGTTGTTCCTCCGTGGTAATAATCGGACCGCGGGAGTTGTGCATGCGAAACTCGTGGAAGTCCGGGTCGTTGCGCAGCTCCGGATTGGTGCGCAACGCGCCCTCCGCAATCGCGCGCGTCAAGTCATTGACCAAGTCGGCCACGACCTGCG
The DNA here is from genome assembly GCA_021806205.1 of Bacillota bacterium. Lineage (GTDB taxonomy): Bacteria > Bacillota > Sulfobacillia > Sulfobacillales > Sulfobacillaceae > Sulfobacillus_B. The sequence goes on along the minus strand of JAJZXX010000220.1, from coordinate 10,918 downwards.
CTTGCGACTTCCCGGTCACCTTCGCCAGGTAATCCAGGTTCTCAAACGCCTTCTCGCCGACGCGGAGCCCAACCTGTTTCGTGGCCACCCCATTGCCCTCCTAAATAGCAATATGCTACCATTGATACCATTGATACCAATGAGTGCAATGGTAGCATCCTCGCGATTCGGCGTCAATTCGAAGACAACATTTAGGCATCCACCTACCGCCCCAGGCTCGGACCCTCGTCCTGCCGCTCGGGGGAGCGTTTGCCCTTCGGCGTTGGTGGCAGCGGTGGCAGCGGTTGCGGCGGAACCTGCCGCTGCGGGTGTTTAGGCGTCGGTTGCTGGGCTTTCCGCTCGAGCTCGGCGCGTGATTGACCCGGAGGCGGACCGAACGCCAGCGGCCTGCCCGGGGCGGCTTGCGTTTGATAACTCGCGAACGCTTCCTCCCGCACCGCATCGGATTCCCAGCGGCTTTGCAAGTACGTCGTAAACTTCGCGTCGGCTTCCGCTTTGGCTTGACGGTATCGCGCTTCCGCCGCTTCGCGATTCGTGCCGTCTCCCGTCTTCGGGTTCGCCTCCGCGGCTTGCGTTTGCCAGTATTGGTATTGCTTTCGCGCGACCGGCGAGACCACGCGGCGCACCCATCCCCCGACGGTCTTGCGCGCCGCGAGCTCCGTTTGCGCGGTCTCCCGCTGCTCCCATCGTTGGAGCGTTGCGTGCGCGGCATCTTTCGCCGTATCCGCCCGTTGCCATGCTGCGCGGGCTTGGTCCGTGGCGGCTTGCATGGTCGCTCGTGCTCGCTGGATGTGGGACCATGTCGTCACCTGCCCCATTTGCTCTTCATACGCTTGCACCGCCGCGACGTGCGGCTCGGGCCAGCCTTGCGCCCGCCGCGTTTCCGCCGCGTCGTGCAAGGGTTGCAGGCGCTCGCGTTCCTGTCGAATGACCGCCAGTTCCTCCCCTACCGCCTGATGCTGCGCCACCGCTCGATTCCGGTCCCCCCGCTCCGTGCGCAGGCCTCGTCGTTCCCTCTGCCGGACGGCGGGTCCTTCATGCACCGTGGGCATGCGGTCAAGGCCTTGGTCCGCTAAGGAGCGGGCATCAATGTGCACGGATTGCCCCGCTTCGGCCAAGGTTTCGTTGCAGGTAATCTCCCATTGGGTCCGCCAATTCACGAGGAGCGCCTTGGCATTCCAGTCCCGATTCTTCGCCCCGAAGCCCTCGGACGTGATCGTCCGGGTGGTCAACAAGATATGGGCATGCGGATTCGGCTCGTGATCGTCGTGACCTTCATGCAGGGCCACATCGGCCACCATGCCGCGTTCCACGAAGGCGGCCTGCACGAACTCCCCGACCGCCTCCCGTTGCTGCGCCGGGGTTAGTTCTCTCGGGAGGGCGAGGTTCACTTCTCGCGCGGTCTGCGCATCCTTGCGCTTCTCGGCGACATCGACGGCCGTCCACAAGGCCTGCCGGTCGGTCACCCAGGCCGGCGCGGCCTCCGGGGCCTGAATCCAGGTCTCCTGGACATCGTGGCGGCGGGTGTAATCGTGCGTGCAGCCTTGCCGCTCGTCTTCGAGCTTTTCGCCGGATCGATAGGCCGCCGCGGCCACGCAACTTCGCCCTGCGCCGCGGGACACGACTTGCACGCTTAGGTGGTAGATCGCCATTGCGCCCACCAGCTTTCATGGGCTTGGGCATAGGCCTGCACCTGTTGGGCCTCCTCGACCGTGGTGACCCCGCAGGTGGCCAGGATGCCCCCGATTTGAATCAGGGTCCGCGTGCGCTGCTTGCGGGCTTGCTGTTTGGCTTGGGCTTCCAAGGCCTCCTTGCGCGCCTGCAGCTGCTGTTGTTGGTGGTCGAGGTCGGCCATGCGTTCCGCAATCGATTTGCGGGCCATGGGTTCGTGCTCCTTTCGATCCTCGGGCGTCCTCGGGGGCTGATGGCCTCCCAGACCGGTGTCAACGCCCTCTCCTGCCGCGTGGGTGGCTTGAGAGGGGTTTGTCCCACCCCTCGGCCCCCGCGATCGCGTAGCGTGTCGATTTGGGGCCTTTGCGGGCATCTGGGCGAAAACAGCCTTGTATGTTCGCCGGAAGCGGGTTCAGGTCTCCGTAGCCTGGGGGGCTCCCCCGCCTGCGGACGGACCCCGTGCGCTCGGATCCAGCCTAGCCCCGATCCCTTCGGCCGTCAAGGACGAAGGGCGCACTTATACATTGCTGCGCAATGTCCGTGCGCAGCGGGGCTCCGCCCCGCACCCCCTCGGGCACCGCCCGTCCGAGAGCTCGCTTGCGCGATCTCTCCGCCGTTGCCTCCCACCACCTTCGAAGCGGAGGTTGCTGCGTGGCCGAGTCGTCGGCCTCGCTGCCTCGTCGTGGTCCGGAGCCCGGACCTAGAGCGCTCATGTGTGTGCTCTCTCACGAGGACCGGTGAGGCCTGTTGCCTCGGGGTGATTTTCTTCCGGAATCTGGTAACCGATCGGGATTTTGCTTCGTTCTAGTTAGTACCTTCTTGAAAGTGGTTCCGGAATGAAGATAGAAAAATCTGGAGGGCGCGCAGCATGCAGGGCAAACAGCGGATTCATGCGGATTGTTGGATCGATTGGGATCAGCAAGGCATCTGGCGACATCGGCAGTTCATGCTTTTGCCTCCCCGCACGTTTCAGATCTTGGCCCATCTGGTACGCCATGCCAATCAGGTGGTGACCCAGGATACCTTGTTTGCGGTGGGCTGGGGGGAGTCCCGAAAGCCCTGGGATCTCTATGCGCAGATTCATCACCTTCGTCAGGTGATTGAGCCCGATCCTCACGATCCCCGCTGGTTGGTCACTCGGCACGGCGGAGGATACCTGCTTCACGTAGAGTCGTTTTCACAGCACGCCTAAAAAACTCGATTGGACCTCAAACGGTGCTCGATCCCGACTCGATCAGAGTTGGCGGGGTCAATTTTTATCAGATTTGGCCCGGGATCCCGCACGGAGTGCGGCGATCCGCGTTGGCGATTTTATGACAAAAATTCTTGAAAAGAATTGGGAAAGCTCTCGAAAAGAATGCCCAAAGAATTGGTTTTGGTGCGTAGCATAGGGATTGTCCCACGAGAGATTAGGACGATCGAGTTTAGGAAAGGTGGTAAGAAACATGGCTACCGGATATGCGGACTCTTCAGTGATTGTTAATTCTGCGATGTACAACCAGGTGAAAACCTGGCAAGGACATGCACCTTATGGGTGGGGCCGGTATTTTTATAGCGCCGCCGACAACGGTACTACCACTTCTTCTGGCCTACAATATTATGATCCCGGCACAGAGAACGGTTTTTTCCACAGTAACAGTCTTCGACTCTTGCCGATCGCGAGGCAGGAATCCAACATTGCGACCAACGATTACACCACGGGACACAATGATGCACAATTAAACCTTAAGGCCGTCCTGAAGGCTTTAGGGGGAAACGCTACAACGCCATTCTTTGCTGCAAACGGGAAACATTACTGCGCATTTATGTTGGATTGCGAATCGACGTCCGGGGGGATTCCCTCGGCTACATTCACCAACTATCTACACGGATGGTTGGAAGGTATGGGGAAGGGAGTTACGGATAGTTCCGGCAATCTATTGGTGGGGTGGACCGGGGTATATAGTGCTCAATCGGCATGCACCACCTGGACATCAGTCGTTGATTGCGCTAACACCTATGGCATACGGCCTGACTTCATCGACGTTGCTAGTTGGATTACCGGTCAAACGGCACTGCCCACGTGGAATGAGGCTTACACCAGCACCAAAGAAGGCACATGCGACATCGCTTTAGGACAGTCGACGGTACTCTGGCAATATGCGGGAAATGCCGTGGTGACGACCAGCAGTGGACAGACTTACTATGTGGATTTGGATGAAGGAAACCCCAATCTTGATTTTCACACGGCTTTGGGACAGTACGCGCCAATTCCTAATTGATTAAGAGAGAGCGCAGATCTCGATTCTTTGGAGATGCATCTGGAATGTATCTCTAAAGGACTAAGGATCGGGATCTGCGTTTTCGTGCGTTACCGATGATGAAATTAGGAGGGAGTATGGGGAGACGAATGACTACCGTTCAGGACACTCGGGTGATTCAGCGTCCAGTGTCGGCCACCCGAGAGAGTTTCCCATAGTTGAGTGGTCCCCATAGGGGATGTTTTCCAAATCCAGCCCACCTTGGCATTGAGAAAGTTCATACCCATGGCGTGCGCCAAGAATCGGTCTGCACTCTGATAAGTCCAAGCGTGTCCTCCGTTTGTGGATCTCCACAATTTTCCAGAACTGAGGGCCCAAGCCAAATGGCCACCAATCGTTTGGACATCTGCGTAGTCAGTCGTTAAGGCAGATAGTTTTGGAGACATCGCTCCCCAGTGTTGCCCCCCGTCCCCTGAGCGTAAGACCGCAAGGTACTGACTGGGTGCCGTGAAATTTCCTACAACGGCTAGTAAGCCATGCTGATCGGTGAAGGTTGGTGACCCGAGGTTGTCGAGATTAGGCACGGATTTGAACGACACCGACTTCCATGTATGTCCCGCATTGGTACTATGATACAACGCGAACAGTGGTCGCCCCGTATTGGCAAACTGTTGCATGACCATCCATCCGTTTTGCAGACCGTTAAAGGACATCGCTCCGCCGATCGCGTTGTTCTGATAGATGAGTCGCCACGTAGTTCCGCCGTTGGCGGTTTTCCATACTTGGACAGGAAAAGCGGGACCAAAGGCTCCAGGGCTCAAGACAATCCATCCCTGAAGAGCATTCGTAAAATCGATCTGATGCAATGAAAAATGGGTTTCTATCCCTGGGAGATGAAAGGACTTTTGGGTCCAATGTTGACCAGCATTCTGGGTATGGCTAAGAACAAAGGTGTCAAACCGGGTCTGGCTGACCACCCAAGCGGATTGAAAGCTAGAGAATTGCGACGTCACACGGATGAGCTGGTGGATTTTCGCACTATGGGTAACATCCGCCGGGGTTACATTGGTCCATCGCTGACCGCCATCCGTCGTATGGAAGACCTGATGTCCACTAAAGCTCCACCCCGTGGTGGAATTTTCCATTGTGAGATTACTCAGGGCGAGAGACGCTGGAGTCGCGAGTTTAGACGCTGCCCACATATTCGTCGTAGGGACCATGGTCAGGATCCCAACGGTCAACGTGACCCCTATCGTCCATGGCCAACGATGGCGTCTCACCGGAAGCACTTCAAGTTGATTCACAGGGGGTCCTCTCCTTCTAAGGCGAAACTTAATTGTGAAATTGCTTCTTGCCATAACTATAACGTCGCTGAGGCGTATTAGGTTACCACGCATGGATGCTTCCGATATGGTAGACCTGCAGTATGTTGCCGAATAGTGGGATCCAATGTGGGACGAAAATGTCCTCTCATGGGCTGAAAGCATGGCATGGACCCCATAGGACAACTTGTTCTGATTCGTCAGATTATGGGCCTAGCCGATGTTGCCATGGCCGCCACCTCTGCTGCCGCTGGATCGGAGCTATGTGTAAGGGGTTTGTGTAGCAATGGAACGAAAACTGCAATAGCGACCAATCATACAGCCAAAAACGGCCATAATCATCGAGAATTTGGCTCCGAGTACTTCATTTGAGTGTGTTATTGCCCGAATGATGACGGCTACGAACGCGACACGACACCGAGGAACACCTCACCGTGATTGACTCTCAGGGTCTACTGCACTTTTCGGTCGGTTACTACACAAACCCCTACTACGCGCTAAACGGAACGTGTAGTAGCAGTACGTGTCCATCGGCTGCACAGGACGCTCCTGCGGACAGTTGTGTCGGATATAATCCTGTTTGCGAAAATGAGCCTGCGTTCTGTTGCACCGCGTTCGATACAGCAAACGACACTTGTTTAACCAGTGATTGTAAGGCGATTATGTCAACGTGCTCTGAGTATTGTTCTGGAAGTGAAGCTCCCATCTGCAATGCTTCCGATAGTATCGAGACTATCGCTCTCAATTCTGGATGGGACCCGATCACGATTGCCCAATCCACGCTCATGGTGATGGAAAACACCGGCGTTGATATCAGCGGCCTCGACCGATTCATGGCGGTGGCTGCGATGGAAGATCAGGGATGTTATAACGCTCCGAATAGCTGTTTCGGTCATAGTGGTGGTGCGTTCTCCGCCACGTGTAGCAAACCAGTTGCGAATGAAGGTTATGGGGTGCTACAAGAAACGTATCAGGCCGGTGGATGTTCTTCCTTCTGCCATCAGCCCACAGCATTCTCGCAAGCGGGTAAGACGGGATCGATTGTGCAGGAGGCGTTTTTCCCCACCGGCAATAGTGATACCAATACTACGGTGGCTGGTTATGTTGCTTGTGGACTCGTTCGCGATCCGGGCTATGCGTTCGCCGTGTTCTATTTTTGGGCCTTGGAATACATGCAGGCAACGGGTGCTAAAGCATGTCCGACGGTTGGAGAGTATATTTTAGCGCCGACTTCTGCCGTTGAGGCGGCTGAGTGCGAGTACGCGCTTGCGGCAAATACCGCGAGTTGTACCAGTGCGACGTGTCCGGCCCCCAGTGCCCCATGCACCAGTATCTATTAACGGAGAAGCAAGCCAGGGAGGCAGGGGCAAATGCCTCTGCCTCCTCAATCTATAAGGTAGGGGCCCTCCACAACCACGTCCGGTGGTGCACACTCCATAGGACTCCGTTCGACAACACGGTGAGTTGGCTATACGTTCCGCCGACGTGCCACACCAACGCCTGATGGGGACCTGGCAGCCCGATCCAAAAGTGATGACCCTGCGGACTGATGCGCACCAGAAAGTTGGATCCTTGCCCGGTTTCAACCCCAGGAGCGAAGGGATCCGTCGGCAGGTGAAGATACGCAAAGTGGTTGCCCCACACAGACGCTAATCGCAACGGGGGTTTGACTTTGGGGCTTAAGTTGAGTTGTTCCGGAATGTAATCCCAGGTTGGTCCCCATCCCGCCCACCATAATACCCCTTTATACCACTTCCATGTCGGCGTAGGTAAGCGCTCTGCCTTCTTAGGATGGAGCATTTGTTCCTTCAAGTAGTGGAACCAGGGAGGAGCTCCTCGATTCACCACGGTCGTCATGAACTGGAAGGTTCCCGAGGCGGGATCATACCAGCCCAAGCGCTCGGATTGAACAACTTCGGCACCTTGGTCAGAGATGGTGCGCGGTGGTCCCCACTGAGCAAACCAGCGCTTCGGTCCCGCCAAGAGGACCGACAATGCCGGAGGGAGGGGTTTCGGAGGAAGCTTCGGGTGAGTTTCTGACAACACGATACCTGATTGGTGACTATTTCCGCCGGTCGTGCAGCCCCACAGTCCTGGAGCAGTAAACCCCTCACAGACTGGTGAGACCGACAGGAGCCGGTAGTGGCCCGTGGCCAGGTTGACCCACCACACCTGGCGGTCCACATGCGGGGCCGACCCCTGGGTCACGGAGAACCCCATCCAGGTTCCGGTGACCCAGGTCGCCGTCGGCGAGAAAAACTGCAGTGTGGCAGCGAAATGGAGAATCGGATGCGCATGCCCGTGCCATGGATCGAGCCACACGGTGGTGTGGGAACCAGTGTACGTCAGCCAAACCAGCCCGAGCCGCGTCATACCGACCGTACCAACATAGAGAGTGGTTCCATGAAAAGGCACATACGGTAGCCGAGTCGCGGTTAACGATCCAATGCGAGACCGCCGCGAAAGAAGGCTGGCCTGGTAAGGGGGGGAGCCTACGGGAGTCAGTACAGGAGTACGATGATGGCCAAGGATCGCCGGGGGAATGCTCATAAGTCCCGTAACGGCCCCCAGCAGACTTAGACCTAATCCCGAGACAATCCATTTTAGATATCTTCGATGAATCCGTTGCGAAAAACGTTTCATCACGGTTGACTCCTTTCGGCACAACTCTGGTTCTACGGGGTAGAACGTCAGTTTTTCTTAAATGGTTACTTGTGGATTTACGGTATACCCTAACCGGACGTCAGGATCGGCCCGAAATTCCGTCAGAATAGAGTCCAAAATCGCATTGTTTGACAGACCGCTTCGAGGGTCTTAGACTCTATCCTGACACTTTTGAGAATATCGGGGGGATCGTCAGATGGGGCACCGCATCGGCTATATTCGGGTGAGCAGTGGAGATCAACAACCCGCACGGCAACTCGATCAAGTGGCGGTCGACCGAGTGTTTATCGACTATGCCTCCGGCAAAGACCTGGAGCGGCCTCAGTTAGCGCAACTCCTGGCCTTTGTGCGCCCGGGGGATACGGTGGTGGTCCATAGTCTGGATCGCCTGGCGCGCAATTTGGAGGATCTGCGCCAGCTGGTCTCGCGCTGGACGCACCAGGGCGTTCGGGTGGAGTTTCTCCACGAGCAGTTGACCTTTACCGGTGACGACTCGCCGATGGCGCAACTCATGCTGTCGGTGATGGGAGCGTTTGCCGAATTTGAACGGGCGCTCTTGCGGGAACGCCAACGCGAAGGCATTGCCTTGGCCAAACAACGCGGAGTCTATCGCGGGCGGAAGAAAGCCTTGACAGCCGAGCAAGTGCAAATACTCCGCCAGCGCGCGCAGGCGGGGGAGGCAAAGACGGCCCTGGCCCAGGCCTTTGGGATTAGTCGCGAGACGGTCTATCAGTATTTGCGACACTCCGAATCCGATGTCTTCTGAGCGCAGTGCCTTGTGGAATATACGCCCCCGTTAATGCTTTACCACAAATGTTGTCAATAGGAAATTCGTTTCTTGGATATGGTAACCATTACCGCTTGTAGGACGTTATATTGAGTAGCGTTTTCTGAGAGAAGATTACTTGATCGACAATTATCGGGAGGATTCCCTATGGAACTACCGCAGGGTCGTCAACGGATTCATGCCCACTGTTGGGTAGATTGGGATCAACAAGGAATTTGGCAGAATCAACAGTTTGTGCCGTTACCCTTACGGACCTTGCGTCTATTGGCCTGTCTGATGCAACACGAGAATCAAGTCGTGTCCCATTCCCTGTTATTTACGGTCGGGTGGGACGAAGCCCGTAGTCGGTGGGATCTCCAGACGCATATTCATCGGCTGCGGCTCGCCATCGAACTCGATCCGCATCATCCGCAGTGGCTAGTCACCCGGCACGGCAGTGGGTATCTGTTGCATCGGGAGTCATGGTTGCAACACGCGTAGTCGGAGTCACCTGCTAGCGCTTCCTAATTTCACTTTCTTTGCACGAAGTCTTCACATAGTTTGTACCCAGACGGTACCGTGCGACGTAGCATGAGGTTTGTCCCGTAAGGGTCATCGTTCTGTGCTTGAGCGGAAAAATTGGGGAGCGCGGACAACCCTTTCGGGAGTGCTAGGGGACGAGAGAGGCGGGTGTACTGTGATGGCGTTGCGTACTCAGGAATCGGTATCGTCTGCTCTGCTTGTGGTCATTCCGTCTCACGATATGCGGGCGGTAGTCCCGACGCTCATGGCGCTCGAACGCGTCAGCCATTTGTTGCATCGGGAACTGCAAACCGTCGTGGGGGAAGGTTCTAACATTCCTCGTGCGCGAAACGTTGCGGTCCAGGGCTTGCGGGATCGTGCGGTACGCGACTCCGACCCATGGATACTGTGGCTAGACTCGGATATTTGGCTCGCCGACGATTCGGTCGTGGCCGTGGCGGAGGCCATTCGCTGGGCGGAAGCCCATGACGCCGCTATTGTCGCGAATTATCGCATGAGCGATGGCCGCAATGTATTGATGAAGCGGCGGGCTCCCGACTTTCCGGAACCTGGAGAGGATGCGCATTATACCGATGAAGAACTGGCAGCGTTACCGGATTATGCCGAAGTGGGCATGGCAGGGCTTGGGTTTGTGTACTTGCGCCACCCCTTGACCTATCGGTTCCATGCGGATGATCTCGGGGAAGACATCTATTTCTGGCAAGACCATCCCGAGATGCGGTTGCATTTGGCAAAGCAAATTCACCTCGGACACAAGAAACTGGTCTTGTTGACTTGACGGTGAATTCGAGCAGAAAAAGGGGTGTTACGTATGGCCTGGTATTTTGGATCGGATTCGGGAACGACGAGCAATACGCAGGCATGTGCAACGTCAGGCGGCTCGTTTTATATTGGTCGTTCGGGCTATGGAACGACGCCAAGCTTGTATTGGGTGCTACCGTCGGGATCTAACCGTGCTGCATTCACGTTTTGGAATGTTGAGGGTCCTGATTCTCCTAGTCGTCCTGGTGGCATCACCCCAGAAACGTGGGGAACTACTCAGGCCAAGAAATATTTCTCGACTTGGAATTCCCAGTGGGCCAATAACAACTTAACGGGTCGACGAGGGAAAACTTTATTTGGCAGTATATCGTTGAACAGTGGCAGCCCAGGCGGGGGCTGGTCGACCACGAACGTAACGGCCAACCGTGCGGTGGTTAACGGATTTATTTCAGACTTGGTCGATGAGTTGAACGGAACCGGTACCGTTGGCATTTACGGAAGTAAGTGCGATGTCTTGCACTGTATTCTGGGTGCCAGCAGTTGGGTACCGACCGAACCCATTGTGGTCTGGATGGCGGAGTGGATTCGCTCCAGTTGCGGGACCGCCGAAAGCGATTATTGCAAGGGCGGGATGCCGAACGTGGGAGGGTACACGCCGATGATCTGGCAATATTATGGGGGAACGAACTATCCGGACTATGATATCTCACCGTATGAGGGGGGTTCGGTCGATCTCAAGTGGACTCCCACAAAGATTCCAGGGCTCTGTTCTACCAGTTATAGTTTGTCCACCTGTGGTAGCTGTTAGAATCAATCCGCGTTATTGCACCGTACTCACTGTTGATACTTCATTAAAATGACCAAAATTAGACACGGTATCTTGTCCAAGAATTGCTAGAATTACGGTCCACGAATGGTGTGGTGGGGGGGCAGTGTAACTTCGGTTGCAC
>JAJZXX010000120.1 GCA_021806205.1 Bacillota bacterium | reverse complement strand
TGATAACACTCCGTTTTTGGTTGATTTGGACGCACCTTAATTATACCAAAAACCCAGTATTCATGCGGGTTTTGCGGCTTTTTCCTCGCTTATATTTGTGGCGATTTCAAGGTGCGAAAGTCAAGTATGAAGTCCATCTGCTCCTTGGGAATCCCATGATCCATGCCAAATCGGATAGCGTCCGCCCACGTTGCGTGGTCTGGGGTGGTGCGGAAATATGCGGGATTGATAGACGACAATTAAATCATCATCACAGAAAAATGCGTGTACCAACAGTGCTGTTGAATATCAATTTGCTGGCTTGCCTATTTGGTCTCTGAGGCACTCCTGTTACAAAAGTCGGTCAAACCAGGTGCGCCAATCTGCGGAGGTCGCTATTGGTGATCTAATCTCTGCACCATAATCGGATCCACCAATCTCCACACCGAAAGGATGTTGTGCCACGAGCAAGCGGACAGAACCGGTTGACTCTGAACTCACGCACGACCCCGCGTCTGGCCGGTTGACAGCGACCCTACGGGCCATGTTGCCCGCAACGATGGTGTGGTCTCCCCGGAAGTAATCCTGAGGGCCAGCGAGCGGTCTTCGAAACCTTTCTAGACCACCGTGGGATTGCTGTTATAATTTCCACGTCTATGAGATGTCGCACATGGTGTACCACTGGCGACCCTGTACCCTTAGCCGATTGGGCTTAAGACCCCATGACTCCATCGGGTGTGAAGGCCTTGACATTTTATGGATGCGCCACCCCCCTCCGGCTCTAATGCAGCACATGGCCCGGCAAGGCCTCCTTGAGAGCTTCTACGACCCATTGCCGCAATCCCTGATGATTGGGGTCAGCAAGATTGCGATCCCCTGACAGAAGTTGGCGTGCAGTCTCGCGTGCCTCGGTCAATAATTCCAAATCCTTCAAGGGATTAGCCAACTGAAATCCAGCCACTCCATGTTGGCGCATTCCCAGTACCTCACCCGGCCCGCGAATCTCCAGATCGCGCTCAGCTAGTTCTAGGCCATTCTCACTCTCCACCATCGCCTGAATCCGGGACTGAGCCTCCTCGGTGACCGGGTCGCCCAATAGGTAGCAGGTGGATGGATGCACACCACGCCCCACCCTCCCGCGCAATTGGTGCAACTGGGCCAGGCCAAACCGGTCGGCCCCTTCAATCACCATCACCGTCGCATTAGGCACATCTACCCCAACCTCCAAAATCGTCGTACCCACCAAAACGTCAATTTCCCCCTGGCGAAATAGGCTCATAACCTGAGACTTCTCCTCTTGTGCGAGTCGTCCATGGACGAGCCCCACGCGCCACCCCGAAATTTTACGCATCCCATCGGCCAATAAAACGGCGGCTTTTCCCTGACTCTCTTCACTCTCTTCAACTAGCGGACAAATTACATAGGCTTGACGTCCCTGGCGGACTGCCTCTAGAACTTTCACGTAGGCTTCACGACGATCTTTCATAGAAAGATGCACGGTTTTGATGGGTTGACGGCCAGGCGGCACACCCTCAATTTGTGTGATCGCGAGGTCTCCGTATACCGTGAGTGCCAGGGTCCGGGGAATAGGGGTCGCGGTCATAACCAGCATGTGGGGGAAAAGCCCTTTTTCCCCCAAAAGCCCCCGCTGACGCACTCCAAATCGGTGCTGCTCATCAACCACCACCAGCCCCAAACGACTAAACGCCACTTTGCTCGCCAAAAGGGCTTGCGTGCCCACGGCCAGTAGGGGCATTCCCGAGGACAACGGGTCCTGAGACTTCGCCCGGCCACTGACATAAATGACCGGTACCCCCAGATGCTGAAAGTACTCCTGAAACCATAAATAGTGCTGTTCGGCCAAGAGTTCCGTCGGGGCCATTAAGCAGGCTTGGTATCCGGTGCCCACCGCGGCTAGCAAAGACAGGGCCGCCACGATGGTTTTTCCCGATCCGACGTCACCTTGCAATAGACGGGCCATGGGCCTGGTCTCCTTAAGATCGTGCTGGATTTCCGACCAAGCCGCCTTTTGGCCTGAAGTCAACACAAACGGTAAACGCGCCATGAAATCCGACACGAGCCGATTGTGGGAATCGAGTTGAGGGGCGCTGACTCCGGGTTCCGCTTGGTGAAGCCACAATACCGCCAGGGACATGCGCAAAAACTCATCGTAGACTAATCGGCGCCGCGACACTTCCCGTTCCTGGGCATCAATCGGCCAGTGTTGATGTAAAATCGCCCAGGGACGGTCGGGCAACCGCTTTGCCAAACGCACGTAATCGGGCAGCGGATCGTCCATTTGCGGGGACCATCTCGGAACCACCCGGGATTCGAGGTCTTGCATAAATCGCTGCCGCAAGTCGCCGGCCAGTGGATAAACCGGGAGGAGTCCGAGACGTGGTTCTTGCCCCGCTTCGAGTACCTCGTAATCCGGATGAACCATAGTAAGATGTCCCCGAAACTGATCAATCCGCCCGGATAACAACACTTGTGTCCCCGTGGTGAGTTGGCGTTTTAGCCAGGTGGCATGAAAAAACGTAACATCGAGATGCCCGGTCGAATCCCCCACGCGAATTTTTAAATAGTTTCTGGGGCCAAATCCCCCATCCGTGACCGTCTCAACGATGCCCTGAACCGAGATCACGTCACCCACCCGCACGCGCCAAAGCGGCGTGATTTCGCTGCGATCAACATGCCGTCGCGGCCACAGCGTCACCAAATCCTCGATGGTCTTTACACCCAGTTTATCTAAATCCTTGGCTCGTTTGGGTCCGACGCCAGGAAGGCGGCCGACCCCATCTCCCAAGCCTAAGGCTGCCAGACGATCTCCATCCAGGGATCGAGCGTGGGAACTTGTACCAATTCGGCGCTGAGGGTCTCTTGCCAAAAAACCGCCTCCTCCCGACGCGCGCGATGGCTTAAATAGATCGTCGTTATGCCATAGGGTTCCAGTTGTAAGATCAGCCAGGCTTTCAAGTCCTGAACTTCAGAAAATGTCAATGCGGAGACCGTAAACCCCTTGGAGGCGCGCTGAACGCGCCACACCTTCATGGCCGCTAATCGTTCCAACATGTGAACCCGATTGCTGTCCCAGCTCTCACCCTGAATATATTCCAGCGCGAGCTGCCCGGCCAATCCGACCGATGCCACGCCAATTGCTGACGTTAACGGACGACTGGCCCCAATCCACAAGGTATCCGGCTCGTCCATCCCCCGATCCAAGTCTAAGACTTCATGGAGCGCCTCGAAAAGCGGGTGAAGCCGGGAATCCGCTACAATACGCAGCCTGGACACTTCTCGGCGGTGATCTTCCACTTGCGGCCTCATATCGAGCCACTCCATCTGCCGGACATCCCCAATATCCGTCAAAGCACGGATGAGCTCAACGGGCCGACTAGTGTGGATATGTATTTTAATCGCATCAGCGCCCGGAGCGATGACTAGCGAATCACCAACCTGAGCTAAGCGGTCCCCTAACTGTTCAACAGGATCCTCACAATGAAACTGATAGAGCAAGGCCTGTACATCATAATAATTCTCCACCGCCTCGGAAGAAAAGCGGTTTTCATCGACAATCTCCGACACTGCGGTGACATTCGGCACGCCCACCGCCTGCCCCTGGCCCTGAATCGCCGTCAGCCACCCTCGTAAAATCACCACGTAGCCAAGACCGCCCGCATCCACCATCGCACTGCCCCGCATATGGGGCACAAGGTGGCGGGTTTCTTTCAGGACCCGATCGCCGACTTCAATCGCCCCCGCAAGGCACTGGCCCAGATCTACATCGTCGCGGATCTCCTCGGCGATGGCGTCCGCGACCGTCAGAATGGTGCCCTCCACCGGATTAGTCACTTGATGCCGCGCACGAACCGCCGCGCGTCTAAAGGCGTGCTTCAAGTCGGTCGCATTCCATACGGCTTTGTTCCCGTTCGCTTGACTAAATCCCCAAAGGAGTTGCGAGAGGATCACGCCAGAATTGCCACGCGCCTCCATTAGAGCCCCTTCAGCGATCCTAGACAAAACCACGGGCAAGGCCACCGACGGGGTTTGGCGCATGGAATCCACGGCACCCTTTAAAGTGAGCACCATGTTGTGTCCCGTATCGCCATCCGCCACCGGGAAAACATTCCAGCGGTTGAGTAAACTTTCCTGCCGGCTAAGCTCGCCGAGGCTTTCTTCCATCCAGCCCATAAACGTACTACCCACGAATTGCCACAAGGGCGTGCCTAATTGATTAGCCAATCGCCCGAATACCTTCAAAGTGGATGGCGATCCGGTCAGGATACAAACCGACGGCATCCTTCAATGCCTGATTAACCGCAATCCCAACCTTCTTGCCTAAGGAACCTAGCCGAACGCCATATGCGGCCGTCAAGTGAATTTCCACCGCATAGTGGCCATCTTTCATCTCGATAATCCGCACACCGCGGCCTTCTGCGTCATGCCCCACTAATCCGCCTAAATTGTCGGACAATCCGTGTTGGCTGGTCTTGACGACCCCGGATACGGTTAGGGCCGCCCGTGCACAAATGACCTGCAACACCTCATCGTGCACCGTGGTCTGACCCCACTCGGTGCGCTTTTCCATGAAACGGACACCCTTTCCCAGCTTGCATCTAGTTGCCTTCCATGTTAACATAGGCGGGAATGTCGCGGCATCGAAGGAGGATCCGAATTTATGGCATACCGTTGCGAAATTTGTGACAAACACACCGTGCATGGTAACAGCATCAGTCACTCGCACCATAAGACTAAGCGGGTATGGAAACCTAATATTCAGCGGGTCCGTGCCAAAGTCAACGGCCGAACCAAGCGTATTTATGTGTGCACGCGATGTCTAAGGTCCGGGCGAGTAGAACGGGCCATTTAGGCTATGTGCCTCGGGCAAGCTCGGCAGCTGTGAACTGGTAAGCGTTTCGACAGAAATGGCAGATAACCTCGGCACCGCCGTCTGCAATCAGGTCATCGAGGTCTTGGGTATCCAAAGCGGCTAGAGCCTGATGGATGGTCTGGCGATCGCACCAACATCCCCAGCCCAAGGGTTCTTCCGGGTACCACCGTATCGGGGCTGGCAAAACCGCCGCCAATAGATTGTTCAGTGATTCGCCGTCGGTCAACCGACGGCTTATGTGCTTCAAGCCTTGAAACTCATGGGTGACTTGATCTAACAGCGCAGCGGGGCATCCCGGCATCGCCTGTATTTGGACTCCACCCGATTCCATCACGAACCCATCGCGACCGATAAGTACGCCGACGGAAACCGCACTCGGAACCTGCTCTGACTGTGTCAAATAATGCAAGAAGTCGTCGCCAATTTCACCCGTTTGCAACGCCACCTGACTCTGATACCATTCTCCGTCACGGGTTTGACGAAGCACCGACAGCCATCCCTCCACCCCAACGGCTTGTCCCACCGCTAATTTTCCGTCATCGCGCAAGGGCAACTCGACTTGGGGGTGTTGGACTCGGGCCCGCATCGAGCCGTCGGGACGAGTTTCCGCCACCAACCGGCCAATGGGTCCATCACCCCTCACGTTCAGAGTCAGGCGGCCCGACATTTCTTTCCAATCCGATGCCAAAAGGGCCGCACAACTCATTAGCCGACCCATAGCGGCGGCAGCCACCGGGAAAGCCTCATGAACCGTCTGAGCTTTTTTCGCGGTATTGCTTGTGGCTACGGCTACCGCCCGCAGTCGCCCATCGGCTGCCGTCGCATGCATTCGGTAATCGCCCATCCTCACCTGGCCGATTTGGTAGCCCAAATGCTTAGCATGACCTGCAAAATTTTACCGACAAACTTGGGAACTTTGACCACTTGCACCTGCATGGCCGATCACCCTTTCTTGGTATGCGATCCCCTTATGCGTCAGTCCGCCAACAACCTCCAGCCTAGCCAAATCAACACCCCGCCCACCACAATCGGGCCAAGGCCAGCCCACAGCAGCCATAGCCCAATGCCAAAAGGCCAAATCCACAGCGGCAAGACTTTAATGATAATGAGTCCACCCGCCGCGACCGTTGCCACACCACAGATGCGGTGCTTGTTCGATCGGCGAAACATTAATCCGTAACGGGCTCTCGGCACTTTCCTTCACCCCTTCCCACTCGCGGTCCAATCATCATGCTACGAGGGGAATGTAAGAAAGGTGCCTACTCTTGCCGGAGAATTCGAATCCGTTCACTAGGGTCCTCGGAGTCAAAAACGTAAGACCCCGCAACCAAAATGTCCGCCCCAGCCCGGCGGATGGCTTGGGATGTGCTTTCATTAACGCCCCCATCCACCTCAATCAGAGGACGCTGCTGGCCCTGACGCAACGCGACCGTCCGCTCTATTTTTTGGATGGCCCGCGGCCAAAACTTCTGCCCGCCAAATCCCGGGTTCACACTCATCACCAACACATAATCAAGTTCTCCCAAAATATCGACTAATTGTTCCACCGGCGTCGCAGGATTAATCGCGGCTCCTGCCAGGGCTCCTAATTCGTGGATGCGGTCGATGGTGCGCTCTAAATGGGTGCATGCCTCCACATGCACACTTAACATGTCCGCCCCCGCGTGGCGGAAATCGGACAAGCATCGATCCGGTTCCACAATCATCATATGCACATCAAGGGGAAGATCAGTCGATTTTCGGACAGCTTCGACAATCATTGCACCCATGGTAATATTCGGAACGAACTGTCCATCCATCACGTCTAGATGCAACAGGTCTGCAGCTGGCGCCACTTTTTGAATGGCTTCTCGCAAGTTTCCGAAATCCGCGGACAACAGCGAGGGGGCAACACGCACCATTGAGAGATCCTCCCATCCGCCTAGTAAGTTTTGACCCACTGGCTTAGTAGCTTACGATAATGGTCATAACGCCATGCGGCAAGTTCATTTCGGTCTCGGGCTTTGACCACCTCGCAACCCGGCTCCTGCCCGTGAAGACAGTTGGCAAACCGGCACGTAAAAGCCGTAAACTCCGGGAATGCCCATTGGATGTGGCGAACACTCGGCATCGTCACATCTAGCGCCGTGTATCCCGGAGTATCTGCTAGCCAGTACCCTTTGAGTCGATATAGATGGACCCATCGGGTGGTTTGCTGACCACGGCCAATCCGGCTCAGTTCTTGGGTCTGGGCACTCTGGAACGGCACGATGGCATTCAGTAACGTAGACTTTCCCACGCCGCTATCCCCGGTCATAACCCAGATCCCCACGCGGGCTTTTGAGACGATGGCATCGATCCCCTGGCCCAAAGGGGTTGCCACGCGCCACACGGGGTAGCCGGCTGTCCTGTAGGCCTTTTCCATCAGCACGACGGAGGACTCCCGATCCACCCGATCCACTTTAGACAAAACCAATTCCACTTGCAGTCCCATGAGTCGCGCCACTACCAGCCGCTTGTCCAAAAGTTCCAAGCTGGCTAGTGGCTCAGCCACGCTAAATATTACAAAGAGTCCTTCAACGTTGGCCACAGCCGGACGAATGAGCTGGTTGGTGCGCGCCAGGACCTCTTCAATCCGTCCCTCGCCAGGATCGGTTGCCTCAAAAACCACGTGGTCGCCCACCATAATGCGGCCGACATCCCGTTTGATCCGCCCTTTTAAATAGCATAAGTATCGGGTGCCATCGCCGGTTTCCACCGTAGGGCGATTGGCCTCCAATAGCGTCACGATGCCCTCCATCTAACCCCCACCGCTCGATGCGCCGGATGGTGAGTTGGACGGAGGCGTGGCGCTCGGAGGAGAACTAGAGCTCGTGGGAGTCGGTGACGGAGACTTAGAAGCCTGGGGGTGTAATTGGTAGGGTGATGTCGACGTCGTCTGCCCATTCAAAGAGATAGTGGCCGACCCGCTCGTGCCATACCAATGTACCACCCACTCCACCGATTGACCGGGATTTACTTGCTGGTAATACAACTCTTCGTTCCCAGCCTGGTCGACCACCACAATTTTTAATAAAGATTTGGGAGCAGCATTTTTCGGCACCGTGAACAAAATCTTAGAACGGTTTCTCAGTAAAGACTGGGACTGAGGACTTATCCCTTCTGACACGGTGACGCTCGCCGTCGTTACCCCACCAAGACTCGTATAGGGAGCAGGACTCTGATCGATTATCGTATGACGCGGCTGGGTCGAATACTGTTTGCTAGGCGTCCCCATGGCGACATTGTCTGGTGAGAGCTCGGTGGCCGCTTGGGAGACCGTCAGGTCAATAAGGTTGGGCATGATGCCGTGAGACTGACGGGATCCATTGGACACCCATAACGTCACCGTGCTGCCTTGGCCCACCACGCGCCCCCCCTTTGGGCTCTGACGTGATACCTCGCCACTCGGCAGGCTGGAATTAATGGTATGAGTCTTATACTGAAGCCCCAGCACGGTTAATAGTTGTTCGGCCATAGTAATCTGTTCGCGGCGCAGCGTAGGGACATGCACCGGAGACGGTCCGGATGACAAAATTAAAACTACCGCTTGGCCCGACTTCACGGAGGAGCCCGGTGTAGGATCTTCCTTGAGAACGTGGTTTTTAGGAATCGACTTAGACGGCCCATGTCCTTTGACGAGGGCGTGCAAATGGTGATCGAGTAAAATAGACCGGGCTCGGGCCAATGAATCGCCCTTAAGATGGGGGACACTCTCGGTCGGCACATGAATCCACCGATTAAAGGCATAAACCGACCCCCCCGCCAGCAATAGAACGATGAGCCCCAGAATGACCCAGGGCCACCACCGGCGCCGCTTACGTTCTTTGACGTTTTGATCGCCACGGTTGGCGCGCCTCGCGGGCAAAGCCTCCGGAAGGTTTTTTTGGTCCGTACTCACTTCGGGATTTAGATAGCGGGCAATATCTTGGCGCAAGGCATGAGCCGATTGATAGCGTTCGGCCGGATCCTTGCTTAAAGCCCGCTCCACAATGTCGGCCACTTCTTTTGGAACTTCGGCACGCATGCGGTCCACGCGAGGCGGCTCATCCTGCAAATGCTTGATCGCCACACCAATTGGACTGTCACTTTCAAAAGGCAGCTTGCCGGTTAGCATTTCAAATAAGACGACGCCTAGCGAATACAAATCGGACTGAGGCCCAATCAGCTTGCCGCGCGCTTGTTCAGGGCTAAGATATTGCACCGTTCCCAGGAGCGACCCGGTGTTGACCAGCGTTCCGGTGGTGGCTGCATAGGCGATGCCAAAGTCAGCGACTTTGACATCGCCTTCTGGTGTAATCAATACGTTTTGCGGCTTGATGTCGCGGTGCACTAGTTTGCGCGCGTGAGCCTTTTCCAAACCGGCGGCTACCTGAT
The DNA here is from genome assembly GCA_021806205.1 of Bacillota bacterium. Lineage (GTDB taxonomy): Bacteria > Bacillota > Sulfobacillia > Sulfobacillales > Sulfobacillaceae > Sulfobacillus_B. The sequence continues at coordinate 12,772 of JAJZXX010000120.1, read as the reverse complement.
CGGCGATGTCAATAGCCGTCTTTGGGTCGAGCGGACCCTCTCGGTCTAGCTTTGACCGCAATGTTTCCCCCGCCACCAGTTCCATAATCATGTAGTGAATGTCCGGATTTTCGCGCCCCACATCATACACTTGGACGATGTGGCGATCGACCAGCGACGCCGCCGCTCGAGCTTCTTGCTCAAACCGACGCACCACCTCCTCGTCCTCGGCCCATTGATGCTTTAAGACCTTCACGGCCACCAGACGATTGAGGGTGATGTCGCGCGCCCGATAGACCAGCGACATACCACCGGTACCAATCCGCTCCAGCACTTCGTAGCGGCTGCCCAGAATATTACCCACCATGGCCGTCACCCCGCTCGCCCTTGTCGCCGCTCTCCTCAACCAGTACCACCGTGATGTTATCCGGACCACCGCGTGCCAAGGCACGATCAATGAGGGAATCAATCAAAGGATAACCAGAAAGATGTCGGCACGTGTCAAAAATGTCATCGTCTGTCAAAACGGCGGTGAGTCCATCCGTGCATAACAGCAATCGACAACCCAGACCCCAGGGTATTTCCGTGACATCAATGCGGACTCGGTCAAAGGGACCAACCACCCGGGTCAGCACATGTCGATTAGGATGTTGTTGGGCCTCATCAGCTGTTAAGCCTCCAGCCGCCTCCATTTCACCGGCCAACGAGTGATCAATGGTTAATCGGACTAAATGGTCTTGGAAAATTTGATAGGCGCGAGAATCCCCAACATGCGCTAACAATAGCCGCCCTTTCAATACAGCCGCCGATGTTAGGGTCGTGCCCATTCCGGTTAGGGTTTGGTCGCGCTGCCCCGACTCAAAAATCTTATGATTAGCGACGCTCACAGCCGTAACCAACTTCGTTGCATCAGAAACATCCGGCCCAATCGACTGGTCCAAAGTCTCCAGCGCAATTCGACTCGCCTCTTGGCCCGCTGGTCCTCCGCCGACACCGTCCGCCACGGCCACCAACACGCCGGAGTCCCCGACCATACGCATGAGGAAGGCATCCTCGTTATTGGGTCGTTTTAGCCCACGATGGCTTTTCCCATACGTCCTTAAGGTGATACCGGTTCCTCCTCCCGAAGTCTGAGCTGACCGCATGCGGCCTCGATCTCCTGGCCTAATTCTCTCCGTATCGTACAAGATATTCCGTATTCATGCACGATACTTTGAAAACGCCTCACACGGGCGTTTGGTGACGGCTGATACGGATGCTCCGCGACTGGGTTCCAAGGAATCAGATTGACATGGCTGGGAAATCCTCGTATGAGTTGACCCAACTGATGCGCCTCGGATTCCCCATCATTCACATTCTTCAGCAGTAAATACTCAAAGGTGACGCGCCGACCAGTTTTTTCTAAGTAGGAACGGCACATCGGGATAAGCTTTGCCAACGGATACGCGCGATTAATGGGCATCAGCGACTGGCGCAGGGGATCGTTAGGGGCATGCAGAGAAACCGCGAGGGTCACGGGAAGGCCTAAATCCGCCAACTTTTTCATAGCTGGAACCAGCCCACTGGTGGAGACTGTCATGTGACGGTAGCTCAAATTGAGGCCCCCAGGATCATGTGCAATCTCGAGAAATCGTGTCAATGAGACAAAATTGTCCAACGGCTCGCCAATCCCCATCACGTCAATGCGCGAAATATGTGATCCTCGCTCCTGTAACACCTGATTGGCAAAATCAACTTGGTCCGCCATTTCACCTGCGGTCAAGTGGCGAATGCGACCATTTAAGCCCGACGCACAAAAATGACAGCCCATGGCACATCCAACTTGCGATGACACGCACACGCTATACCCATAACGGTGCGGCAAGAGCACCGTTTCCACGCGTTGGCCATCTTTTAATGCCAACAGCAATTTGGTGGTGCGATCTTGCGCTGCTTGGCGCGTCACCAACGAAAGTCGGAACAAGGGGAGCTTGAACGCCGTCTCTTGCTTGAGACCATCGGGCCACACTTTTACCTCATCATAGGATCGAGCATGGTGCCGCCACAGCCATTCAAAGAGCTGTTGACCCCGAAACCGAGGATGGCCATTTGCTGTCATCCAAGCCATCAAATCCTCTTGTCGCATAGACAGAACATCTTGGTCCGCCATCGGGGTAGGCACCCGGCTTACCTCCTTTTGCGCAGGCGCGCAATAAAAAAACCGTCCATATCTAGGTCGCCAGGCGCCAGGACCACCATGCCCTGGGTCACGAAATCCCTCAATTTCGGATGAGGCAAGTATGCTGTCGCATCTTCCAAGGCCACGTCCCCGTCTCGGATCACCTGATCTATTACCTCCAAGGTTTCCTCGGGTTCCGTCGAGCATGTGCTATACACCATCACGCCATTCGGTTTAGCCAATCTGACCGCCGCATTTAGCAGCATAACTTGGCGCCGCGTCAGATCCATAAATTGGTCGGGCTGCTTCGTCCACTTGGCGTCGACACGGCGCCTCAACACGCCCAATCCACTGCAAGGGGCGTCCAAAAGAACCCGGTCAAATTCTCCGGAGTGAGTTTGGGCAAATGTTTCGGCAGCCTGACACACAACCCGCCCCGCATCCTGGTATCCGGTTCGCCGCAAGTTTTCGTCCAATAACGACAGGCGATCCCGCGAAATGTCTAAGGCTGTTAGATGGGCCGCGCCGTCCGTCCTTTCCAATACGTGAATCGCTTTACCCCCCACGCCCGCGGCCATGTCCACCACATCGTCTCCTGGCTGTGCGTTCAAAACCCAACCCACCAACATGCTGCTTTCATCCTGAACCGTGACCAAGCCCTGACGAAAGGCCGCGATGTCCTCCAACCACAGCGAACCGGTCACCCGGATGGACTCCGGAAGATACAAAGACCTAATCGCGTGAAGACCTTGAGCCTTCAAGTCTTGGAGAATTTTCTCGCGGCTCTCCCGCTTTACGTTGACGCGCAGCATCAGGGGCGGGATGCGATTATTGGCGTGAAGCACCGACTCAGTCCCTTCGCCATATCGGTGGCGCCACTTTTCCACTAACCAATCCGGATGGGAATAGCGCTCGCCCAACGTTAAAGAATCGGGGCGGGGCGGATGGTGTTGACCGCGCCTTAATACAGCATTCACCAAAAGAGCAGCTCCTGGGTTTACCTGCTTGGCCTGTTCGACGGCGGCATTGACAACCGCATAATCCGGCACGCGATCCAAAAACCCCAATTGAAAGAAAGCCAATCGCAAAATGTCGCGGACGACCCCGTCGAGCCATCCCGGGCGATAACGCGCAATCCAAACGTCCAAATAACGGCGGTGGCGCAGCGCTCCGTACACCAATTGCGTCTCAAGCGCCCGATCGGGACCCGACAACATTTTCGCAGACCGTAAGGCATCGCTCACCGTCAGACCTTTACGAACCTCACCCAGAGCAACTAACGCCCCCTGCCGCGCCGGACCAATAACATTCATCTCAGTATCCAGTCTTTTGGGGTGTCGCGCAAGCCCCGCACGAACGCCCCGGGACTCATGGCCCGACGACCTGGCGGCTGAACCCTCCGGATTCTCAAAGAATCCTGGCCGCACCCCACGATCCAGTCCTCCCGATCCAGTTCTACCTGGCCCGGCCTCTTACCCATCCCGCGATTTTCCACATGAGTGTCCCAGATCTTGATGCGGGTATCACCCCAGTGGACGGAGGCTTTCGGTTCCGGGGTCAGGCTGCGCACCCAGGCATGAATACGCGATGCCGAAAGGGACCAGTCCACCTCATCATCGTGCGGGCCAAACTTATGGGCCGTCGTCATGCCAGTCTCCGGTTGGGGGTGATGTGAAAATGGTCCCGATCCCTGGATCCGCATCGTCTCATTCCATAATTGTGCCGCAACGTCCGCCAGCTTTTGAGTCATCTGCTCCGTGGTATCGTCAGGCCCGATGGGAACCACCTTCTGATCGACAATCGGACCGGTGTCGATTCCGGCATCCATGCGCATGAGGGTTACGCCACTCACCGAGTCGCCCGCCCGGATGGCCCAGGCGATGGGATTGGCACCGCGCCAGCGAGGTAGCAACGACGCGTGCAAATTATATGCGCCCCACCTTGGCAGATCCAAGAGCCAGGGCCGCAAAATCCATCCAAAGGCCGCGGTCAAAATGTAATCCGGCCGCCAGGCTGCCAGGGCCTCTTTGATATCGGCCAGCGACCCCGGGCGCCATACCTCAAGACTCCGTTGAACCGCCCAGGACGCTACCGGGGATGGAGTCCGTATGCGGTGCCGCCCTGTTGGCGAGTCCGGCTTGGTCACGACAATGACATCATGATCTCGGCGGTCCAATCCTTCCAATACGCGACGGGCGTAGTCTGGAGTGCCCATGAACACGATCCGCGCCATTCGTGTATCTCCTCCTACATCAAAAAATAGGGATCCCGAGTCAGGCTGAGCTGACGATCATGGATCTTGAGCTCCTTCAAATAGGAGGTGAGATCGTCGTCCCCTGTCTCGGGAAATGATTTCACCAACACTTGGTAGCGATACTGGCCGCGCACTCGCGCCAATGGCGCTGGAGCCGGCCCCAGCACATCCTTATTCGGCCAGCGGCTTCGCAACTCATGAGCTGCCGCCAGGGCACGCTCTTGCACCACCACGTCCTGCTCCCCTTCAAACAGCAACAGCCAGAGATCCGCGTAGGGAGGATAGCGGGTCTGTTTCCGATTCACAATCTCCTCTTGGAAAAAGGCCGGATAATCGTGGGTTTGCGCCCATCTAATGGCATAATGGTCCGGGTTATAGGTCTGGATCACGACCTCTCCGGTCGTGTTTTTGCGCCCAGATCGCCCGGCTGCTTGGACCAACAGTTGAAAGGTTCGCTCGGCACTTCGAAAATCCGGAAGGTGAAGAGCCGTGTCCGCGGCCACGACCCCGACTAGACCCACCTGAGGAAAGTCCATACCTTTAGCGATCATTTGGGTCCCCACCAGCACGTCGGCCTCGCCGTCATAAAAACGGTGGTACAATTCCGCATAGTCTTGAGGTCGCGTCAAGGTATCCCGATCCGCACGAAGAATCCGCACCTTTGGAAATAATCGGTTGACTTCTTCCACCACCCGCTCTGTCCCCGCGCCAAAGTGTCTAATTTTGTCGCTGTAACACTCCGGACAGGTATCGGGAACTGCGAACTCGTTCAAACAGTAGTGGCAGAATAGTCGATGCTCCCGCTGATGAAATGTCAGAGAAACCGAGCAATCTGAACACTCCAGGGCGGTTCCGCAGGACCGGCACAGAATGAACGTCGAATATCCCCGGCGATTTAAGAACAAAATGACCTGCTGACCGCTTTTCAATACCTTTGTCAACGACTCTTTGAGCAGCCGGCTAAAAATCTCGCGATGACCTTCTTTTAATTCCTGGCGCATGTCCACTATGGTCACCGCGGGCATCGCTCGTCCCCCTACCCGTTCAGGCAGCTCAACCAATTCCAATTCTCCCTGATGAACCCTATACCGCGATTCGACCGAGGGCGTAGCACTCCCCAGAACAACCGTGGCCCTCTCCCGCTGACCCCTCCACACTGCGACCTCCCGCGTATGATAGCGGGGGTGCTCTTCTTGCTTGTAGGTTGGTTCATGCTCTTCATCCAGCACAATCACGCCCAGGTTCGGAAAAGGCAAAAAGACCGCCGAACGGGCTCCCACGACAACCCCGATCTGCCCCTGGCGAACGCCATCCCAGGTGGCCCGCCTCTGCCCGTGAGACAGTCCGGAGTGCCAGACCGCCACCTGTATTCCGAAACGCTCGCGAAATCGGGTTAAAGTCTGCGGGGTTAGGGCAATCTCCGGCAATAACACCATCGCTTGACGTCCCTCCGCCAATACGCCCTCAATCAATGACAGATAGATTTCGGTCTTGCCTGATCCAGTCACCCCTTGCAAAAGCCAGGCCCGGTTCGGGCCGGATTTCAGCCTGGCTAAGGCCTGAGCTTGGTGCTCAGTTAGCATCGGTCGCGATGGTTCGTGGGTGTTCGGGGGATAGGCAAACGCCTGTAATGCACCTTCCCGGACTAACGCCTGAAGCGCAGGACCCGAGGCAGGGAACGCCGCCAGCACCGTTTGACGTTCCACGCCCGGATGTTCGCTAACATATTCAAAAACGGTCTGTTTTAAGGAACGGCGGCCCAGGCGTTCTCGTTGAACCCGATACCACACGGCGGCTGGGCGAGCCCGTATGTCGTTTCTGACGGCACTCGGCACCATGGCACGGATAGCTTGCGCTAAAAAGCAAAGGTACCTATCCTGCATCCACTCGGCCAGCTCCAAAAGCACCGGGGTGAGCACCGGATCCAGCCGACGTATGGTCTTGATGTCCTTCAGTCCCTCAGAGGAGCCGGAACGCATGTGGCGTACCACCCCAAAAACCTCTGATTTGCCAAAGGGCACCGTAACCCACTGGCCCACCGCGATCGCATCAACAAGCTCCGGGGGAATTCGATAGGTGAAAGGATGATCGAGCGACTCCACCACCCGATCGATAATAATGTCCGCTAATGGCTCCACCCGGAAGCCTCCTGGATCCTATCGGCCAACCAGTTCAATAGTCTGTCGGCCGTGTGGACCTTTCCTTCGGATCCGTCAGAACCTTCAGCTCCGTCAAAAAGAGGTTCGACCTGATCGTCCCACAGCAACCAAGCTTGATGACTGTGATAACCAAATCCTTGATCGGTTCCGACCAGGTTAGCCACAATCGCGTCCAAGCCTTTATCCTGACATTTTTTCTGGGCATTTTCTACGGGATTTTCGGTCTCGGCCGCAAACCCCACCACCCACTTGGTATTGCCATAGTGGGCTTTGACCCACCGAATAATATCGGGGTTTTCTTCCACCTGCCATTGTAGGTCTAGCGAGTCCTTTTTTGCTTTGTGCGTCAGCCGATGGGCAGGGCGAAAATCCGAAACCGCAGCCGCTCCGATAAATGCATCGGCCCCGGACATCACGTCTTGAACCGCCGACAGCATATCTTGAGCGGACTCTACCGGCCTGCGTTCGACATCCGGGTGGACCTTGGCCGCTTTGACCGAGGGTCCCTCTACCAGAATAACTCGCGCGCCACGCCAGCAAGCAAGATTAGCAATCGTCACGCCCATGAATCCCGTCGACGGATTGGTCATGAGCCGCACAGGATCAAAATATTCAAAGGTAGCGCCGGCCGTTACGACCAGTGTCACTCCCGAAAGATCGGGCGGGACGTTAGCATGCTCGACCGCATCAACAAGTTCTTCAGGCCCGACCATCCGCCCCAGTCCCACGCGGCCGGACGCCAGGCGCCCCCTATCGGGCCCGATGACCTTGACACCGTCGCCCTTTAACGTCTCGATATTGGCTTGGGTACGGGGGTGGGCCCACATGTCCGGTTCCATAGCGGGCGCTACCAGGACGGGCCCCCCAAACGCCAGATAGACCAGCGACAAAAGGTCGCTGGCTTGTCCCGCGGCCCATCTCGCCAACAGTGATGCGGTGGCTGGCGCCACGACCAACGCCTGCGCCCAGTGGGCCAAACGAATATGAGAGAGCGGTCCATCGGGTTCGTCGTCAGTCATAATCCCCACGGTCTGTCCCGTCAGAGCCCGAAAGCTTAGCGGACCCACGAAATCTGCAGCATTAGGGGTCATGAGGACCCGCACCTCATGATTACGTTGAACCAGGCGGCTCACCAAGTCGCAAGCTTTATACGCCGCGACGCCGCCCGATACCCCTACAATAATGCGCACTTACTTAATGCCTAGCGGGGGCACTTCCACGGAAACTAAGCCTCGGTGGATTTCCTCCAACGCGATCGTGACCGGTTTGGTCGCATGCACATCCACTAAAGGTTGATACCCATCCATAATGGCCCGCCCGCGACGCGCTGCCGCCACCACCAGCGCGTATTTGCTTTTCGTTTCACTGACTAACGATTCCACTGAGGCCGCTTTTCCCATTTAGTCGTCTGCCTCCTCGTCGTCCTCGTCATCCGTCTCCGCCGGGCGGCTGGTCAAGCGATTGGCGACAGTCTCCGGCTGTACCGCAGACAGGATGACGTGCTCACTGTCGGTCATAATGACAGCTCGGGTTCTTCGCCCATAGGTTGCGTCAATCAACACGCCCCGATCGCGCGCCTCTGTAATGATCCGTTTAATCGGTGCCGAGTCAGGGCTAACAATCGCCACAATTCGGTTGGCCGAAACAATGTTTCCAAACCCGATGTTGACTAGCTTAATATCCAATCGGGATCCTCCCCCGCGCATCCGATGCCTTTTATTGCTAGAACGTATGGTACGGGAAAACCCGGCATACTGTCAATCGATGGTCTAATCGCGAAATGGTTCAAACCATCCCATGGTCATCCACGAACACATCCCATACAGGAAAAACACTAGGATCCCCCGCTCCATCGCCAACCAATTAGGAGGCGCACTGAGAACCGCCTGAGCCTGTGAAAAGTAATCGGTTAGCAAAAATCGTTGCACCGTAGAGAAAACCGGAAACTCTCCGATCATCACCATGACCAACAGCACCCCCATGACGACTAAGACGGTTGACAAGGTGTTGCGAAAAAATGCGCTGACCGTAATCGCCAGTGAGGCCACCGCCATTTGTCCCACCGATACGTAGGCCGTCATCAGGGCCAACAAACGCACCTGGTCCCACGCTGATGCCATTATCCCCGAAGGCAGCGCGGTTGCATGCCATCCCATAACCAGAAAACCGCCTAATGCACTGGACAAGACCAACGTCAGCGTGGCCAGTCCCGCATAGGTCAATCCAACAATCCATTTAGCCCCGTATAATCGCCAAGGGCTCACCCCTTGACTTAGCAGCAGGGGCCAGGTACCCCATTGGCGCTCCCCGGAAATCGCATCACCGCTCACAATAGTGACGAAAAACGGCAAAAGAATGGTGGCGGACACGGACACTGCCAACACCGGCACAAAAAACCCATCCGATGCTCCCATCCCCACAATAGCCAAGAGTGCTTCCTTATGGCGAAGGTTCACGTATCCATAAGTAAAGAGGCCCCCCATTACGGCCAATGCACAGAGCGATCCCCAAAAGCGCACCAACCTCGCTTCTTTGCGCCATTCCCAGCTAACGTACTTGTACATGGCCATCCTCTAAATATCGCAGCAATCGCGTCTCTAGACTGGACTGCCGCCGTTCAACTGTATGAATGAGTACCCCTCTTTTCACCATAAGCGCGTTCACCGAGGCCAAGTCGCGATTCGCATTCAAGCACCCCGCGAGGCGGCCATCACGGGTCACATGCGCCCAAATTCCCAGGTCTTGCAAACATCCCAAGGCCCGGGTGAGCGGCCGCGCCTCCCAAATTATTTCCTCATCTTGGGAAGCGCCCAATAAAGCCGGTCGTCCAAAAAACCGCAACTGTCCCGCATCAAATACGGCAATCTGCTCACATAACCGTTCGACGTCCTGGATCACGTGACTAGACATGATGAACGTCGAACCGAGTTCATTCCGGATCATCTCAATCACTCCGCGCATCTCCTCTTGACGGGCTGGGTCGAGCCCGTCACGGGGCTCATCCAATACGATGAGACTCGGCCGCTTTAACAGAGCGACCGCCAGCCCCAGGCGTTGGCGCATTCCATGCGAATATTCAACTACCCGTCTATTCGCGTGCTCCTTCAAATGCACCAAGGGCAGCGCCTCAAAGGCGCGCCGGCGCGGTTGCCCGGTCAAGTCGGCCCATAAAGACAGGTTTTCCAGTGCCGTCATATGGGGATACACCCGCGGAAAGTCCACAAATCCCCCGACTTCGGCCAAGGCTCGTTCGGGACGGGGCCACACGGGAATCTGGTTCAACCAGGCATTACCTTTCGACGGCCGGGCTAAACCCAGGAGTGTGCGCAACAAAGTGGATTTGCCTGCGCCATTGGGTCCAACCAATCCTAAGGATCCACCCGACGGCACCGAGAGCGTGACATCTTTAAGAGCCCATCGATAGCCATAACGCTTACTCAAGTCCATCACGTCCACGGCTATTGCCATGCGTTTTTCGCCCACCTTGCCAGTTCGTCCTTGGAGCGGCTGCCCATGAGTATCACTTCGCGGTTGTGAACCCGAAATGTCACCAGACTAAAGATGCCGTCGGTCACTCCCTCAAATTGGGGGAAGCCTCGCACGGGGCGAAAGAAAGTACGCCCAGGCCGGCCCTTAAAGAGATGGGACGCCGTTTGCATAACCAACACCCGACCAGGTCCGCTCCCATAGACCGCCAATGCATTCTGCCCCGACTGATGCTCACTGACCCGGGATAAAGGACCAAGCCGCTTCGGGAAGGTCTGGTTAGGGGACATCGTGCCCCTGCCCGCGCGCTGCAAAAGGGATGCCAGGGCAGGCGACACCTTCCACGCCACCAAGCGGCCTACCATCGGGGGTGACGCTGCCTTAGCCGGTATACCCTTGTGAAGTGACGAGACAGTAGCGGCAAGCACCGCACCACCACCGCGTGCCGACACCGTCACGCCTAAAGGCAGAAAGCTTGTCCCCTGGTACCAATAGCGGACAGAACCCCAGAGGGTTCCCTGACGGGTGGGGGTCATGGTGACCTGGTAAGCGGCATGACCCAACTTCCGTACGACCCGTACTGAAGCTGTCCAACTCCAATTGAGCGCCGATACCTTGGGAACCTGCCAAAGCGACCAGGCTGACGATATTGTGTGGGGCAGAGAATCGATGGACCGCTCATTATTAATGGGCTGGTACGTAACGACACGATTGTGGCGGCGGGCAATGACGCCTACCACCGTATTTTGGTTGTTCATCTCTTCAAGGCGCCAGTCCCAAGGGGACGCTTGATACAGCACCATGGTGTTCACATTGGAATCCGGAATGGGAAGATTTAATAAACGGGCCGCGTTAATGGCACTGGGCAGCAAACTCTCCTGATACCGAACGGTTTCGGTGAACTGGTTATGCGTCATAGCCGCTCGGCTTCTTCGAAACACTTGGCTAGCGGTCAAGGCCGCAAGCTTCACCGGGGGCCGAATCAGAGGAAAAAGGTAGACGCCCAGCGCTACCGCGAGACTGCCTGAGGCCACCCATGCATACCAATGCTTGCGATTCATGCGCATGTCTCACCCCCGGAGTTATTGCTATAGTTTACCCAGGAAGGCAAATTATCACTCCTCAGGAAAAGATGTCGGACAAAGATTTTAGAGGCACGAAGCGCTCCGGTCTTTACACCTAGGCATTGCTGCCCAGGGCTGCCATTGGCCCAAATCAGAAGACTTAAGTCATGCATCCGGATTCCATCGTTCGGGTCGGGCAGATCCCCACCTTATATGATCCGCCACGGGCGGCTCTATTGCCCGAGATGGTTGTCCAACATGCCTTGGTAACGGCCCATGCCTTATTCCACAGTTCTCAACAACTGCGAGTGCGGGTCTGACTATAACCTCGGCAGTGGCAACATTTGCCGTGACCATGCTACTCGTGGCATTAATCAATCATCAGGACATTGAACGGCACGCTCAGGGACCCTCAGGGTTCCGTTTGGGGTGATGTCTGGGAAGGTTGGCAATGGTTACACCACAACCTACCCTGTTGGTAATGATCGGCATTGCCACGGTCAGCAACATAGCTTTACGCGCAACCAATATTCTGTCACCGATGCGCATCTGAAAAAGATTTCATGCCAGCACACGATCCTTGATCCTCTTCGACACCACTATCGATCTGGGAATGACAGCAGGCCGGATCGTCATTGGCATGGTCCGAATTCGCCGCTTCGGGCTCGCCATGACGGCTGGGTAAAGCATTGAGACGCTCAGACTACTGGCGGCCACTTGATTCCCCACTTCGTGAGTAGCTGATCTGGGAGACTGTCGTCTCGGCGTTGGATTAGTCGCGGCCAATTCTCATGGCGGGACGATCATGCAAATTCTGGTGCTAGATCACTTGTTTAGGGAGAATCTCGCCCTTTACGAGTATGAGGGGGGTACCGAATATGCGCTAAATTAAGAGAAATACCCCTGGTCGTAAAGGACTCTCGGCACGATATCGTGACGTAATCGAACAACTTTCGTGATCGAGGTGCCCGAGACATGAACAAAACTTCCGCCTTCAGCAAGCCGTTAGAAGATCAATGGGCGATACTCCTACATTTCTTGCCGAAAGGCTGGCAAGACGCGGTCTGGACGAAAGGCGCCATCACACGATTGCGGGCCATCCTGTCTGCTACCGATCTCTTGCGCCTGATCCTGGGGTATGCCTGGAATGATTGGTCTTTACGCAATACGGCCGCTTGGGCGAAACGGATGGGTCTGGCGGACCTCTCGGATGTCGCGGTGCTCAATCGCTTACGCCACGCGCCCGCGTGGCTGAGGGGTATCTTGGACCAATGGTTCCGATCGCAAGGTATTGGCGCCGCGCTCACAAGCCATTTCGGCTGGTGCTCACCGATGGCAGTACGATTCAATGCCCCGGGAGCGACGCGACCATGTGGCGCCTTAATGCGCAATGGAATTTGGGCACGGGCAGTGGGAACACGGGGAACTGACGGATGCGCATGGCGCCGAATCCCTCACACGTTTACGATTGCGAGCGGATGATGCCGTCTTGGCCGACCGGAACAATGCCAAACCGACAGCGCTGACCTGGATCGTGGCGCAAGGCCAATGCTGTCAGGTTAGGCGCACAATCCCCTGTTGCCGCATTAATTCATGTTATTTTCTTTTGGCATTCTTTGGCTAGCGCCGCGTGTAAATGGACCCTTGTCTTTCGACTCATGGCATATGAGAT